>NZ_JBITCT010000041.1:0-31380 GCF_044453465.1 Streptomyces sp. NPDC051677
TACTCACGCCGGAGCCCTCACGCTTTGGTGACGAGACGGACCTTCCGGGCCGAAATGCCCGGAATGCTGAGAGCTGCTGAGGCTCTGAGCAACGGCATCCACGCCTGCGGGATCGTCCACCGTGATCTCAAGCCCGGCAACATCGTCGTGTCGGGCACCGGCCCCCGCGTCATCGACTTCGGTCTCGCCCGCGTCCTGGAGGACTCCCACATCACCCTCGCCCACCAGGTCGTCGGCACGCCCGCCTTCCTCGCGCCGGAGCAGCTTGCCGGGACGGCGATCACACCCGCCGCGGACCTGTACGCCTTCGGGATGGTGCTGTGTCATGCCGCCGGAGTCATGCCCCCGAAACACGGCCAAACCCTCACCGCCGCACTCGAGTTGCTGCCCAGACGCCTGGCGGCCGTCATCACCCGCTGCCTCCAGAAGAATCCCGACGACCGCCCGACCCCCGCCGAGGTGATCGACGCGCTCTCCCCCGACCTCTCGCCGTCCGAGGACTGGCTGCCGCCGCGCCTGCGCGCACTGGTCGACCTCCACAACCGCCCCGCCGCGTCGGCCACTTGAGCGATCTGTAGCCTGGCCCGACCAGAGCCCCGATCAGTCAGGGGCCTGTGGGTCGTGGGCCTGTAGGTCGTGGGCCTGGCGGGTCGAGGGTTTGTGGAGGAACGTTCATGGTTGCTGCTCCGGTGCTGGAGGAGCTGCGGGAGGTCTGCCAGCCGCAGGCCAAGCTGGCGAGCCGCAACGGCGAACACTGGGCCGGCCGGCTCTACATGCGGCGGGTCTCGCTCCGCTTCACCCGCCAGCTGGTGCGCACCCGGGTCACCCCGGACCAGCTGACCTGGACGATGGTGGTGTGCGGGGTGCTGTCCGGGGCCGCGCTGCTGATCCCGGGCCTGGCCGGGGCCGTCCTCGCGGCCCTCCTCATGCAGTTGTTCCTGCTGTTCGACTGCGTGGACGGCGAGGTCGCCCGCTGGAAGGGCCAGAACAGCGCGACCGGCATCTACGTCGACCGGCTCGGCGCGTATCTCGCCGACGCGGCGCTGATGATCGGCTTCGGCTTCCGCGCGGCGGAGTCGGGCCTCGGCGGCTGGGCGGGCTTCAACGGCTGGGTGTCGCTCGGGCTCGCGACGGCGCTCGGCGTCGTGCTGCTGAAGGCGTCGACCGACCTGGTGGACGTGGCCCGGGCCCGGCGCGGGCTCACCGTCGCCGACGACGAGGCCGCCGCGCCGCGCTCACAGGGCGTCGCCTCGGTACGTCGGCTCGCCGCCGCGTTCAAGATCCACCGGGTGACCAACGGCATCGAGGCGTCCCTGGTCCTCGTCGTCGTGGCGTTCGCCGACGCCGCCACCGACTCCGTCGACCCGACCCGCTGGGCGCTCGCCGCCATCGCCGTCATCACCTGGCTGATGGTCCCGGCCCACCTGTTGTCGATCCTGTCATCGTCCCGGCTGCGCTGACGCTCTCCAGCCGGTCCTGCGAACGACCCGCTCCCGCTGGCATGACGCGGGTGCGGGCCGTCAGCGTCTCCCCGCCCGCCACCGGGGACGACAGCAGGGCGAGAGCGTCCGCAGGGGACTGTAGGGGCGGGACCGTTCGTGGACGACGGAGCGGCGAGGGCCGCCCGGGCACTGGCCTCGTGCCGCCAGGCCGCGGTCTCGCCGGGCGCCGCCGACTGAACCGACCGCCCCGTACCGGAACTTTCGTAACCCAACGGACACCACGCGATCTGGCACATAGCAACTCCCTCTCCTTACCCTTGCGTTGGGAACCGGCCCTGGGGGAGGTGCGCGGTGCACGGACGGTTGTACGGGCGTGGGGCGCTGTTCGACGTCGAGCCCGCCGGTCTTGTACCGCGACTCGTGGGGATCCGCCCGTACGAGCTGCACGCGGAGCGGCTGGAGCATCCCGGCGGGCCGCCGCTGCTGGTGCTGGCCGGTGGGCGCGGGGTCGGCAAGAGTGCGGTGCTCGGAGAGCTGTGGGACGCGTACACCGAGCACAACCGCCGGGGTGAGGCCCGTCGGCGTACTCCGGTCGCGTTGATCGACTGTGAGGACGAGCAGTTCGCGCGGCCTCCGCACGAGGAGAGCCCCGAGTCCTGGTCGCCGGTGTGGCAGGCGTTGCTGGTGGTCGCCGAGCAGTTGACCGAGCCGGTGAAAGCGGCGGGGCAGCTCACCTTCCCGCGGCTGACGGCGGGGCTGGTGGCCGTCCGCGCCAGTGACTGGAGCGGGCGGACCGACTCGGACCGCATCCGGCGTGAGCTGGTGCGGATCCTGCTGCTGAACGAGCGGGCGACGCGGTTCAGTCTGGCCGGGCGCTGGGCCGCCAAGGTCGCCTCGAAGGTGATCGCGGCGGCCAGCGGCGGCGGCCCGTTCGTCGCGGCGACCGTCGAGGCCACGCTGGAGGCGCTCTCCGAGGGGGTCACGCACCGCAAGGAGCAGCGACCGGCCACCTGGTACCGGTCGTATCCGAACGCGGGCGGCAACGCCAAGCGCGGGCTGCTGCTGCTCGCCGGGAACTTCCGGGCCGGGGGCACCTCGCGCGAGCACGCCGAGCGGTGGCTGGTGCGGGCGCTGCTCGCCGACCTGGCCGAGGCGTACTCCGGGATCGGCTCGCACCTCACGCGGCTCGGGCGGCCGCTCGTGCTGCTGGACAACGCGCGTAGCGGGCCTGGTGCGGGGCTGCTGGACGCCGTCCTGCGGGATCGGGCCGACGGCGTCGCCGATCAGGTGGTGTGGGCGGCGACCGTGCGCGGCGCCAACCATCCTGCGCTGGGGGACGCCGTCCGCCGCGAGCTTTTGGAGGTCGCCCGGGTCACGGACTGGGAGCCGGGCAGCTCGCCCTCCTCGCGGGCGCTGCTCGTGCCGCTGCCGCCGCTCTCCCCCGACGACACCCTGCACATGGTCGGCGCGGTCTGCGACGACGTCGAGATCCCGCCCCAACTCCCGCACGCCATCCACCGGCTGACCGGCGGCAACCCGCTCGGCATCGTTCTGCTGGCGACCGCCGCCCGCCAACACCCGGAGCAGGCTGCCTCGTTGGGGCGGCTGCTCATCGCGAAGGTCAAGATGGAGGAGGGGCAGGCCGACGACGGGCGGCCCGCCTACGCCGAGTTGCTCGGCCGGCTGGTCCCCGAGGACCGGCTCGACGAGCTGACGGTCCTCGCCGCCGCCCACGGCCACGACTCCGCCGTAGCCCTCGCGCAGGCCCGGCTCCCGGACGACTTCGGCTCGTCGGGCGTACGGTCGCTGCGGGCGCGGCTCGCCGAGGAGGGGCTCGCGCTCTCGCCGGAACACTTCGTCGGCGACCCCTTCGTGCGGACGTTGCTGCTGCTGCGGCTGCACCACCGGCACGCCGACCACGCCAAGTGGCGCGAGGTGCACGAGACGCTGATCGCCCACTTCGCGACCGGCCCCGGTTTCCGGACCCCGCATCCCGGCGTCGACGCCTTCCGCCTCTACCACGAGCTCTCTCTCGGCGACACGGCCGGCGCGGTGGCCCACCTGCGCGACACCTTCACCACCCTGCGCACCCGCACCTGGCTGGACACCCTCCGCTTCCTGGCGTCCGCGCCCTACTTCCACGCGCACGACGCCGAGGGCCGCGACGACGGCCACGAGGACCGCCGGTCCGCGATCGCGCTGGGGCGCACGGACGCCGCCCAGCAGCCCCCGGAGGGCGTCAACGCCTCCCTCCACCTGCGGATACGGCGGCTGCTGCACGCGGTGTGGCAGGTGACGGACCCGCTGGTGCTGCCGGACCCGAAGGTGTGCGGGCGGCTGGAGTTCGAGCTGCTGCAACTGTCCGACCTGCGGCCCGCCGGGGGCGCACTGCTCTTCGCGGCGTCCCAGGCCTGGCCCCGGGACGCCCTCGCGGGCCGCCCGCTGCGCACACCGGCCGAGGACGCGGACGGAGACGGCGACGGGGGCGGGGGCGGGAACGGGAACGGGAACGGACCGGACGACGGGGACGACGACGGCGACGATGGGGACGACGGGGACGGGGTGGCGTGATGGCCGACGGAGGCAGGAACGGCGTCAGAAGTCCGCTGGTGCGGTGGCTGCGGGAGGTCTGGGAGATCCGCCTCTACCGCTATCTGGCGCTGCTGGTCACGGCCGTCCTGGTGGCCGGGGTGACCGTCGCCGTGCGGGCGGTCACCGACGAGAACCGTTCGTGCGGGCCCGGCGTGGCCCGTCCGGCCGACAGCGACGAGTGCGTGGGCGTGGCCACGGGACCGTATGACTTCGGGCATGCGCAGCTGCGGGACACGGTGAACGCCATCGACCGGGAGAACGACCGGCTCAAGGCGGGCAGTTACGTCACGATCGCGCTGATGCTGCCGTACACCGCGTCCACTCCCTCCACGCTCAGCGACATCCAACACGAGGTGCAGGGCGCGTACTTGGCGCAGTGGCAGGCCAACCACACCTCCAACGGGCAGGCCCCGTCGATCCGTCTGGTGCTCGCCAACCCGGGGGCCACCAGCGACCACTGGGAGGCGATGGTCGACCAGCTGGAGCGGATGACGAAGAGCGCCGACCGGCTGCGCGCGGTCGCCGGGGTCGGCCAGAGCACCGACAACAACAAGAAGGCGGTCGCGGAACTGACCGCGCGGGGCATCCCGGTGGTCGGCGCGTCCATCACCGCCGACGACCTCGCCAACGGCCAGCACGGCAAGGACCCGTTGCCCGGGCTGGCCCGGGTCTCCCCCACCAACACCGACGAGGCGCGCGCCCTGGCCTCGTTCGCCAAGGTCAACGCGGGCCGGGCGCTGCTGGTGTACGACAAGCCGGGCGACCCGTACACGCGGACGCTCCAGACGTCGTTCGCGGCGCTGCTCAAGGGCTCGCCCTACGAGCCGCAGCCGTTCACCCCGCCCGCCGACCGCACGCAGGAGGGGACGACGGCGAACACCTTCCGGCAGATCACCCACCTGGTGTGCGACACCTCGGCGGACACGGACACGATCCTGTTCGCCGGCCGCCACACGCAGCTGCGCCAGTTCATCAACGCGCTCGGCACCCGCGGCTGCCAGAACCGCAGGTTCACCGTGCTGACCGGCGACGAGGGCTCGTACCTGTCCGGCGACAAGAAGCTGGACCGCACCGCCCTCACCCACAACCTGTCCGTCCGCTACACCTCCCTCGCCCACCCGGACACCTGGACGAAGTCCCCGCCCGGGCCGGGCGGCTCGGCGACGGACGCGAAGGTCCTCACCGACCTCCTCGCCCGCGCGGTCCGCGAGCCCGTCGGCCCGATCGGCCCGGTCGCCCTGGACGACGGCCAGCTGATCATCGCCTACGACGCGATCACGCTGGCCGTCCACGGCATCCGCGAGGCCACCCCGGACGGCGCCGCCGTCCCGCCCCTCGCCGACGTCGGCCTGCAGTGGCCGCAGGTCAAGGGCTCGCTGCGGGTGAACGGGGCGAGCGGCTGGATCTGTCTGGACGTGCACGGCAACCCGTACGACAAGGCCGTGCCGATCGTGGAACTGCACGCCGACGGCGGCTCGCGCTTCGTGCGCATCGCCTGGCCGGAGGGGAAGCCGCCGGCGGGGGAATGCCTGCCGCCGTCCTGAGCCCCTACGCGCCCCTACGCGCCCCTACGCGCCCTGGCCTCCTCCGAGCCCTCCGAGACACTCGATCAGGCGTTCGAATCGAGTGCGCCAGGTGGGCTCGCTCTCCCCCTCGCCCTGGAACTCGTGGGTGAAGCGCAGGACCGTGCCCTCGTCCCCGTCCCGCTCCAGGTGGAAGCGGATCCGGCCGCCGGCCGCCACCGTGTACTCGGCGACCCGGTCCACGTCCCACGCGGTGACCCGCCCCGCGCCCAGGCCGCGCAGGGCGACCGTGCCGCCGAGCCGGGGTTCGAGGACGTCGACGGCCGTCCACCAGCCGCCGAGCCCCTCCGGCGTGGACAACGCCGGCCAGACCGCCCCCATGGCCCCCGGGAGCCGCACCAGGAAGTGCAGGATGTGCGTGTTCCCGTGGGTCTGACTGCTGCCCTGCTCGACGGAACCGCTCATGACACCAGCCTGACTCCGGACGGAAGGTTCCGCACGCGGTTACGGCCGCTGCCCGGCCTTGTCGACGACGGCCCGGCGCACGGTCGCGGAGTCCGTCGACACGGTCCCCTTCTTCAGGCCGCCGAAGTCCCGGGTGAGGGTGGTGCGCTGCCCGAGCAGCTGGTGCGTCTTCCTGTCGAAGATCCACTCCATGCGGAACGGTTGTTTCGCGTCCTCGCGCGCGATCCCGACCCCGTGCCGTCCGAGCGCGTCGACCGCGTCCTCGACCACCGTCACCCCGGGGATGCGGGCGATGGCCCGGAACAGAGCGGCGGCCTGCGCCGACGGCATGATCCCCTCCTGCATCAGGTTGCCTGCCGAGAACAGCATCCCCTGGTCCTGTTCGATGAGCCCGGCGTTCACGCCGGCCAGCACGACCCCGAAGCTGTCAGGGAGGCTCTTGCGCAGCCAGTCGTACATCGCCTTCGGGTCCGTGGGCAGGGACTTCAGGTGGTTGTAACCGGGGTAGGAGTCGTAGAAGTGGTCCTTCTCCTGGAAACCGGGCCAGCGCGTGTCGCGGGAGTTGAGCGCGTCGCGGATCAAGCCGTCGCGGCTGCCGTCCACGGACAGCCACGTCTCCCGGCGGTGCGGGGGCACGACGGTCTGCTTCCCGTTCTTGACCCTCGTGTAGGACACCTGGCTCTCGACGTACGTGAACTGGTCGTCGCGGATCTTGTCGTACTGCGTCGCGTGCCCGGCGGCCAGCGCCGCGTCCTCCAGGACGGCGGCCGCCGTGGTGACGCGCGGTCCGGAGCCGGAGTCGCCGGACGACGGCAGCAGCGTGAAGGTGACAGCGGCGACCGTCGCCACGGCCGCCGCCGTGAGCGCTGGGCGCAGCCACGGGTTCCGCTTGCCGACAGGCGTGCGGACGGGGGCCTGTTCCTCGTACCGGATCTCGGTCATCAGATGCTCCTTCAGGAGTCGGTGACGGCCCGGCGGAAGGTCCTTCTCCGGCAGTGGTGGAGTCTGGCTCATCGGTTTACCTCCCTCAGGGGGCCGACCGCGGTGCCGCGGTCACCTCTCATCTGTCCTCTGCTTTGCGGGAGTTCCATATGTTTCGCGAGTTTCGTCCGCGCCCTCGACAACCGCGACCGCACCGTCCCGACCGGCACGCCCAGCGCCTCGGCCGCCGCCGCGTAGTCCAGCCCGCCCCACACGCACAGCGCCAGCACCTCCCGCTCGGCCCGCCGCAGTTTCGCGAAGGCGGTGCGCACGAGGGCGAGTCGCTCCGCGTCGTCGAGACGTCCGGCGACCTCCTCGGCGAAGTCGGCCAGCGGCTCGCCGCGCGGGAGCCGGGACACGGCCGCCGCGTGTCTTCGGGCCGCACGGCGGGTGTTGCGCGTGACGTTGGTGGCGATGCCCAGCAGCCACGGGCGCAGGGAGCCGCCGTCCTCGTCGAGCTTGTCGCGCAGCCGCCAGGCGTCCAGGAACGTCAGCGAGACGACGTCCTCGGCGACCGTCCACTCCCCCGTGAGCCGGTAGGCATGGTTGTAGACGGAGCGTGCGTAGGCGTCGAAGAGCTCACCGAAGGCGTCGTGGTCCCCCGCGCGGATGCGTTTCCTCAGCGTTCTCGTTGTGCTCGGAGTCGTATCCACGCCCTTCTACCTGTCCGTACGACGGAGGCCGGTTCCTGTGACCCATGTCACGGGAACCGGCCTTCTCTGTGCGCGAGTTACACGCCCGCGTACGAGTGCTTGCCGGAGACGAAGATGTTGACGCCGTAGTAGTTGAACAGCCAGCAGCCGAAGGCGATCATCGCCAGGTAGGCGGCCTTGCGGCCCTTCCAGCCAGCCGTGGCGCGGGCGTGCAGATAGCAGGCGTAGGCGACCCAGGTGATGAACGACCAGGTCTCCTTGGGGTCCCAGCCCCAGTAACGGCCCCACGCGTCGCCCGCCCAGATCGCGCCCGCGATGATCGTGAACGTCCACAGCGGGAAGACCGCCGCGTTGACGCGGTACGCGAACTTGTCGAGGGACGCGGAGGCGGGGAGCCGGTCGAGCACCGAGTTCGCGAAGCGGCCCGGCTTGCCGCCGGTCGCGAGCTTGTTCTCGTAGGAGTCCTTGAACAGGTACAGGATCGTGGCGACCGCGCCGACGTAGAACACCGCGCCGCAGAAGATGGCGGTGGAGACGTGGATGTACAGCCAGTACGAGTGCAGGGCCGGGACCAGCTGGTCGCTCGCCGTGTAGAGGACGGTGACCGCGAGGCCCAGGTCCAGCAGGACCGTGGTGATCAGGAACAGGCCGAGCCAGCGCACGTTCTTCTTCAGCGCCAGCAGCCCGAGGTACACGCCGACGGCCACCGTGGAGAAGGTGATGTTGAACTCGTACATGTTGCCCCACGGCGCGCGTTCCACCGAGGCCGCGCGGGCCACGACGCCGGCCAGCTCGACCAGGAAGGCGAGCACCGTGAGGGAGACGGCGATCCGGCCGTACATGTCGCCCTGCTCGTCACCGCCGTGCGCGCCCGGCCCGTCGGGCACGTCACGCGCGGCGGACGCGGAGCGCACGACGACCTGCGGGCGCTCCAGGACGGCCGTGCCGCCGTTCTTCTTGACGGTGACGGCCGGGCCCTTCGCCGCGCCCTTCGCCGCGGCCTGCGCCTCGGCGGTGAGCGCGGCGGCGGTGCGGCCGACCTTGCTGCGGCTGCCGAGGAGCCATTCGGCGATGTACGCGAAGAAGGCCAGCGTGTACACGGCCATCGAGGAGTAGATCAGCGTGTTGCTGATGTTCGCGAGATTCTCGTTGGAGGCGACGGCCAGATCGGTTGCGGCGGCGAGAGTCACTTCTCAGACCCTTCGGCAGGTACGACTTCGGGTTCGGGGGAATCGGTGGGTGCAGGTTCCGGGGCTCCGGGAGCCTGGTCGTACAGGGTTCCGGCGAGGTCGCCGAGTTCCTCGGGCACCTTGGCGGACTCGCTGCGGCCGAGGCCGGCCATCTCGACGACCGTGACGCCGTCGGCGTCCTTCACCGCGCGCACCCACACCCGGCGGCGCTGGATGAACAGGGAGGCGGCCAGGCCGAAGATCGCGGCGAGCGCGCCGCCCAGCGCCCAGCCGCTGCCCGGCTGCTGGGTGACCTGGAAGTTCGCCCACTGCTTGGTGCCCTCGTAGGTGATCGAGCCGGCGCCGTCCGGAAGGGTCAGGGTCTCGCCGGGCTTGAGGTTCTCCCGCACCTGCGCGCCCTTGGCGTCCTTGAACTCCTTCATATGGGTCTTGTCGAGCTGGTACACGCTCTGCGGGATGCCCGAGTTGACGCCGAGGTCGCCGTGGTACGGGGCGAGGTTCAGCACCGGGTTGAGCAGCGCGGGGAAGCTGGAGGCCGTCTCCATGCCCTTGACGTACGACGGCAGGAAGGACGCCTGGAAGGCCAGCTGCTCGCCGACGCCCTTGGCGTTCCGGTAGCCGTCGTAGACCTTGACCACACCGGAGGAGGTGACGTTGGAGTCCAGCGGCAGCAGCGGTACGGCGTCGCTGTAGACGACCTTGCCCCTGCCGTCCCGGACGGTGACGACGGGGGCGTAGCCGTGGGCGGTGAGATAGACCTTGGAGTCGCCGATCTCCAGCGGGTGGTTGACCTTGACGACGTCCTTCTTGTCCTTGCCGTACGCGCCGACGCTGTAGGTGAGGGCGGCCTGGTAGGTGCGCGGGGTGCCCTTGTTGGGGCCGCTCGTCTCGTACGTGCCGGTGAACTTGTCGAGGCTGAAGCTGAACGGCGTGAGGTCGTCGGGGCTGAAGAGGGTGCCGGACTTGAAGTCGTCGTACTGGGTGAGGGTGTTGGAGAAGCCGTCGCCCTCGACGACCAGCTTGTTGCCCTCGGACTTGTACAGCTGGCCCCAGGCGAACGCGACCAGCAGCACGATCAGCGCGATGTGGAAGGCGAGGTTGCCGACCTCCCGGAGGTAGCCCTTCTCGGCTGCGACGGCGTCCCCGGCGAGGTGGGCGCGGAAGCGGCGCTTCTTCAACAGGGTGAGCGCGGCCTCGCGGACCTGCTCCGGCTCGGCCTCGGTGCGCCACGTCGTGTACGCGGGCAGCCGGGTCAGGCGCTTGGGAGCGCCCGGCGGTCGGCCGCGCAGCTGGCCCACGAACTGCCAGGTGCGGGGCACGATGCAGCCGATGAGGGAGACGAACAGCAGGATGTAGACCGCGGAGAACCACACCGAGCTGTAGACGTGGAAGAGGCCGAGCCGGTCGTAGATCGGCGCGAGCGTCTGGTGGGCTTGGCGGAAGTCGGCGACCTTCGTCTGGTCGGTGCCGGACTGCGGGATCAGCGAGCCGGGGATCGCGCCGAGCGCCAGCAGCAGCAGAAGCAGCAGCGCGACCCGCATGGACGTGAGCTGACGCCAGAACCAGCGGGCCCAGCCGACGAGCCCCAGGCCGGGTCCGCTGGCCAGGGAGTCCACCGGCGCGGTGGACAGCTGGGAGCCGGCGGCCCCGAGGTCCTGGTCGTCGGCGGCGACGGGGGTCGCCTCACCGGTCGTCGAGGTCTCGTCGGCCGTCGTGCTCTCGTCGGCCGTCGTGGTCTTGCCGGTCGTCGTGGTCTTGCTCATGAATCAGATCCCCACAGTGAAGCCGGCGGACCAGGACTGGATGTCCTGCACGAGGCGGTCCCACGCACCGGTCAGCAGCAGCAGACCGGTCACGATCATCATCGTGCCGCCGATCCGCATCACCCAGACGTAGTGACGCTTGACCCAGCCGAAGGCGCCGAGCGCCTTGCGGAAGGCGACCGCGGCGAGCACGAACGGCACACCGAGGCCGAGGCAGTAGGCGACGGTCAGTATGGCACCGCGGCCCGCGCTTCCCTGCTGGGAGGAGAGGGCGATCACGGAGGCGAGGGTGGGGCCGATACAGGGAGTCCAGCCGATGCCGAACAGGGCGCCGAGCAGCGGTGCGCCGGCCAGTCCGGCGACGGGCCGCTTGTGGAAGCGGAACTCCCGCTGGGTCATCCAGGGCATCAGGCCCATGAAGAACACGCCCATGACGATCATGAGCACGCCCAGCACCTTGGACAGGACGCCCTGGCTGTCCTGGAGGTTCTGGCCGAAGTAGCCGAACAGGGCCCCGCTGGAGACGAACACGGCGGTGAAGCCGAGGACGAAGAGGGAGGCGCCCGCGACCATCCGTCCGCGGCGGGCCTCGGCCAGGTCCGTGCCGGCGACCCCGGTGACATACGACAGATAGCCGGGGACCAGCGGCAGGACGCAGGGCGAGAAGAAGGAGACGAGACCGCCGAGCAGCGCGATGGGCAGGGCGACGAGCAGGGCGCCGTTGAGCACCGTGTCGTTGTAGCCCGTCGCGGCGAGCGTGGTGACTGCGCTCACGTCACTTCTCCGCGACGACCGGGGAGATCATCTTGCGCAGCTTGTCCTCGCTGAGCGCGGCCAGCGAGCGGGCGGCGATCTTCCCCTCCCGGTCGATGACGAGCGTGGAGGGGATGGCCTGCGGGTTGAGGGTGCCCTTCGTGAAGCGGAGCATCAGCTTGCCCGTCGGGTCGTACAGGCTGGGGTAGGTGATGCCGTACTGCTCGTCGAAGGCGACGGCGTTGCGGGCCTTGGTGTCCCGGGTGTTGAGGCCGACGAACTGCACGCCGTCGGCCTGGAGGTCCTGGTAGACCTTCTGGAAGCCCGGCGCCTCGGCACGGCACGGGGAGCACCAGGAGCCCCACACGTTGAGGACGACGACCTTGCCCTTGTAGGCGGCCACGTCGAGCTGCTTGCCGTCGATGGCCTTGCCGGACAGGTCGGGCGCGGCGGCCCGTTTGCCCTTCTCCACGGTGGAGATGCCGTCCTTGCCCATCACGAAGTTGGTGTCACCGCCTCCGCCGGCGGCGCCTCCGGAGGTGCACGCGGACAGCAGCGAGGCCGCGGCGACGGCGACGACGACAGACAGGGGGGCGCGGCTGGCGGCACTCATGTGAAAAGTTTCGCATGCCCGTTCCGGGGATCTTGCGCACCCCCCTTGCGGGGAGAAAACCGCATATCAGGCGGCGGATGCGGACCCTGTCGCGGACGCCCCGGCCGACGTCTTCGGGCTCTTCGGGGTCGTGGGCGTCTTCGGGGCCGCCGCGAGGAACGACTTCCAGCCGCCGGCCGGCTGCTGGCCGACGTCGAGGGTGCGCAGCTTCTCGAGGACCTCGGGCTTCTGGACGTCGATCCAGTCCACGAACTGCCGGAAGGAGACCAGCCGTACGTCCGCGCCCTTCTCCTTCTCCCGCGCGATGTGCTTGAAGGCCTCCTCGACGGAGTCCATGTAGATGCCGCCGTTCCACTGCTCGAAGTGGTTGCCGACGAAGAACGGCGCGCGGTTGGACTCGTACGCCCGCTGGAAGCCCTGGATGTAGGCCTGCGCGGACTGCTTGCGCCAGCCCGGGTAGTTGTAGCTGGGCGCCTTGGTCGAGTTGACCGACTGGTTGGCGAGCATGTTGTAGTCCATCGACAGGACCTCGAAGCTGTGGCCCGGGAAGGGCACCTGCTGCAGCGGCAGGTCCCACAGGCCGCCCCGCTTCTTCGGCCACACCTGGCGCCCGCCCGGCGAGGAGGCGTCGTAGCGCCAGCCGAGTGCCTTGGCGGTCGGCAGCAGGTTGTCCTGGCCGAGGAGGCAGGGGGTGCGGCCGCCGACGAGTTCCTTCTCGTAGTCGAAGGGCAGCGCGGGCAGGTCCGTCCAGCCGGTGTTGGTCCGCCAGTTCTTCACGAACGACTTGGCCTGGTCTATCTCGCTGCGCCACTGCTTGGCCGTCCAGTTGCCGACGGTGCCGTGACCGGAGCAGAAGTGCCCGTTGAAGTGGGTGCCTATCTCGTGTCCTTCGAGCCAGGCCCGGCGCACGTTGGTGAGCGTCGCCTTGACGTGGTCGTCGGTGAGGTAGCCGATGTCGGAGGCGCCGCGCGGGTTGTTCGGCGGGTCGTAGAGGCGCTTCTTCGACTCGGGCAGCAGATACAGCCCGGAGAGGAAGAAGGTCATGCTCGCGCCGTGCTCCTTGGCGAGGTCGAGGAAGCGCGGGAAGAGCCCGTTGCCGACCTCTCCGGCGCCGTCCCAGGAGAAGACGACGAACTGCGGCGGCTCCTGGCCGGGCTCCAGCGGGACCGGCTTGGCCGGCTGGTGGGGCTGCTTGCCGGTGAAGGAGGTCGAGCCGTCGCCGATGGGGCGGGCGGAGGGCTTCGGGCTGCCGGAGGGGCTGCTCTTGGCATCGCCCTTGCCCGCGGGCTTCGGGTCGCCGGTACCGGTGAGGCTGCCGCAGCCGGACAGGCCGGCGACGGCGGCGGCCCCCGCGCCGAGTCCGAGTGCTCCCCTTCGGGTGATCGTGCGCATGGCGTCCTCGTTCGTCAGGTCCTCGTCAGTGGTCACCCGTTCAGAGGACATGACGAACGAGGCGGTTCCGCCGATAGTTCCGGATTCGGTAACAGGCGAACCGATTCAGCCAGCGGTTTCGACGCGGGCAGGGGGAGCGGGTTCGACGCGGGCGCGGGCGGCGGCTACGCGCCGAAGGCCTTGCTCTTCCCCTTCACCGGCTTGGCGCCGGCCCGGAGATGAGCCGGCACGAGGTCGATGGCGGGCTCGCTGTAGCCGACGGACACGATCGTGTCGCCCTGGTACGTGAAGCTCGTCAGCGAGGCGAGCGTGCACTGCCGCCGGCGCGGGTCGTGCCACAGCCGCCGCCGCTCGACGTAGGACCGCACGATCCAGATCGGCAGCTGGTGGCTGACGAGCACCGCCTCGTGCCCGCGGGCCGCGTCCTTCGCCGCGTCCAGGGCGCCCCTCATCCGCACCACCTGGTCGACGTACGGCTCGCCCCAGGACGGCTTGAACGGGTTGACGAGGTGCTTCCAGTTCTCGGGCCGGCGCAGCGCCCCGTCCCCCACCCCGAACGTCTTGCCCTGGAAGACGTTGTCGGCCTCGATGAGCCGCCCGTCGGTGGCCAGATCCAGACCGTGCGCCTTCGCGATCGGCGTGGCCGTCTCCTGCGCCCGCTCCAGCGGCGAGGCGACGACGTACGTCACATCACGCGGGGCGAGGTGCTCGGCGACCCGGTCGGCCATCTGCCGGCCCAGCTCGGAGAGGTGGTAGCCGTCGAGACGGCCGTAGAGGACGCCGTCGGGGTTGGCGACCTCGCCGTGCCGCATGAGGTGGACGACGGTGAGGTCCTTGCCGCTGTTGCCGTTGGTGCTCACGCGGTGGCCTCCGCAGCCGCTCGGGCCGCCGCCGGGAGGGCGTCGGCGATTCTCTGGACGGCCGCGTCGTCGTGGGCCGTGGACACGAACCAGGACTCGAAGGACGACGGCGGCAGGTAGACGCCGTTCGCCAGCAGCGAGTGGAAGAAGGCGGTGAAGCGGAACGACTCCTGCGCCTTGGCGTCCTCGTAGTCACGGACGGGCCGGTCCGTGAAGAAGACGGAGAACATGTTGGAGGCGCTCTGCAGCGTGTGCGCGACGCCCTCCTTGGTCAGCGCCTCGGAGACGAGCGCCTGGATCTGCCCAGAGACGACGTTGATCCTGGTGTAGGCGTCGTCGTCGAGGAGCCGCAGCTGGGCGAGGCCGGCGGCGGTGGCGATCGGGTTCCCGGAGAGCGTGCCGGCCTGGTAGACGGGCCCGGCGGGAGCGAGATGCGCCATGACGTCGGCGCGACCGCCGAACGCGGCGGCGGGGAAGCCGCCGCCCATGACCTTCCCGAAGGTCATCAGGTCGGGCCGCACCCCGTCGATCCCGAACCAGCCCGCCCGGCTGGTCCTGAAGCCCGTCATGACCTCGTCGGAGATGAACAGGGCGCCGTTGTTGGCGCAGGCGTCCTTGAGCCCCTGGTTGAAGCCGGGCAGCGGCGGCACGACCCCCATGTTCCCGGGCGAGGCCTCGGTGATCACGCAGGCGATCTCGCCCGGATGCCGGTGGAAGGCCTCCTGCACGGCCTCCAGATCGTTGTACGGCAGGACGATGGTGTCGCCGGCCTGGGCGCCGGTGACGCCCGGGGTGTCGGGCAGCGCGAACGTGGCCACGCCGCTGCCGGCCGCGGCGAGCAGCGAGTCGACGTGACCGTGGTAACACCCGGCGAACTTGATCACCTTGGTGCGGCGGGTGAAGCCGCGGGCGAGCCGGATGGCCGACATGGTGGCCTCGGTGCCGCTGGAGACCAGCCGCACCTGCTCCAGGGGCCCGATGCGGTCCACCATCTCCTCGGCGAGCGCCACCTCGCCCTCACCGGGCGTGCCGAAGGAGGTGCCGCGGGAGACGGCGTCCTGCACGGCCGCGATGACCTCGGGGTGCGAGTGCCCGAGGATCATGGGCCCCCAGGAGCAGACGAGATCGACGTACTCGCGCCCGTCGGCGTCCGTCAGATACGGGCCTGCGCCGGACACCATGAACCGGGGCGTTCCGCCCACGGCGCGGAAGGCACGCACCGGGGAGTTCACCCCGCCCGGCGTCACGGCCGACGCACGGTCGAAAAGCGCCTGCGAGACGGGCGCATCGTATGAATAGGGCAGTTCGCTCATGACCTGCGACTTCTCCGACCTTCTCCGACTTGCTGGACTCCGGTTGCCAGTGACCTCCCAGGGTAGGCCAGCGGTGCTCGCCCTCGGCGGGGGCCGCCGCCCGCCCGACCGACCGCTTCGTCATCTGCGAAACTGAAACGGACAGAGCCTGATAGACGTAGCTCACAACGACCAGGTGTCGAGGGGCTGCGAAGATCCTGCGGACAGGTGTTTCAACGCACGTTTCGGCGTGCGGCCGTGGGGGAGGTCACTGACACGATGATCGGGTTGCGCGGCGGGGGCCACGCGTCCTAGAAAAGCAGTCGGGTGGAGATATGCATCGCGGTGGCGGACTGGGCGAGGGGACTGACGACCTGGGTCCTCGACGTGCCCAACGGGGAAGGCACCGGCGCGACGCGGAGGAAGCCGGCGAAGCACGTCAGAACCGGGGCCTGAACCAGGGCCCGAACCAGGGTATGAGCCAGGGTATGAGCCAGGGTATGAGCCAGGGTATGAGCCAGGGTATGAGCCAAGGCCTGAACCAGGGTATGAACCAGGGTGTACCGAATGAGCCCGAGCGGGTCGACGGCCGGGTCGACCGTCGCGTCGACCAGCGGGTCGATCGTCTCCGGGCGGAGAGCAGGAATGGTGGTCGGGTGGGGGTGACGTACAAGTACTTCGGCGCGCCGGACGGTGCGACCGCGGCCCGCGTCCCGATCTCGATGCGCCCCGAGGAGCTCGGCGGCGACGAGCTCGGCATGAACGGCATGTTCACCAAGATCAAGCCGGAGACGATGGCCGCGATGGTCCTCACCGGCATCGAAGGCGTCCCCCTCCACAAGGTGCCCCCGCTGGAACTGGTCGTCCTCCACCCCGACTACGCCGTCGTGAAACTCCCCATGACGGTCGTGGACCCCCTGCGCGACATCGGCGAGGAAGCGGTGGGCGCGGCGGCGTTCATCTGGTCGACGGTCCCGGACCGCGGCGGCCCCCGCGACGCGTTCAACGTGTACCAGCTGCTGCACGAGTGGCAGGACTTCAGCCACCGGTTGCACGAGGCCGGGCATCAGCCGTACTGCCTGGTGTGGCCCTGACCGAGCTAGGTGTTCTTGCGGATTGGGATTGGGATTGGGCGGGGCTTTCGGGCTCCGCCCTCGTCATGTCCGGGATGTGCGGGATGTGCGGGCCGGGGCCCGTCAGGCCGCCAGGGCACCTTGAGGGCACATTGGTTTCGGTGGGGGCACTGACGCGCCCTGGGCGGCGGGTGGGTCGTCTGGGACGCCCCACCGCACCACGCCCGCAGCAGCCTCGGGCGCGGCGGCGCTGATCACCTCTACGTCCGGCCGCCACCGTCCGGCTCGGGCGCCTGGAGTCTGCGGTGCTTGCCGGTGCCGGAGCCGAGCGGCTTTGGCACCGGCCCTGCGGGTGAGGGCTCGTTGGCCTCCGGGTACAGGATGGCTTTGGCGTCGGCCAGGCTGGCGGCGAAGGCGTGCGGCTCCCAGGTGTGTCCGTTCCACTGCTCGATGACGCGTGGAGCATCCGGCTGCAGATGCGACCCCCTGGGACCGTCGCCGGAGACGACAGGCACGGCGCGTAGTCGGCCGAGCTTCGCGTCGCGGCGCTCCGCCCAGTCCTTCAGCGGCTCGTCGTCCATCCTGGCGATCCTCGTGTCGGTGGTGGCTGTCTCAGGAGGGTAGCGGCCACCGCGGGCCGTTCGGCTTGCCGAGCCAGACGACCTGTTCGTCGCGAGAGACCGTCACGCCGAACGCGGCGGCGCCCGGTGAGCCGTACTCAGTTCGACGGTAGCCTCCGCATCCCGTGCGCCGGCCCCGCACCTGTCCGTGCCCGGCAGCGCCCGGTGGCGCCGCGTCAGTGGAGGATCTTTTCCTTGGCCCGGCGGAATTCCTCGTCCGAGATGTCGCCCCTGGCGCGGACTTCGGAGAGCTTGGCGAGTTCGTCCGCCTCGCTGGGGCGGCCGGCGGTCTCGCGGATGTAGGCGTCCGTGGCCTGCTTCCGTGCCTGGGCGTGCCGTTGTTCGCGCTTGCCCATGTCCTTGCCCCGGGCGACGACGTAGACGAAGACGCCGAGGAAGGGGAGCACGACCGCGAAGACGAGCCAGCCGGTCTTGCCCCAGCCGCTCAGGCTGTCGTCGCGGAAGATGTCCGCGATGACCCGGAAGAGCAGGGTGAACCAGAGGATCCACAGGAAGATCCACATGACGGTCCAGAAGGCCCCGAGTACCGGGTAGTCGTAGGCGAGGTTCAGATTGCCAGCCATTGATTTCTCCCGTCGCTGTCCCCCGTCGGTGTCCCGGCTGTGGTCGTGGGCCCGGTCGCACCGCCCGGTGGGGTGACGCGACCGGGTTTTCCCGAGGGCTACTCCTCGTGGCGCAGTTCCAGTCCGAAGGCCTCGCCGATGCTGCGCGCGGCGGACACGACGCGGGCGCTTCCGACCACCGGCGCCACCGCCACCAGCGTGCCCTGGATCTTCTCCAGCGGTATGCCGAGATCGTCCGCGGTGCTGATGTTGAGCAGGTAGGAGGCGGGGGCGGCGTCCATGGCGACCAGTGCGGCGATGCGCACCAACAAGTACGACTCCGGGTCCAGACCGGAGCGCTCGAACGTGTCGAGCGTCATCTGGACGATTGTTTCGAACACCGGGGCGTCCGCCTGCGCGAGGGCGCCGACGCCGCCTGCTCCTGCCATGTCCTCAGCCATCTCGTGGCTCCTTCCGACGGTGCTGTGTCGGTCTCGACCCTCAGCAAAGCCCGATTCGGGTCGGCCGGGATCACCCGGGGCAGGTGATACCGGCCGACCGCCGGTCTCCTCACCCTGTTGCCGCCAAGCGGCTGAATCCCGTGGTGGGTCGCGGGGCCGACCTCGGAGCAATTGCCACTATTCACCCCATGGCATCCACTGCAGACGCCGCTGCGAAGCCGGCGACAGGGCGCCTGGTCCTGCTGACACTCGCGGCAGGTCAGTTCCTGATGGCCCTCGACAGCTCTGTCATGAACGTGTCGATCGCGACCGTGGCCGAGGACGTGGACACCACGGTGACCGGGATCCAGGGGGCCATCACGGCCTACACCCTCGTGATGGCGATGTTCATGATCCCCGGCGGCAAGGTCGGCGCCCTGATCGGCCGCAGACGTGCGTTCATGATCGGCTGCGCTGTCTACGGCTGCGGCTCCCTGGCCACGGCGCTCGCACCGAACCTGACCGTCCTGCTGATCGGCTGGTCGTTCCTCGAGGGGATCGGAGCCTCGCTCATCCTGCCCGCGATCGTGACGCTCGTGGCGAGCAACTTCGCCGTCGAACGCCGCCCCGCCGCCTATGGACTCGTCGCCGCCGCGGGAGCCGTGGCCATCGCGTTGGGGCCGCTCATCGGGGGTCTCGCGACCACGTACTTCTCCTGGCGCTGGGTGTTCGCCGGTGAGGTCGTCGTGGTGCTCGGCATCCTGCTGCTCGCCCGCCGCATCACCGAGGCGCCGGTCGGCGAACGCGCGCGCATCGATGTCATCGGCGCCGTGCTCTCCGCCCTCGGGCTCGGGATCTTCGTCTACGGGGTGCTCCGCTCGGACGAGTGGGGCTGGTTCCGGCCGAAGCCCGACGCGCCCTCATGGCTCGGGGTGTCGCTGGTCGTGTGGCTGATGCTGGCCGGTCTGCTGCTGATCTGGCTCTTCCTGCACTGGGAGGCCCGGGTCGTGCGGCGGCACAGGGAGCCGCTCGTCGACCCGGCCATGCTCCAGAACAAACAGCTCACCGGCGGCCTGACGATGTTCTTCTTCCAGTACCTCGTGCAGATGGGCGTGTTCTTCGTCGTACCGCTCTATCTGTCGGTCGCCCTGGGCCTGTCCGCGCTCCAGACCGGCGCCCGCATCCTGCCCCTGTCGCTGACACTGCTGGCGGCCGCGATCCTGATCCCGCGCCTCCTCCCCGACGTCTCGCCGCGTCGGGTGGTGCGGCTCGGGGTCCTCGCGCTGCTCGCGGGCGCGGTGGTCCTGATGGCCGCGCTCGACGCCGACGCCGGCGGGGAGATCGTCACCATCCCCCTCCTGCTGATCGGGCTCGGGATGGGCGCGCTGGCCTCCCAGCTCGGTTCGGTCACCGTGTCCGCGGTGCCGGAGGCGCAGAGCGCGGAAGTCGGTGGAGTCCAGAACGCCGTCACCAACCTCGGCGCCTCGATCGGCACGGCACTCGCCGGGTCGATCATGATCGCCGCGCTCACGTCGTCGTTCCTGACCAGTGTCGAACAGAACCCGGACGTCCCGGACCAGGTCAAGAGCCAGGCCTCCGTCGAGCTCCAAAGCGGTGCGCCCTTCCTGTCGGACGCTCAGCTGGAGGAGGCTCTCGACGCCGCCGGCGTGAGCGAGCAGACATCCCAGGACGCGCTCGACGCGAACACCGAGGCAAGGCTCGACGGCCTGCGCGCCGCACTCGCCGCACTCGCCCTCGCCGCTCTCCTCGCCTTGTTCTTCACCTCACGGATCCCGACGACCCAGCCTCGCGCGCCGATGCCCTGACCCGGGCGGAGGGGTGCAGGTCGTCGGCCCAGCGCCTCTGCACGGCCTTCTCGCGCGCTTCCAGTCGCCGGGGCCGCACGTCGTCGGGATGCGCAGGCTTGTCGAGTGAGCGGGCGCACGAAGCGGAGTCGGGCCACGACAGCACACGCGGGCCGGCCCTGGACCGGTCCGCGGCCGCTCCAGGAGCGGGTTCAAGGCGGCGAAAACGATCACGCTGCGGGTTCTCCCGGGCCCCGCCGTGCTCGACATCGCCGATCCGGAGCGCGACGCCGGGCCGGTTCTCACGCTGTGCGAAGGGGCCCTGGCCATGAGCTCGCCGCCCCGTTCGCTCCGTGTCCTGTACGACGGGCCGGGCGCGGCTGGATCCATGTCCGCTTCCGCATCCCTGCGAAAGGCCGGTCGGCAGGGTCAGCCCCTGCCCGCCGTCTGTGTGCGGCGGCCGGCGCGGGGTGGGCGGAGGGCGCTGCCCGTGGAATGCGGGCTGTGAGGGCGGGCGGTGGCGGGGCGGAGCCGGACGCAGGCGTCCAGGCCGGCGCCGGGGGCGGGGTGGAGGGTGATGGCGCCGCCGGAGGCGTCGACCAGGTGGCGGACGATGGGCAGGCCCAGGCCGGTGCCGTCGTGGTGGGAGTCGGAGGCGCGCCAGAAGCGGTCGAAGGCGCGCTCGCGGTCGTTCTCGCTCATGCCGGGCCCCTGGTCGACGATGTGGAGCTCGCCGGCCGGGCCACGGTGGAGGGTGATGGTGGTGCTGGGCGGGGAGACGCGCAGGGCGTTGGCGAGCAGGTTGTCGATGATCTGTTCCAGCGCCCCGGGGATCGCCCACACCCGTCCGGCGGGCGGGCCGGTGACGTCGATGGCGACGTACTGCTCGGCGGCCAGCGGCTCCCACATCGCGACCCGGTCGGCGAGGGCGGCGTCCAGGTCGACGGGTTCGGGAGTGGTGGCGGTGTTCTCCAGGCGGGCCAGGGCCAGCAGCCCCTGCACCATGCGGCCGAGGCGTTCCACCTCCCCGACGGCTTCTTCCAGACTGCCGTGGGCGCGCGGGTCGAGGTAGGGCTCGAAGTTCTCCAGCCGCAGTCGTAGCGCGGTCAGGGGGGTCTTCAGCTGGTGGGAGGCTTCGGAGGCGAACGCCTGCTGGCCCTTGAGGAGTTGCTGCAGCCGGGTGGCGGTGCGGGTGAAGGAGGCGGCCAGGCTGCGCAGTTCGGGCGGCCCGGTGGTGGCGTCGGGCGGGTGGGCGAGGTGGCCGTCCGCGAGCTGGGTGGTCGCCGCTTCCAGGGTGCGCAGGGGGCGGGTGATCCAGCGGGCCATGCTGAACGCGACCAGCGCGACGGCCGCCAGGACGCAGGCGCCGGCGAGCGCGAGGGCGCCCCAGACGCGGTGGACGCGGGCGGTGACCTGGTCCATCGGATAGGTCAGGCGCAGGGCGCCGCGGACGGTGGTGCCCGAGGAGCCCGGCATGGTGGCCGACAGGACGTCGTTGCCGGCGCTGTCCGTCGTGGTGGTGACGGTGGGCTGGTTGGTCAGGGCGCGGGCGATGTCCGGCTGGCCGGCGAGGCTGACGCCGGTGCGGCCGGCCGGGTCGGAGTCGGCGAGGACGGTGCCCTGCTTGTCGGTGACGACGACACGGCCGCCCGTGCGGGCGGCGTGGTCGCCGACCACGTCGGGCAGTTCGTCGAGCCGGCCCTCCTCGATGTCCTCCTCGGTGACCTCGGCGAGCATGGCGGCGTCGCGCTCGACGTTCTGGGAGGCGCGGGCGGTCTCACCGCGGGCGTAGACGTAACCGAGCGGGATCTCCAGGCCGGCGAGCACGAGCAGGGCCAGGACGAGGTAGCTCAGCAGCAGCCGCCGGGTCATCCGGTCCCCTCGGCGGCGCTGTGGTCACCGGGGACGGTCAGGCGGAAGCCGACCCCGCGGGCGGTGGTGATCCAGCCGGGGTCGCCGAGCTTGCGGCGCAGGGCGGCGACGTGGGCGTCGAGGGTCTTGGTGGGGCCGAAGAAGTGCGGGTCCCACACGGTGTCCATGATCTGCTGGCGGGAGTGGACCGTCCCGGGATCGTCGGCGAGGAAGGCGAGCAGGTCGAACTCTCTGGGCGTCAGGGCGATGTGCCGGCCCGCGAGGTGGATCTCGCGGGTGCGGCGGTTGACGGCCAGCGGGCCCAATGTCTGGGCCCCGGAGGCCGGTTGGTGTGCTTCCGGCACGTCCACGGGTCCGGTCGGCGCGTACGCGGGGGCTCCCGCGCGCCGGGTGACGGCGCGGATGCGGGCGATCAACTCCCGTACCCCGAAGGGCTTGGCGAGGTAGTCGTCGGCGCCGAGTTCGAGGCCTACGATGCGGTCGGCCTCCTCGCCCCGCGCGGTGATCATGATGATGGGGACGGCGGAGCGGGTGCGCAGGCTGCGGCAGACGTCCAGGCCGTCCATGTCGGGCAGGCCGAGATCCAGCAGCACCAGGTCCGGCGCGGCGTCGGCGGCCGCGTCGGCGAGCCCGGCCGCGCCGGTGCGGACGTGGTCCACCGTGAACCCGTAGCGTCCCAGGCCCTCGGTGAGGGGGCCGGCGATTCGGTCGTCGTCTTCGATGAGCAGCAGCCGCATGGCGCCAGGCTCGCACAGCTGTGCCGGAGGAGTCGGAGGGTTCACGGGAAGCCGCCTGGGGCGAGGGAGACGTACGGGACGACGGTGGGCCGGCCGGAGCCGTCCGGCCGAAGGGTGCGGGAGTCGTCGGCCGGACGGCGATGGCGGGGACGTCGGGCCACGCCGGCTGGGGAGTCGGTCGCCGGCCGGGGCGGGACGTCCGGGGCAGCGAATGCGGCAGCTACAGCTGTGGCTACGGCAGTGGCTGCGGCTACGGCAGTGGCTGCGTGGGGGGCCGTCAGCCGGCGTCGTCGGCCTCCTCGGTGCCCTCCTTCTTGGTGTCGGTGACCTTGAAGGACGTGTCGAGGTAGACCTCGATCGAGGTGCCGTCCGCCTGCTTCACCTCCACCGCGTACATGCCCGGCTTCTCCGCGTCCTCCTCGGACTTCAGGACGGTGCCCGGGTACGCGGCCACTGCGGCGGCCTCCGCCTTCTGCTTGATGTCACCGGTCAGCGGCGGTTCCTTCTTGTCGTCGGCGTCACCGCCGGCTTCACCGGCCGCCTGGGCGCCGCCCGCGCTCTGGGCCGACTGCTGGGTGTCCGCGGCGCCGGAGGCGTCGGAGCCGGAGTCGGAACCGCCGCAGGCGACGAGTGCGAACATCAGCACGGCGGCGGGAGCGGCGAGCACGGCACGACGGGGCAGAGCACGCATCAGGGTGTCTCCAAACGCTGGGGAATCACTTGCGGGTTCAGAGGTCTGTGGACCGAACCTCCGGGGGATGACAAGGACCCTAGGAACCCGCAGTCGAGAGACAGCCCAGCAGAAGGAGAGCGGGAGACCAGCAGATCGCCAATCTTCCGCCACATCACGTCGTCGTTCGGCTGAACCGCCTCCCACGAAGGAGTTCGCATGGAGTACCCCGACCTGACGGCCCTGCCGGCGGAGCTGCGCGATGCGGTCGCCGAGCGCGGTTCGCTCAACGTCTACCGCATGATCATGCACTCGCCCGGGGCGAGATCGAGGACGGCCTCGCCCCGGCCGTCGAGGCCCTCCTCGCAGCGAAGTAGGCGCCGGCGGGCTCATCTGGCGAGTTCGGCCGGTTCCTCCAGCCGGGTCAGCTTCCGCGGGTTCCGCATCAGGAAGACCCTGGTGACCCGGCCGTTCTCCACCGTGAGGCTCACCGCGGTCGGCTCGCCGTCGACCTCGAACCGGCCCGCGGGCGCGCCGTTGAGCCACACGGTCGTCGTCTCGAACGCGGCCGTCGCCCGGTCGGCGCGCGCGAGCACCGCCGCCACCGTCGCGGCCCCGTGGATCGGGGTCAGAGCGGCGGCCGCGAACCCGCCGCCGTCGGCGACCAGCACCACGTCCGGCGCCATGATCTCCAGCAGCTCCTGCACCTGCCCGGTGCGCAGGGAGGCCAGGAACCGTTCCAGCACGGCCTGTTGCTCCGTCCGGCTCACCCGCATCCGGGGCCGCCGGGCCGCCACATGGTCGCGGGCCCGCCGCGCGATCTGCCGGACCGCGGCCGCGGACTTCCCGACGGCCTCGGCGATCTCGCCGTACGACAGGTCGAAGACCTCACGGAGCACGAACACCGCCCGCTCCGTCGGCCCGAGCGTTTCGAGGACGGTCAGCAGCGCGATCGAGACGCTCTCCGCGAGTTCGACGTCCTCGGCGACGTCAGGGCTGGTCAACAGGGGTTCCGGCAGCCACTCGCCGACGTAGTCCTCGCGGCTGCGCGCCACCGTCCGCAGCCGGTTGAGCGCCTGCCGGGTGACGATCCGCACGAGGTACGCCCGCGGATCCCGCACCCGCGCGCGGTCGACGTCGGCCCACCGCAGCCAGGACTCCTGCAGCACGTCCTCCGCGTCGGCCACCGAACCGAGCATCTCGTAGGCGACCGTGAACAGCAGACGGCGATGGACGACGAACGGGTCCTCGCCGGTCATACCGCCGACGCCCGCTGGGACGTCACGCCGGACGTCACGCCGGAGGTCGCGGAAGAGGGTGTGGCCAGGGGGATCTCGCACGCGGCGGAGAAGCCCTGCGACGTGACCCCGTTCGCCACGTTGGCCCGGGTCGCCAGGTTGACGTAGGCGACGAACGCGGTGAGCTCGACCATCGCCGCCGCGCCGAGCCGCTCCAGCAGGCTCGCGTGCTGTTCGTCGGTGACGGTCGGCGGGGTGTGCGTCATGGCCTCGGCGTACCCCATCACGTCCCGTTCCAGCGGCGTGAACGCCTCCGACTCCCGCCAGCGCGGCACCTGGCTCGCCTTGGCCAGGTCCAGGTTCTCGTTCTGCGCCTGGAAGTAGCCGACGTCGAGGCACCAGCTGCAGCCGACCTGGGTCGCGACGGCCATGTGCGCGAACGACTTGAGGCTCGCGTCGGCCGCGCCCCACGCGCCCACCTTGCCCCCGAACTGCAGGCTGTCCTGGGCGACTTGGGGGTTGTTCCACAACACCTCGACGTTCTCGGCCACGGCGCCGAGCTGCTTGATCATGTTTTCCTCGAGCTCCACGGGGAGCTCGGCCTTCGGGACGCGGAGCGCCATGGTGTCCTCCTCGGTTGTCGGTCTGTCCGACATGAAGACACCGGCGGCCCCTCGAATGTGACGTCCACTCTTCCTGTCCGCTCTTCCTGTCCTAGAAGAAGCGACACGCAGGCGCCACGAGCCCGCCGGGCGCGGACCGGGCGGGCGGATAACCTCGTCCCGAAATGAGGGGGAACACAGGGAAATCGCCTGTCGAGTCGACGAGCCCAGGAGGACCCCATCGCCGGGACGAAGCCAGACGCGCCCGCCGCGCCCGCGCCGGGAAGCCAGCCGCCGGAAGCCGACCTGCTGCGGACCATGCTGCGGCGGCCCGAATACCGCAAGGCCCTGGTCTTCTGCGGTCTGATCGGTATTCCGGTGGCGCTGATCGCCTTCTGGTTCCTCGTGACGCTCAACCAGCTGGAGCGGCTGATCTGGACGGACTGGCCCAAGGACCTGGGCTGGAAGCAGGCGCCGTGGTGGTGGGGGTTCCCGCTGCTGCTGGTGGCCGGGGTGGTCGTGGGGCTGGTGGTGGCGCGGCTGCCCGGGCGCGGCGGGCACCTTCCCGCGGGCGGTCTGCACTCGGGCGGGGCCACGAAGGAGGCGCTGCCCGGGGTGCTCGTCGCCGCCCTGGTCGGTCTGCCGCTCGGCGCCGTGCTCGGTCCGGAAGCGCCGCTGATCGCCCTGGGCGGCGGTCTGGCCCTGCTCTTCGCGAGCCTCGTACGAGCGCCGCAGACGGAGGCGAGCACGGGATTGCTCGGTGCGGCCGGCGCCGCCGCGGCCATCTCGGCGCTCTTCGGGAACCCGCTGGTGGGCGCGGTGCTCCTGATGGAGGTGGCCGGGGTGGGCGGGCCGCAGCTGTTCGCGGTGATGCTGCCCGTGCTGCTGGCCAGCGGGGTCGGCGACCTGGTCTTCACCGGGTTCGTCCACTGGACCGGTCTGCAGACCGGGAGCCTGGACATCGGGCTGCCCAAGCCGCCGCCGCTCGACTGGGCGGACGTCCTGTGGGTCCTGGTGATCGCGCCCGCGCTCGCCTTCCTGATCCACTGGATCTTCATGGTCGGCAGATACACGGCCCGCTTCGTGACGTCCTGGACGGTACGGAAAACCACCCTGTGCGCGCTCGGCGTAGCGGGCTGCACCGCCCTCTACGCCGTCTCCACGGGCCGCTCCCCCGCCGAGGTCGCGCTGTCCGGGGAGAGCACGCTGGCGAAGCTGGCGCAGGACCCGCACGCCTGGTCCGTGGGCGCGCTGGTCGCGGTGCTGGCGTTCAAGGGGCTCGGCTACGCGCTCTGTCTGGGCAGCCTGCGCGGCGGTCCCGTGTTCCCCGCGCTGTTCCTGGGCGGGGCGGCCGGAGCCCTGCTGGCGCCGCTGCCGGGCCTCGGTCTGGTGCCGGCGATGGCGGCCGGGATGGCGGCGTCCGTGACGGCGGCCCTGCGGCTGCCCGTCAGCAGCGCGGTGCTGGTCGTCCTGCTGCTGGGCAACGTGGACACGGTGGCTCTCGTGGTCCTCGCGGCGGTGGTGTCCTTCGCCCTGACCCAGTTGCTGCCACAGCGCCCGGACGTCCCCGCGTTCAGCGGGCCGCCAACCGGTCGAGCGCCTCGTCGAGGGTCGTCGCGGCCATGATGAGCGACAGATGGGTGAAGGCCTGCGGGAAGTTGCCCAGTTGCTCCCCGCTGGGGCCGATCTCCTCCGCGAACAGCCCCACATGGTTGGCGTAGGTGTGCATCTTCTCGAAGGTGTAGCGGGCCTGCGGGAGACGGCCGGCCCGGGCGAGGGCGTCGACGTACAGGAACGTGCACAGGCTGAACGTGCCCTCCGAGCCGCGCAGTCCGTCGGGGGAGGCGGCCGGGTCGTAGCGGTAGACGAGGCTGTCGGAGACGAGCCGGTGGTCGATGGCGTCCAGGGTGGACAGCCAGCCGGGGCTGCGCGGCGCGATGAAGCCCACTCGGGGAGCGAGCAGCAGCGAGGCGTCCAGGACGTCGCCGCCGTAGTGCTGGACCAGCGCCTGCTCCTTCTGACTCCAGCCGCGTTCCATGACCTCCTCCAGGATGGCGTCGCGGGCCCGGGTCCAACGCTGGGTGTCGGCGGGCCGCCGGAACTCCTCGACGAGCTTCAGGCAGTTGTCGAAGGCGGCCCAGCACATCACCCGGCTGTAGGTGAAGTCCTTGCGCCCGCCGCGGGTCTCCCAGACGCCCTCGTCGGGCCGGTCCCAGTGGTCGGCGAGCCAGTCCATGAGCCGTGCGAGACCCTTCCAGCCGTGGTAGCCCACCTGCTGGCCGATCTGTTCGATGCCCTCGGACATGGCGTACAGGGCCTCGCCGTAGATGTCGAGCTGCAACTGGTCGGCGGCGGCGTTGCCTGCGCGTACCGGGCTGGAGCCGCGGTAGCCCTCGAAATGGCCGAGGATCTCCTCCGTCAGCTGCGGGTCTCCGTCGACCCGGTACATGATCTGCAGCGGCTCCCCGTCACCGCCGGCGCGGTCGGCGAGCCGCTCGCCGAGCCAGTGCACGAACTGGTCCGCCTCCTCGACGAACCCCAGGTCCAGCAGGGCTCGGACGGACAGTGAGCCGTCGCGTACCCAGGTGTACCGGTAGTCCCAGTTGCGTTCGCCGCCGACCTGCTCGGGCAGCCCCATCGTCGCGGCGGCGACCGGGGCGCCGCTCGGGGCGTAGGTGAGCAGCTTGAGGGTGATGGCCGAGCGGTTCACCATGTCGGGCCAGCGGCCCCGGTAGCGGGAGGTGCGCACCCAGTTCTGCCAGAAGTCGATGTCCTCCCACATCCGCTCGGTGACCGAGTCGGCGGTCGGCGGGGGCGGTTTCTCGCCGTCCGGGCCGCACACGGTGAACACGGCGGCGGCCGACCGGCCGGCGTCCAGGGTGACCGTGCCCCGGACGTCCCTCTCGTCCCTCTCGTCCCGCTCCAGCGGGAAGGTGGTCTGCAGGTACGCGGTAGTACCCGGCGCCCGGAAGACGGCGGTCCCGCCGGTCCCGCCGGTCCCGTAGGTCAGGTCGAGTTCGTGGGCGGCGCGGGCGTAGTCGAAGCGCGGACGGCACTCCAGGGCGAAGCGCACGGTGCCCCGCACGGTCCGTACGACTCGCAGCAGGGTGTGCCGGTCGGACGGCGTCCGGGACCGGACGACCGGCATGTGGTCGATGACCTCGCCGACCCCGTCCGGGGACAGGAAGCGGGTCACGACGACGGCGCTGTCGGGGTAGTAGAGCTGGCGGCGCGTCATTTCGGAGTGGGTGGGCGCGAACCGGAAGTGTCCGCCGCCGTCGTGGTCCAGCAGGGACGCGAAGACGCTGGGCGAGTCGAAGCGCGGCGCCGCGAACCAGTCGATGTCCCCTTCGGACGTCACCAGGGCGGCGGTCTGAAGGTCCCCGATCAGTCCGTGCTCGGCGATGGGCGGATAGCGGTCCATGTCTTTCACGCCGCTTCGGCGGGGACCCGGCCCGCCGCGACGGCGTCGAGGAGGGCCTGGTGGTCCTCCTCGTTCTGGTCCGCGTACAGCTCGGCGAAGGCCGCCAGCGCACGGTCGAAGACATCGGCGCGGCCCAGGTAGGAGGCGATGGCGATACGGTCGCCGGACCGGGCGTGGGCGCGGGCCAGCGTGGCGCCGCACAGCCGCCCGAACAGGGCCATCCGCTTGGGCGGCATGTTCTCGGCGACGACGATGCCCTTCCAGTCCCTGAGCTGACGGACATAGAAGTCCCGGCGGCGTCCGTCGATGCCCGTGGCGCGCTCCCAGCCGAGGAAGATGTCGCTGGTGGCCTGCATCAGCCGCTGTCCGGCGACGACCCGCTCGCCCTGGGTGCGGAATCCGCTGGCGCCGACGTAGGGCGCGAGCACCGACTCGTCGGCCTCCTTCGCCTGGAGGAACAGCGGGTCCTCGTCGTCCTTGCCGAGCAGCAGGATGATCCAGCAGCGGGTTCCGACGCTGCCCACGCCGACGACCTTGCGGGCGATGTCGGCGACGCGGTAGCTCTCCAGCAGGAACCGGCGGTCCGTCTGGAGGGACTGGCCGTACCGCTCGACGAGCCTGCTGATCTCCGTCTCCAGCGTGTGGCCCTCGGTCTTCGGCAGCAGGTTCTCGAGCCGGATCAGCAGCGGCGGGTCGTTGGCGATTCTGCGCTTGCCGTCGACCACATGGGTGAGCTTGTCGAAGACCTGGAGCGTGTCGTGCGCGTGCGCCTTCTCCCGGGTCTCCGCCCAGCGTTCGCTCGTCTTGGCGTCGAGGTCCACGTCGAGCTGCTGCTGCAGTTCGTCCGCCTCGAAGCGGGTGTACCAGACGTCGAGATTGCCCCGGTCCGCGAACTCCCGCATCCGTTCGCGGTACGACCGTACGGCGGCCCGCACCACGGACGCCCGTTCCTTGGAGCTGAACCCGTTGGCGCGGCCTGCGATGACCAGGCTGGCCGCGAGCCGCTTGACGTCCCACTCCCACGGGCCGGGCAGGGTCTCGTCGAAGTCGTTGATGTCGAACATCAGCCGGCGTTCCGGGGAGGCCAGCAGCCGGAAGTTCAGCATGTGCGCATCACCGCAGCACTGGACCCTGATGCCGGTGCGGGGCGTCTCGGCGAGGTCCGCGGCCATGATGGCGGCGGCTCCCCGGTAGAAGCGGAACGGTGACTCGCTCATCCGCCCGTAGCGGATCGGGACGAGTTCCGCGACCCGCTTCGCCGACTGCGCGTCGATGATGTCCACCGGGTCGGTGCGCTTCGGCGGCGGCGTGAACTCGGCGTGCGCGGACCGGGGTACGGCGGCCCGGGCGACCCTGCCGCGCTCGGCGCGTTCCTTCGGGGTGCGGTGGCGCAGTTCGTGGCCGGTGGGGTTGTTGTCACTCATTGCAGACGCTCCACGATGTGGTCGACGGCGTGGTGGGCGAGCACCTCGGAGGGGATGCCGGGCGCGACGGCGCCGACCCGTGCGGATGCCGGTCGTCGGCCGAACGCAGCAGGAGGGCGGCGCAGTTGACCGCACCGCGGGCGACGACGGTGTCGGCGCCGAACCGCTCGGTCGAACCGACCCGCCAAGCCGCCTCGACCTTGGTGAGTGAGGGGTGCGCCGCCCGCGCCGGCGCCGGTGATGATGGGTGATGATGACGGCGTAGTGCCGCGCCTCGGACATGCCTGGTCGTCCTGTCGGATCGTCCCGAACGGATCGTCCTGTCGGAGGAAGTGGTCGACCGCTATCCGTCTTCCAACGTATCGCCGGTGGACGGGGGCGGCGACTCGGGTCCGCCCAGCCGCCGGGCCACCGCGGGTTCGCGGGCGATCACCGCGCCGGCGGTGATGCTGAGGGTCACGACCGCGCACAGCGCGATGAGCCACGACAGCAGGGTGAAGACGGCGCCCATCGAACCGTACTTGTCGAGGCTGTGGTTGAGGGCCCGCGGAACGTACAGATGTGCGATCGAGGTGAGGACGCTCAGGGCCGCGCCCGCCAGGAGCGCGCCCGGCAACAGCGCCGACCACGGCACCCGGGCGGTGAGCAGCAGGTGCTGCGTCCACCACCACATGAGGGTCTCGGCGACCAGCAGCAGCGGCAGGCCCAGCCACAGTCCGAGGCCGAAGCCGCCCCGCAGGACGCCCTGCACCGAGATCATGACCAGCCATGCGGCAAGCCACGCGATCCAGCGCCAGGCGGCCATCCGCGCGCCCGTCCTCGGCAGGCTCCAGGCACGCTCACAGAGCCGCTGCATGGCACGGCTGCACGCGGTGGCCGAGATCAGCACCATCAGCCCGCCGACGACACCCGTGGTCTGACGCAGTTCGGACGTGTCGCCCGTCAGGACCTGCTCCAGCTGGGCCTTCGCGCTTCCGGTCAGCCCGAAGACGTCGGTCACGGAGCTGACAAGGTGGTCGCGCAGCGCCTGCGGGGCGACGGACGCCACCACGAAGAGCAACGGCACGGCCGTGAGAAACGTCTGGGCGGCCAGGCGGGTCGCGGAGTCCAGCACGTTCACCGAGATCAGATGCTCCATGAGATGGGTGATCACCGGAAACCGTGTCTCGGCCCGGACCCGCAGTCCAGCCGCCCGGGCCTTGACCGCCGCGCCCCGCGCCCGCCACCGCTCACGGCGGGACCGGCGCGCCGGGCGGTCCTGTGGGGGCTGCCCCGCAGGTTGCATGCTGCCAGCGTGCCCCGGACCACGCCTCCCGGCCTGCGGCGGGAGGGCTACGGGGGCCGAACGGGTGAGAAAGGCAGTGCAGCCGCCCGCACGCTCCGAGGATCGGGG
>NZ_JBITCT010000041.1:31477-103176 GCF_044453465.1 Streptomyces sp. NPDC051677
GGGGCCCCACGGCGTGCAGCGCCCTGCCCTCGTCGAGAGCGCGTCGAGGCGGGTGTGCACATCGCCGTGAACGTCCGGGGCGAAGTGATCCCGGGCGGGCTCCGCATCGTCGGGCGCGGCCCGCGTGTCCGCCTCGGCGTCCGGCGAGACCGTACGGCCTTGCCAGCGTGCCCCGGACCACGCCTCCCGGCCTGCGGCGGGAGGGCTACGGGGGCCGAACGGGTGAGAACGGCAGTGCAGCCGCCGGCACGTTCCGAGGATCGGGGGCCCCACGGCGTGCAGCGCCCTGCCCTCGTCGAGAGCGCGTCGAGGCGGGTGTGCACATCGCCGTGAACGTCCGGGGCGAAGTGATCCCGGGCGAACCCCGGATCGTCGGGCGCGGCCCGCGTGTTCGCCTCGGCGTCCGGCGAGACCGTACGGCCCGACCTCACCTCGCGTACGGCGGCCGGCGCCCGCTCCGGCGTCAATACGTCCCACGTGCCCGGGGCGGGCGCCGTGCCGGGGTCACGCCGGACCGGTGTCCAGGAACTCGCGCAGCGCGAAGGCGACCAGCACGATCACCGCCGTCCAGAGCACCACCGCCATGGTCGGATAGCTCCACGTGAACAGGACGACCGCGGCCACGACCAGGATCGCCGCCCCGATCCACCCCTTGAAGCGGTGCACGAACCCGCCCACCGCGCCCAGGCGCAGCCCCGCCGAGGTCGCCACCTCGCGCCCCGCTCCGATGCCCTTGGTGCAGAAGTGCCGGGTGAACACGGCGGGCCGGGAGGGGCCGACCAGGAACGCGCCGAGGGCCGTGACCACGGCCAGCGCCCCGACCGCCCGGATGCTGGAGCGCAGAAAGCGCACCAGCGCGTCGTAGACGGATCCCGCGGCGTCCGAGTTCGTCCCCGGTGGCAGGTGGTCCAGATACACGGCGCGGAACACGGCGAGCACCACGCCCAGGAGCACCATGGCGAGGAACACCCCGATCGCGGCCCCGATCAGCGCCCGCCGCCGGTGGGTGGCCAGGAACACGCCCCCGGCGGCGATCAGCACCGCGATGATCGGCAGCCAGTTGCCGATGATCTGGAGCACCCGCAGATACGACTTGATCTTGCCGACGTCCTTGCCCTCGACGACGACGAAGTCCGTGTGCACGTCGGGGATCTTCGCCGCCACCGCGAGTCCCCTGTCGACGAGCCGCTGCTTCACCTGGGCCACGATGGGCCCGACGTCGATGGCGACCTGGTTGTTCTTCACCTGCACCGCCCCGCCGCCCGAGCCGGTCAGCGCCTTGTCGACGGCACTGTGGGCCCGGCGGTTGGCGTTCGTCCAGGCCGTCTCGAAGGCAGAACTGGAGACGACTTTCATCACGGTGCTGCTCACCAGTTCCTTCAGACCGCTGTTGATGGGGCCGCTCAGGTTGTCGATGAGGCTCGCGGCCTTGGGCGGCACGCCCTTCTGCGCCGCGGCCTGACTCAGCTCCGCGACCAAAGCGTCCACGTCGATCTGCTGGAGTACGACGTTGGTGACGCGGGTGGTGACGGCCTGCTGGACGTCGGGGTCGGAGGCCAGCGGCGCCACGGTGGCGACGTAGCGGTCGGTGTCGCGGATGATGCTGTTCGCCCAGACCGCGACCACGGCGAGCAGCGCCAGCAGCGACGCCAGGATGATCAGCAGGACCGATCCCAGTGCCCTCAGCCGGTGTTTCGGCTCGTGCCGGGCGGTCTCCAATTCGCTCAGTCGGCGATGCAGTTCGTCCAGCTCGCGGTCCTTCTGGGCGAGCCGGCGTTCCTCGGCGGAGCCCCCGGAGGAGTCCCCGGGCCGTGGCGGGGGCGTGTCGCTGCCAGTCATGCCTTCGAGGAGATCCCCGAAGGGGCGGTCCGGCGAGCCGGGAGGATCCGGTCAGGTGAACGCGCACCGGGTGCGACGGCCCATACCGGGTGATGCAATGGCAGTCAGGGGGCCGCAGCACGAGCACCAGAGGTGAAACCGTGAGCGAGCAGAGCGAGCGACTCGAAGAGATGGGACCCGTCGACTACGTGGTGGTGGAGTTCCCCGGCAACCGGATGACGGGCGAGGGCTTCCCGCTGCTGGTCGATCTGGTGGACCGCGGCCTCATCCGGATCCTGGACCTGATGTTCATCAGGAAGGAGGAGGACGGCTCGGTGACCGCCCTGGAGATCGCTGATCTCACCGGTGACGGCAAGCTCGACCTCGCCGTCTTCGAAGGCGCCCATTCCGGTCTGCTCGGCCAGGACGACCTGGAGGAGGCCGCCGCGGCCGTCGAGCCGGGCAACTCCGCCGGGCTGCTGATCTACGAGAACGTATGGGCCGCGCCTTTCGCGGCCGCCCTGCGGCGCGGCGGCGCCGAGCTGGTCGCCTCCGGACGGCTGCCCGTGCAGGCGATCCTCGCCTCGCTGGAAGCGGCCGAGGCCGCCTCCTGAGGTGACGGCCGGGGTCTGAGGTGACAGCCGGGGTCTGAGGTGACAGCCGGGGACGGGCGGCCGACGGCCGCCCGTCCTCAGCCGCCTCCGCCGACGACGGAGTAGCTCAGCCACGGGGACTGGCCGGGCGTGTACTGCACGGACATCTGCGTCCCGAGATAGAAGCTCTCTCCGCCGACCCGGCCGCTCTGGTCGTCGCCGGCCTCGGTCAGGACGCAGTCCGCGTTGGCGTAGAGCCGGATGTCGTCGACCGTGTAGTTCCACACGTTGTGGGCGCCGCCCGGCAGGAGGTGGCAGCCGTCGTCGGGCGGGCTCTGGAGCTTCACCACCCGCTTGGCCGCGGTGGTGTACTCGATCGTGCCCATGGCGGACTGCTCTGTACAGCCCGCGACGGCGAGCAGGAGGGCGACGGCTCCGGCCCGGCGGCCGGCCCGGCTACGACAGATCATGGCGACGAGTCCTCGTCTGTGCGGGTCTGTGCGGGAGGTCAGCGGGAAGCCTGAGGCCTCTTCCATCCAGCCTGCCGTGACCTGCGGCCCCCGGCATCCGGTGCAGGACCGGTCGGCTGAATCGCGGACGGCGTCCCGGTCAGCCGCCCGTGGCGAAGCCGGGGAACAGGGTCCGGCAGGGGATGAGCCTCAACAGGTCGGCCTCGGCCTTGGGGGGTCCCACGCGCTGCGGTTGATGGGCGTGCGGATCGCGCCGGGGGCGACGGCGTTGACCCGGATGCCGTGGGGGCCGAATTCCTGCGCGAGGGTTCCCGCCACCGGGCGAATACACCCACAACGAAAACACCGGCGGTTTCGCGCGGTGCGCCGGCGCGGGCCCCGACCGCACCTGCGCGGGTGACGGCCGGGGCCGAACGGCGCAATACCGGAGGGGCCGGGGGTCAGACGGCCCTGGGCTCCCTTCGCGGTCCGACGCACAGGGCCCAGATCACGAAGCCGTCGATGACCATCAGCGTGATCGCCCAGAACGGGTACCAGGGCAGCCACGCGAAATTGGCGACCAGGTTCAGACCCGCCACGGCGATACCGACGACACGGGCCCACATCGCCCCACTGAACAGGGCGATTCCGGCCAGTACGACCACGATCCCGAGGGAGAGGTGCAGCCATCCCCAGCTGGTCAGGCTCCACTGGAAGGTGAAATTACGGGTGGAGACGAATACGTCGTCCTCCGCGATGGCGGCTATTCCTTCGAATATCGCCAGGACGCCGCCGAACATCATCATGATCGCGGCGAATATCGTCCAGCCGGACACCGCGCCCATTCCCCGGGCGGTGGTCTGCTGCATTCCCGTGCTTTGTGTGGCCATTTTTTCGGGCTCCTTCGACTGGGCCTCGTCGCCGGAACTGAACGCCCGGCCGTGGACACACTTCCAGCCTGCCACCACTTGCGGTGATCGGCAGTTCGAGGAAGGAATCGCGGCCGTCCACACGCGGTGGTCCAATGGAATTACCTACGGACGAGAGGGGATGGGCCATGCCAGGTCTTCTTCGCGGAGTCGCCCGCACCGCGGTCGTCGCGGGCACGGCGACCGCCGTCTCCAACCGTGTGTCGCGCCGTCAGCAGGGGCGCTGGGCCGCCCAGGAAGGCTACCGGGAGCCCCCGCAGCAGTCGTACGAGCAGCCGCAGCAGGCCGCGCCGTCCCAGGCCGACGACATGAACAGCAAGCTCGACCAGCTCAAGGAGCTCGGCGAGCTCAAGAAGCAAGGGGTGCTCACCGAGGCCGAGTTCGCGGAACAGAAGCGCAGGCTGCTCGGCTGAGCCGGGCCGGACTCCGCCGCCGGACAACTGCCCTGGAGCAGGCTGTGGTTGGCCGACGCCGAAGGCATGCCAGGATGATGATCCGACAGTCACTCATCACGGTTCATCCGGCGGCAGGACACGAAGTCCAGGACGGAGCCAGGCAGATGGCCTCTCCCCTCAGCGGCGACGACGGCAGCGGCGGCAACAGCGGCGGCGACGGCCTCTCCCTGAAGATCGACACGAGCAAGCCCCATCCGGCCCGGATGTACGACTACTTCCTCGGCGGCAAGGACAACTACGAGGTCGACCAGGAAGCCGCCGAGCGGTTCATCAAGGCGGCGCCGGAGGTCCGGCTCGCCGTCCGGGCGAACCGGACGTTCATGCACCGCGCCGTGCGGCACGTGGTCGCCGAGGGCGGCATCCGGCAGATCCTCGACATCGGCACCGGCCTGCCGACCGAGCCCAACGTGCACCAGATCGCGCGCGCCATCGCCCCCGAGACCCGTGTGGCCTACGTCGACAACGACCCGATCGTCAGCGCCCATTCGCGGACCCTGCTGGACGACGACGACCACACCTCCGTCGTCCTGGCCGACCTGCGCGACCCCCGGGCCATCCTCGACCACCCCGACGTGCGCAGGGTCATCGACTTCGACGAGCCGGTGGCGCTGCTGCTGGTGGCCATCCTGCACTTCATCACCGAGGAGGAGGACCCGGACGCCATCGTCGCCGCCTTCCTCGACGCACTGCCGGCCGGCTCCTACCTCGTGCTGTCCCACGCGACGGTCGACATCCACGACAACGACCGCCAGGACGCGGTGAAGGTCTACAACAACGCCACCGCCAGCATGAACCCCCGCGACCACGGCCGCGTCCTGGAGTTCTTCGGCGACCTCACGCTCACCGACCCGGGTCTGGTCCTGGTCCCGCACTGGCGCCCCGACGAGCCCCCGCAGCAGGACGCCCCGCCGATCGGCATCTACGGCGGAGTCGCCCGCAAGAACGGCTGAGGTCCGGCAAACGGTTCCGTCCGACGAACGGTTCCGTCCGGCCAACGGCTCACCGCAGCGGGGTCGTGTCCAGGAGCTCGTGGGCCAGGCGCCGCGCGGGGGCCGTGGTCTGGTCCGCGACCTTGCGGAACCCACTCCCGCTCAGTCCCTAGGAACGGTCCGTGCGGATCGTCCAGAATTCGCTGACCAGCCGCAGCCGGACCCCGATCGGATCGCCGCCGGGACCGGCGTTCAGGTGCGCCGTCCAGCGCTTGTCGAAGGAGACGTAGCGCGCGGCGATGCTCTCCATTGGCTCGGTCGGGTGGCGGGATGACAGGTTTCGCCCCGGTCTTCTCAGACCGTTGAGTACAGTGCCGACCTCAGCAGCCGAAGGTGACGGTGCGTGGCGAAGAACCCGGGGGTGGCGGTGGGCCGTGAGCTGGACGCGGGGCAGGCGGGAACGGGACAGGGCTCCGACGGGCTCGCCGTGCTGGACCAGATACCCGACGGACCGCGCCGCGCACTGGTCGCGCATCTGCGCGCCCTCCGGGAGGCGTCCGGCCTGACCGTCGCGGAGCTGGTGCAACGACTCGCACAGCGGGGCGTCGCCCTCAACGCCTCGCGGTTGTCGAACATCCTCAGCGGCCAGGAAGTGCCCAGCCGCACGCAGGTCACGGCACTGCACCAGGTGTGCGAGGCCGCCGCCGGGACCGAGCGCGACCCGGATGCCGTCCAGGAGACCCGCCGCCTGCTGTACGCCGTGCTCGACGCCGAGCGCGCCACGAAACCGTTACGCGCACGGGAGTTCGACCTGGAGGAGCTGCGGGACCAACTGGAACGGGTCCGGGTGCGGACCGCCACCGAACTCGGCGTCCTGCGCGACGAGCTGGACCGGGAACGGGCCCTGCGCCGACAGGCCGAGGACCAGCTGACCGTGCTGATCGCCGCCGCCGACGACCACGCCCGGGAGATCGGCGAGACCACCGCCGAGCGGGATGTGGCCCGGGGGCGGATCGCCGAGCTGGAGGACCAGATCCGCCAGCACGCGGCGCTGTTGCGCCTGCACGAGAAGGAGGCCCGGCACCTGCAGGCCATGGCGAAGGAGACCGCGCAGGAGATCGCGCGCTACGACAGCCCGGTCCTGAAGACAGCCGCCCCGGAGACGACGGGGAACGCGACGGACGCGACGGACGCGACGGACGCAACGGACACGCGAGGCAGGAGAGGCGCCAGGGACGGGGCGCAGGGCGCGGCGGGTGCGGGCGCGTCGACCTCGACGGAGGTGCGGGTCGACGTCCTGAAGGTCGTCGCGGCGGTGGAGCGGCTGCGCGACGAGGACCGCGACCACGAGGCGGACCAGGTGCTGAGCCGCATCTGCGAGGCGGAGCCCGACCTGCTGCCCGGCCTCTGGCAGGCGTTTCGCGCGGGCCATCGACGCCTCGACGCCGAACGGCTGCTCGTCGGGGCGGCACAGTGCTGCAACGGGATCACGCTCTACCACATGTGGCGGACGAGAACGTTCCTCGGGACCCGGCACGTGGGCCTGTTCCCCCTGCACACCGACCACCTGATGGCCGCCATCGGCAGCCATGCGCCCCTCGACGTGCTGGAGCGGTTCATCAAGGCGTGCCGGGAACGCGACGATCAGCAGGGGCTGCGGCTGCTGGCCCTGCACTGCACCCCGCTCCCGGTCGGCGAAGTGCTGAAGCTCCGTGAGGTCGGCCTGCCGACGCGGCCGTTCCTCTTCTGGCCCTGGCAGGCCCTGCTGAAGGCGGTCGCGCGGGCCACCCCCTTCAGCAGAACACGCTGACTCAGGCGACGGGGCCGGCGGTGCCGGTGAGGACAGCGACGACGGTGACGGAGACAGCGAGGACCGCGAGGACGGCGAGGACGGCGGGGTTCGCCCGTCTCCTCCTCCGGTCTCACCTCACCCGGGCCCCCGCAGACGCGCACGTTCCTCGCCCCGTCCGCCCTCGGGCGGCCCCCCGCCCGCCGTGAAGCCGATCACCGAGCCGCCGCCCGCACGGTGGAAGGCGAAGGGGGCGCCGCCGTGGGCCAGGGCCACCTCGCGCACGATCGACAGACCCAGGCCGGATCCGGGCAGGGAGCGGGCGTCGGCGGCGCGGTAGAAGCGGTCGAAGACGCGGGTCAGGTCGGCCTCGGCGATGCCGGGCCCGCGGTCGAGGACCTCGACGCGGACGACGCCCGGCCGGGCGGGCCCGGTGACGGCGATCTCGACCGGCGCGGTGCCCTCGCGGTCGAACTTGGTCGCGTTCTCCACGAGGTTGGACAGCGCCCGCTGGAGCATGCCCGGCCGCCCGTAGGCGCTGGTCTCGCCGCTCGCCCGGATCAGGATCTGCCGCCCGGTGCGCCGCCGGGCGAGGCCCGCGACCTCCTCGGCGATGTCGGCCAGGTCCACCCTGCGCGGCGGCTCGCTGTCGGACTGGCCGGCCGCGAGGTCGACGAGCTCGTTGACCAGGTCGGTCAGCTCACGGGCCTCCTGGGTCAGGTCCGCCACCAGTTCGTCACGGGTGTCCGGCGGCAGCTCGTCGATGCGACGCAGCAGCGAGATGTTCGTCCGCAGCGACGTCAGCGGCGTGCGCAGCTCGTGTCCCGCGTCCTGGACGAGCCGCCGCTGGTCCTCCTCCGACTGGGCGAGCCGGCCCAGCATCCGGTCGAAGGCGCGGCCGAGCCGGCCCACCTCGTCGTACCCGGTGACCGGCACCTGCACGCCGAGCCGGCGGGTGCGGGCGACGTCCTCGGCGGCCGTGGTGAGGATGACCAGGCGGTGGGTGATGCGCCGGGCCAGCCACCAGCCGAACAGGCCCGCGGCCGTGACGACCGCGATCATCAGGATCAGGGTGCGCTGCTGGAGCGCCCGCAGCAGGTCCTCGGTGTCGCTGAACTCCTGCGCCACCTGCACCGCGCCCCGCCCGCCGCCCAGGGACACGGTCGCGATGCGGTAGACGTCGCTGCCGACGTCCACGTCCTTGTGCTCGGCCATCCGCCCGGCCGTCCCGGCGGCCGCGATCACGCGGTCGGCGGACCCGACCGGCAGCCCGGGGCTGCCGCCGTCGACCACCGCCCCGTCCGGGCCCAGCACCTGCACGTCCGTCCGGGCCGGCCGCACGATGTCGTGGCCCGGCTCGGCCGAGGAGAAGTCCTCCGGGGTCATCGGGTGGTCGCGCACCTCGTCCCGCAGGTCCTGCACGACCTCGTCGAACACCGACTCCTGGTCGACCCGGACCAGCCGGGCGGCCGCCGAGTACGACAGGACGCCGACGAGGACGGTGACGGCGGCGGTCACGGCCGCGAAGGACACGGCGAACGTCGTCCGCAGCGACACCAGCTTCGGCCGCGGCTTCGACAGCAGCAGCCGCCGCAGCCGCCGCAGAAGGCTCACCCTCGCCTCACCGCGTCCCACTCCCGTCCTCGTCCCTCAGTCCTCGCGCAGCACGTACCCGACCCCGCGCACGGTGTGGATCAGCTGCGCAGAGCCCGGCTGGTCGAGCTTACGGCGCAGGTAGCCGACGTAGACGGCGAGATTCTTGGAACCGGGCCCGAAGTCGTATCCCCAGATCCGGTCGTAGATCGTGGAGTGGTCCAGGACGATCCCCGCGTTGCGCACCAGCAGTTCCAGCAGCTCGAACTCGGTCCGGGTCAGCTCCAGCTCCCGCCCGCCCCGCCACGCCCGCCGCGCCTGCGGGTCCATGCGCAGCCCGGCCCCGTCCACATACCGCTCCGACACCTGCTTCGGGGCGGCCTCCGGGACGGGGGCGGGGGCCTCGGGGTTGGTCCGGCGCAGCAGCGCCCGCAGCCGGGCGAAGACCTCCTCGACGTCGAACGGCTTGACGACGTAGTCGTCGGCGCCCGCGTCCAGCCCGGCGATCCGGTCGGCGGTCTCCACCAGCGCGGTCAGCATCAGGATCGGCGTGCGGTCGCCCTCGGCGCGCAGCACCCGGCAGACCTGGAGGCCGTCGATCCCGGGCATCATGACGTCGAGGACGAGCACGTCCGGCGGGTTCTTGTGGGCGTGTGCCAGCGCCTCGACGCCGTCGGCGACCGCGGTGACCTGGTAGCCCTCCAGGGTCAGGGCGCGTTCCAGGGCGTGGCGGATGGCACGGTCGTCTTCGGCGAGCAGCAGGGTGGGAGGCACCGGTCCAGTTTGCCAAGCTTTCGGACCGGGACGACCTGATGATCTTCCTTCCGTAGGCCTTCTTACTGGCCTCTCACTCTGCCGCAGGCAACCGGCCGACGGTTCTCAGCCTGCGGGCCGCAGCGCCGCCAACTGCTCGGCGAAGGGGACGATCTCGAACTCGTCCTTCGCCGGTTTCGCCGGGCGGGCCGCGGACAGTCCCGTCATCAGCGCGGCCAGCTCGCCCGCCGCCCGCTCGATCCGCTCGGGCAGACCGTCGGCGCCCCAGTCCTCCGAGGCGGCGTAGACGGCGGTCGGGACGACGACGGCCCGCAGGTAGGCGAAGAGCGGCCGCAGGGCGTGCTCCAGGACCAGCGAGTGCCGCGCCGAACCGCCGGTCGCGGCGATCAGCACCGGCCTGCCCGCCAGCGCGTCCGGGTCGAGCACGTCGAAGAACGACTTGAACAGGCCGCTGTAGGAGGCGGAGAACACCGGCGTCACGACGACGAGCCCGTCCGCCGCCGACACCGCCTCCAGCGCGGCCGCCAGCTTCCGCCCGGGGAAGCCGTTGGTGAAGTGGTGCGCGATCTCGACGGCGAGGTCGCGCAGCTCCACTACCTCCACCTCCACCTCCGCCGAGGTCCGTCCGGCGGTCGCGGCGGACAGCCGGTCCGCCAGCAGCCGGGTCGACGACGGGACGCTCAGCCCCGCCGACACGACGACGAGCTTCATGCCACGACCTCCTTCGCTTCCTTGGCTTCCTTGGCTTCCTTCTCCGCCAGCAGGGACCGGTGGGTCGGCGCGTCCGGCACGTCGGCCGGCCGCCCGACGGCGAACTCCTTGCGCAGCACCGGCACGACCTCCTCGCCGAGCATGTCGAGCTGCTCCAGCACGGTCTTCAGCGGCAGCCCCGCGTGGTCCACGAGGAACAGCTGACGCTGGTAGTCGCCGGCGTACTCGCGGAACTTGAGGGTCTTCTCGATGACCTGCTCGGGCGTGCCGACGGTCAACGGGGTCTGGTCGGTGAAGTCCTCCAGGGACGGCCCGTGCCCGTAGACCGGCGCGTTGTCGAAGTACGGCCGGAACTCGCGCACCGCGTCCTGCGAGTTCTTCCGCATGAACACCTGCCCGCCGAGCCCGACGATGGCCTGCTCGGGCGTGCCGTGCCCGTAGTGGGCGTACCGGGTGCGGTACAGCTCGACCATCTGCTGGGTGTGGTCGGCCGGCCAGAAGATGTTGTTGTGGAAGAAGCCGTCACCGTAGAAGGCGGCCTGCTCGGCGATCTCGGGGGACCGGATGGAGCCGTGCCAGACGAACGGCGGTACGTCGTCCAGCGGGCGGGGCGTCGAGGTGAACCCCTGCAAGGCGGTGCGGAACTTCCCCTGCCAGTCGACGACGTCCTCGCGCCACAGCCGGCGCAGCAGCGCGTAGTTCTCGATGGCGAGGTTGACGCCCTGCCGGATGTCCTGCCCGAACCAGGGATAGACCGGGCCGGTGTTCCCGCGCCCCATCATCAGGTCGACGCGCCCGTCGGCCAGGTGCTGGAGCATCGCGAAGTCCTCGGCGATCTTCACCGGGTCGTTGGTGGTGATGAGGGTGGTGGAGGTGGAGAGGATGAGCTTCTCCGTCTGCGCGGCTATGTACCCGAGCATCGTCGTCGGGGACGAGGGCACGAACGGCGGGTTGTGGTGCTCACCGGTGGCGAACACGTCCAGCCCGACTTCCTCGGCCTTGAGCGCGATCGCGACCATGGCCTTGATCCGCTCACGCTCGGTCGGCGTACGGCCCGTCGTCGGGTCCGGCGTGACATCGCCCACCGAGAAGATCCCGAACTGCATGGTCGCTCACCCTCCAAAGTTGTTGACGGTTCAACTATACCCCTGGAACGACCCCCTCACGATTTCTATTCCGCCCCCGCCTTCGTCAGTCCAGCGGCAACGCGTCCATGTACGAGTTGGTCGGCTTGCGCACCTTCGCCACCGTGCGCGCGTCCACCGCGACCGCCGCCGACGACGTGCCCAGCGTCCCGCCCGCGTGCCAGACCCCGTCGACGGTCACCCAGGTGTCGACCTTCGGCGCGGGCGCTCCGTACACCCGCACCTTCAGCGTCGTCGAGTCCGCCGCACAGCAGCTGATGATGATCCGGGTGAGATACCAGCTGTCCCCGTCGGCGGGCGTCACGAACCCGGTCATCCGGACCGTGCGCCCCTTGACCGCCCGCGAACGGTCCTGCTGCACCCGCTGGGTGAACTCGGTGAGCGTGATCGGAAGCGGCGAGGTCGCCGGCAGCGGATCGAAGTCGTCCTCCTGCACCGCGACGACCTTGGCGGGCTCCCGGGAGGCGGTGTACGACCCGAGGGCGGGCGGCGCGTAGAACAGCAGGCTCAACACCGGCAGGAACAGCAGCCAGGCGACGCGCGGCACACGGGAGTGGTCGTGACCGTGGCCGTGGCCTTGATCAGGGCCGTGGCTGTGACCGTGGCCGCGATCAGGGCCGTTGCTGTGGCTGTCGCCTTGATCAGGGCCGTGCGCGTCGTGCTCCGCTTCGGTCCCGTCTGCGTACGCCTCCTTCGGCGGCGAAGCCCACGCCTCCGCCACGCCCAGCCCGATCAGCAGCACCCCCGACACGATCAGCAGCGGCCGCATCCCCTCCTTCACGAACCGCAGGTACTCGTCCGTGAAGAGCGAGGTGTGCAACAACCCCAGTCCCCCGAGCACCAGCAGCCCCACCTGCGCGAACCGCTTCACAGCAGCACCCCTCCGATCACCGCGCTGCACACCACCGCGACCACGGCCGTGGCCGCCGAGAACCGCACCGCGAAGGCCCGCCCGAACGTCCCCGCCTGCAGAGCGATCAGCTTCAGGTCGACCATCGGCCCCACCACCATGAACGCCAGCCGCGCCACCGGGGAGAACCCGCTGAGCGAGGCCGCGACGAACGCGTCCGCCTCGCTGCACACCGCCAGCACGATCGCCAGCGCCGCCAGGAACAGCACCGACAGCCACGGCGAACCCGCGAACGTGTCCAGCACCGAACGCGGCACCGCCACATTGAAGGTCGCCGCCGCCATCGCCCCCACGACGAGGAAACCCCCCGCGTGCAGGAAGTCGTGCTGGAAACCGCGCCGGAACTCCGTGAACCGGCTGCGCCCCGGGACGTGTCCCGTGTGCCGCACCGTCGGCTTCAGCCACTCCGCCCGCCCCAGCCAGAGCCACAGCCAGCCCATCACCGCGGCCGTGACCAGCGAGGCGAGCAGCCGGGCCAGCACCATCTCCGGGCTGCCCGGGAAGGCGACGGCGGTGGCGGTCAGCACGACCGGGTTCACGGCCGGGGCCGACAGCAGGAACGCGAACGCCGCCGCCGGAGTCACCCCCCGCCCGATCAGACTGTTCGCCACCGGCACCGACGCGCACTCGCACCCCGGCAGCACCACCCCGGCCATCCCCGCCACCGGCACGGCCAGCGCCGCCCGCTTCGGCAGGAGCCGCTCGAACACCCGCGCCGGCACGAACGCGTTGATCGCCCCCGACAACGCCGTCCCCAACAGCAGGAACGGCAGCGCCTGCACGGTCACGGCCAGACACACCGTCCGCCACGCCTGCACCGCCGGATCGTCCAACGACCGTCCGACGACCACCAGCACCGCCCCCGGCGCCACAGCCGCCCCCAGCAGCAACAACGGCCAGTGCCGCGGCAACCCCCGCCCGACCTCGACCCCGTGCGCCCCCTCGGCCGCCGGCGCCGCCGACCGCGACCGTATCTCCGTCTCCTGCATCCCGCCCCCTACACCCGGCCTTCCCGCAACCGCGTGATCCGCTCTCCGTGGAACTCCACCGTTCGTCTCATATGCCGCACGATCACCGCGAGTTCGGCATCCGCCAGGTCCTCGAACAGGGGCGAGCGGTCCCCGCCCAGCCGCTCCCACATCCGCCCGAACTCCGCGATCCGCTCCGGCACCGGCGCCACCAGCACCCGCCGCCGGTCGGCCGCGTCCCGCTCCCGGACCACGTACCCCGCCTTCTCCAGCCGGTCCACCAGCCGCGTCGCCGACCCCGTGGTCAGCCCCGTCAGCTCGGCCACCCGGCCCGTCGTCACCGGCTCACGCTCCAGCGTCAACAGGTTCAGACACTGCAGATCGGTCGGATGCAGCCCCAGCCGGTCGGCGAGCGCCTGATTGAACAAGGCGTACGACGCCACGTATCGGCGTGAGACCGTGGACAGCTCGCCCAGCAGCCTCGACCGCACGTTCCCGGACATCGCCCAACCCCTTCGTCAGCGCCGTGTGCCGAGATCGTACTCAGGGACAGCAAGGACATCAGAAGAAGTACGCGTCCCCCGTGTCCAGCACGAGCACCTGCTGCCGGTCATTGGACCGGTTACGGTCCACCGCGCCACCGCCCCACAGCGTGTCCACGGCCATCGTCACCTCCGCCGGCCGCCCCCGCAGCCACACCCGCAACGCGATCTGCTCCCCCAGCCCGTCCGCGGCCAACGCCCCCGTCCGGCACACCACCTCCTGCCGACCCGTCCGCGCACACCCCGCCGGCAATCGCGGCTCCCCCGCCGCCAACGGCACCGACCAGCGCAGCCGCACCGTCGCGTCGGCGACGTCCCCGGGACCGTGGTTGCGCGGCGTCAAACGTACGTCGACCCGAGGGCCGTCCATCACGGCGAAGCCGTGATACGACAGATCCGCCTCGGTCGCCGCACCGCCCGCGAGCGCACCGCCCGCCGCCCCCTCGGCCCGCGCGGGCGAGATCCCCGTCCCCACCGCCAGTACGGCACCCCACACCGCGAGACCCCGCATCCTGCGCATGCCACCACTCCTCACTCACCGTGCCGCAGCGACGTATCCCCCGGATGTATCCCACGCGAGGCGCCCCGCAGGCGCCCTCCAACAGGTGACAGCGCACCGCCGTGCGAAGCTGCGGCCATGCTCATCCTCCGCTCCGCCGTCCTCTTCGTCGTCGCCGCGCTCTTCGAGATCGGCGGCGCGTGGCTGGTCTGGCAGGGCGTGCGCGAACACCGCGGCTGGCTGTGGACGGCCGGGGGCGTCCTCGCCCTCGGCGCGTACGGCTTCGTCGCCACGTTCCAGTCCGACGCCCACTTCGGCCGCATCCTCGCCGCGTACGGCGGGATCTTCGTGGCCGGGTCGATCCTGTGGGGCATGGTCGCGGACGGCTACCGCCCGGACCGCTGGGACGTGACAGGCGCGCTGATCTGCCTCGCCGGCATGGCCGTGATCATGTGGGCGCCGAGAAACGGCGGCTGACAGGGGGCTGGCGGCGGCCGGCGGGGGATGACGGTCACTGGGCAGGACGTCTCAGGAGGGCTCGTCCGGCAGCAGCCCCAGCTGCCCCATGAACTCCATCTCGTCGAAGTAGAGCCGGTACTCGACGATCCGTCCGTCCGCGTCGACGGTGGCGAGGTCCACCCCGCGAATCCTGACCTCCTTCTGCGTCGCGGGCAGCGACTCCCCGGTGGGCAGCTGGATCGGTCCCGTGTTACGGCCGCTGAAGAACCCTTCGTCGATGGCCGTGTTACCGATCTCGTAGGAGTGCACCGACTCGAACCTGCCGTCGGGAACCATCTCCGTCATCTGCCGCCAGTACTCGGCGATGTCGTCGCGCCCGTGGATCTCCCCCGCGTCGGGGGTGACGGCGACCGCGTCCTCCGCGTACAGCTCGGCGAAGCGCCGGGGTTCCGCGTGGGTGGTGACCGCCTCGGTGAGCCGGTCCATGACCTCTCGTGCCTGTCCCATGATCGACCTCCGCAGAACAGGAGGATCACCTCTCCCATCGTCCCACCCCGCCAAACCGTCCGCCCATCGAAAAGGCAGGCGGTCCGCCTCCTGACGTCACCTACGCTTGGCGGCAGCCAGCCGTCCGAAACCGCCCCGAGGAGCACCCCATGGCCACCGCCGCACCGTCCGCCGCGTCCCGCATCGCCGTCGTCACCGGTGCGAGCAGCGGAATCGGCGCCGCCACCGCCCGCCGGCTCGCCGCGGCCGGCTACCGGGTCGTCCTCACCGCCCGCCGCAAGGACCGCATCGAGGCGCTCGCGGAGGAGATCAACGCGGCGGGCCGGTCGGCGACGGCGTACCAGCTGGACGTGACGGACCGGGCGGCGGTCGACGAGTTCGCGACGGCCTTCAAGACCATCGGCGTGCTGGTCAACAACGCGGGCGGCGCGCTCGGGGCCGACCCGGTGGCCACCGGCGACCCGGCCGACTGGCGCACGATGTACGAGACGAACGTCCTCGGCACCCTCAACGTCACCCAGGCCCTGCTCCCGAAGCTGGTGGCGAGCGGCGACGGCACGGTCGTCGTCATCTCCTCGACCGCCGGCCACGGCACGTACGAGGGCGGCGGGGGCTACGTCGCCGCCAAGCACGGCGCGCACGTCCTCGCCGAGACCCTCCGCCTGGAGATCGTCGGCCAGCCGGTCCGCGTCATCGAGATCGCCCCCGGCATGGTCAAGACCGACGAGTTCGCCCTCACCCGCTTCGGCGGCGACGCGGAGAAGGCGACGAAGGTGTACGAGGGCGTGGCCGAACCCCTGACGGCCGACGACGTGGCGGACACGATCACCTGGGCGGTGACCCGCCCCAGCCACGTCAACGTCGACCTCCTCGTCCTGCGCCCCCGCGCCCAGGCGTCGAACACGAAGGTCCACCGGGAGCTGTGATGCCCGAGCAGCACGAGAAGAACGAGAAGAACGAGAAGAACGAGGCGGACAAGCGCGACGAGGCCGACGAGCGGGCGAAGTCGCTCGAACAGGCCCGCCTGGTCCAGGAGACGAAGAACGAACGCCACATGTGGGTCTTCCTGGCGTACTTCCTCTTCGGCATCCACGTCATCGCGTTCGTGATGATCTACGCGGTCCGCCACGCGAAATAGCCGCCCCAGCCCCGCGCCCCTCAGCCGTCACTAGCCCTTCACGCACACGACCTGCTTCAACTTCGCCACGACCTCCACCAGGTCCCGCTGCTGATCGATGACCTGCTCGATCGGCTTGTAGGCAGCCGGGATCTCGTCCACGACGCCGGAGTCCTTACGGCACTCCACGCCCCGCGTCTGCTCCTCCAGGTCCTTCGCCGAGAAGCGACGCTTGGCCGCGTTGCGGCTCATGCGCCGACCCGCGCCGTGGGACGCCGAGTTGAAGGCCTTCTCGTTGCCGAGGCCCTTCACGATGTAGGAACCGGTGCCCATGGACCCCGGGATGATCCCGTACTCGCCGGAACCGGCCCGGATCGCGCCCTTGCGGGTCACGAGCAGGTCCATCCCGTCGTAGCGCTCCTCGGCAACGTAGTTGTGATGCGCGCTGATCTCCGGCTCGAAGGTCGGCTTCGCCTTCCGGAACTCCTTGCGGATCACGTCCTTCAGGAGCGCCATCATGAGCGTGCGGTTGTACTTCGCGTACTCCTGCGCCCAGAACAGGTCGTTGCGGTACGCCGCCATCTGCGGGGTTTCCGCGATGAAGACGGCGAGGTCCCGGTCGACCAGGCCCTGGTTGTGCGGCAGCTTCTGGGCTATGCCGATGTGGTGCTCCGCCAGTTCCTTGCCGATGTTCCGGGAACCGGAGTGCAGCATCAGCCAGACGACTCCGGTCGTATCCGTGCACACTTCAACAAAGTGGTTTCCACTTCCGAGCGTTCCCATCTGCTTTGTGGCACGTTCCTGGCGGAATTTGACCGAATCGGCAACGCCGTCGAACCGCCCCCAGAAGTCGTCCCACCCCGCTGTGGCCAGCCCATGGAACCCGCCCGGATCGACGGGGTCGCCATGCATCCCCCGCCCCACCGGAATGGCCTGCTCGATCTTCGATCGCAGCCGGGACAGGTCGCCGGGCAGGTCGTTCGCCGTCAATGACGTCTTGACCGCCGACATCCCGCAGCCGATGTCCACCCCCACCGCCGCAGGACACACAGCGCCCTGCATCGCGATGACCGAGCCGACCGTCGCGCCCTTCCCGTAGTGGACGTCCGGCATGACCGCCAGGCCCTTGATCCACGGGAGGGTGGCGACGTTGCGGAGCTGCTGCAGTGCGCCCTCCTCGACCGACGTCGGGTCGGTCCACATGCGGATGGGTACCTTCGCGCCCGGCATTTCCACGTACGACATTTCGTCCTCATTCCCCCGGAAGCAAACAGAAGTCATAGATCGCAAAACCAGGGCCAAGGTCAGTGAAAAGGGACGATGGACCGGCATCCACGGTGTTGCGTGCGATACACATTGTCTGCAGGGGCCACCCCTGCCCGGCAAGCGATTAACCAGCGGGGACACTGGGACACCCACACCTCAGAGCCACCGCTCACCGCCGTTCACCGCCGTTCATCACCGTTCATCACAGTCGAGAGGAGCCGACCGTGCAGCGGAAGGCCTACGTACCCGGCGTCGTCGTGCTCCTCGCGGCGCTGCTGGCCGGCTGCACCGGCGGCTCGGACGAGGGCGGCTCGACGGACAACTCCAACCCGGGCCAGGCCGGCACGTCCACCCCCGCCGCCCAGCCGGGCAAGTACGCCACGCTCCCGGAGGCCTGCGGCGTCGTCAGCCGGAACACGCTCGACTCCCTCCTCCCCGGCATCAAGCAGCTCACCGACGAGACCCAGCGCACGGCGGCCTACGCGGGCGAGGCGACGCTGACGTACGACACGGACCGCAAGGTGGGCTGCCGCTGGAAGGTGCAGTCGTCGGACGCCACCGACCACCTCTTCGTCGACTTCGAGCGTGTCGTCTCCTACGACAACGCCGTCAGCGACGACAGCCAGGCGGAGGCCCTCTTCGCGAAGCAGGTAGCCGCCGCCGACCTGCCGGCGCCCCTGCCGTCCACGAGCGCCGGCCCCTCGGCGACGGCCACCCTCTCCCCCTCCCCTTCTGTCTCCGCCTCCGCCTCGCCCTCCCTCTCCGCCTCCGGATCCGCCTCCCCCTCCTCCACCGTCCCGCCCGTGGAGCTCCAGCCCCGGCTCCTGGACGACCTGGGCGACGAGGCGTTCGTCGACGACGCGCTCAACAGTTCCGGTTCGACGGCCAAGCAGCGCACGGTGACTGTGGCGTTCCGCACGTCGAACGTCATCGTGACGATCGAGTACGAGGAGCAGCCGGCGACCGTGGGCGTGGCCCCGGACAGCACGGAAATGCAGGACAAGGCCCGGAAACTGGCCGCACAGCTGTCCGACTCCCTGGCCGGTTGAGGCCACTTCGGCCCCGCCCGCCGCGCCCCCGTAAAGGCTTTGAAGCGGAACCGCACAGAGTCTTCACCGCGTACCGTGGCCCCTCGGACCCGATCCGACCGCAGGAACCACGAGCGTCATGAGTGAAGGAACCATGCAGCGACGAGCCCAGCGTGACGGCCAGTTTGACCAGTGTGAGCAGCGTGACGAGCGCGTGATGCGTGCCGGAGGGCTGAACCGCCTCCTGGCCGCCGCGGTGGCCGTCCCGGTGATGCTGATCGCCGCGGGCTGCTCCTCGGACTCCGGCTCCGACGCCGGCAAGGACGCTCAGGACACGAGCGCCTCCACCGGCTCCGGTTCGGGTGACTCGGCGTCGAGTGCCGCGCCGACCGTGCAGGCGGCGGCGTACAAGACGCTGCCCGAGGCGTGTGCGGTGCTGTCGAAGAAGACGCTGACGGAGCTGGTGCCGAAGGGGGCGGCCAAGGGCAAGGAGGGGACGTCCAGCGACACGGGTGCGCGGGCGAGCTGTTCCTGGTCGAGTCTGGCCAACAACGGTGTGAAGGGCTCGCAGTTCCGCTGGCTGAACGTGTCCCTGTTGCGTTTCGAGTCGGACGCGACGACCGGCGACGGCGCGTCGCAGGCGAAGACGTACTACGCGAAGCAGGTCAAGGACGCGCAGGCGGTGGCGGGCGCGAAGAACACGAAGGCGACGCCGGTGGCCGGCACGGGCGACGAGGCGACGCTGGTGCGCTACGACCTGAAGAAGTCGGAAGGCGCTTTCAAGCAGCAGACGGTCGTGGCGCGGGTGGAGAACGTCGTCGTCACGCTGGACTACAACGGGGCCGGTCTGGCGGGTGACAAGACGCCGAGCGCGGACACGTTGGCGAGGTCGGCGGAGAAGGCGGTGAAGGAGTCGGTGGCCGCGGTGCAGTCGGCCAACGGCGAGGGAAGCGGCGGGAGTTCGGGTACGGCGCCGTCGAGCCCGGCCGCCCCGTCCCCCTCCGGGTCGGGCTCGAAGGCGGCCTCCCCGACGGCGAAGCCGTCGCCGTCCAAGTCGCCGTCCGCATCGGCGTCGGCGGCGGCGACGAAGGCGGCCGCGGCGGCTCCGAAGGCGTCCGCCTCGGCGAAGAGCTGACGGACCGGCAACGCGTGCGCCGCACACATGTGCCACCCTGTTGCGCGCAAGAACACGCAAGGGGAGGGGAGTACGGGTGTCCGCGCCAATACAGCTGACCCGGATGCACCGCGTTCTCATCGGCGTGGTGGTGACCGGCGCCGTGATCATCGCCGGCATCGGCTTCGCCGGTTCGTACGCGGCGGTCCGTGAGCTGGCTCTGAAGAAGGGCTTCGGGAACTTCTCCTACGTGTTCCCGATCGGCATCGACGCGGGCATCTGCGTCCTGCTGGCCCTGGACCTGCTGCTGACGTGGATCCGCATCCCCTTCCCGCTGCTGCGTCAGACGGCGTGGCTGCTGACGGCGGCGACGATCGCGTTCAACGGCGCGGCGGCCTGGCCGGACCCGCTGGGCACGGGCATGCACGCGGTGATCCCGATCCTGTTCGTCGTCGCGGTGGAGGCGGCGCGGCATGCGATCGGCCGGATCGCGGACATCACGGCGGACAAGCACATGGAGGGCGTGCGCCTCACGCGCTGGCTGCTCGCCCCGGTGCCCACGTTCCTGCTGTGGCGTCGGATGAAGCTGTGGGAGCTGCGCTCCTACGACCAGGTGATCAAGCTGGAGCAGGAACGTCTCGTCTACCGGGCGAGACTGCATTCCCGTTTCGGCCGGGCGTGGCGTCGTAAGGCTCCGGTGGAGTCCCTGATGCCCCTGCGCCTGGCCCGTTACGGCGTCCCCCTGGCGGAGACGGCCCCGGCGGGCCTGGCGGCGGCAGGCATAGAACCGGTCCTGCTGCCCCCGATGCCGACCCAGGCGCAGCCGCCCCAGACCCAGACCCAGACGCAGACCCAGGCGCCGGCACTGACGCCCCAGCAGGGGCTGCAGGAGCTGGCGGCGGCCCCGGCGCAGCAACAACAGGCGCAGCCGCAGGCCCAGGGCCGGCCCCAGGACCAGGGCCGGCCCCAGGACCAGGGCCGGCAGCCGCAGCAGTTCGGCCAGCAGCCGCCCGTGCAGCCCGAGGACGACCAGAGTCCCTGGTTCCAGTCGCCGCACGAGGTGCAGTACCAGGGCGGCTACGACCCCACGTACGACCCCGCGGAGCAGTACGCCGACTGGTACGAGGAGCAGCGGGACGCCGAGCAGTACACGGACCAGTACCAGGAGGAGCCCCCGGCCCAGGAGCCCTCTCCGGAGGAGACGGGTTCGTTCCCGATCCCGGTGGTCCCGGGCCGCAGCCGCGAACTCGGTGAGGGCGGCGGCTCCCCGGAGCCGACCGAGGAGGACTACTACATGGTCTTCAAGAAGTCGATCGACGGCAGCTACCCCACCTCGGGCCAGCTCAGGGACGACGTGGAAGCGACGTTCGGCGTAACGATCCCGCAGCGCGAAGCCGACCGCATGGTCAACCGCTTCACCAACCGCCACACGGCGGAGCTGCAGGAAGACCACATCGCCTGAGACAGGAAGAAGGGGCCCTCGGAACGAGGGCCCCTTCTCCACTGCCGCTTACTCCCCGAGCAGGGCCCGCACCCGCTCCTGCCCGACCGCGAGGAGCAGCGTGGGCAGCCGCGGTCCCGTGTCACGCCCCACCAGCAGGTGGTACAGCAGCGCGAAGAACGTCCGCTGGGCGGTCTTGATCTCCGGCGGGAGTTCCTTGGGCGTGGCATCGGCGGAGAACCCGGCCTGCACCTTGGGGACGCCGTAGACGAGGTGCGTGAGGCCGTCCAGCGACCAGTGCTCGGCGAGGCCGTCGAGCAGCAGCCGCAGCGACTGCTGGGAGGCCTCGTCGAGGGACTTCAGCAGTTCGGCGTCCGGCTCCTCGCGCACGATGGTGCGCTGGTCGGCGGGGACGTGGTTGTTGATCCACGCCTCGGCCTTGTCGTACCGCGGCCGGGCCTCGTCGAGGGAGCCGATCGGGTTCTCGGGGTCGAGCTCGCTGAGGATGCGCAGCGCCTGGTCCTGGTGCCCGGCGGTGATGTCGGCGACGGAGGCCAGCGTCCGGTACGGCAGCGGTCGCGCCGTGCGCGGCAGGTCGCCGCCGGCCGTGCGCACCGCACGCGAGTGCCCGGCGACGTCGGCCGGGAGAGCGGAGCCGTCGGCGACCTTGCCGTCGAGCTTGTCCCACTCGTCGTAGAGGCGCTGGATCTCCTGGTCGAAGGCGATCTTGAAGGACTGGTTGGGGCGGCGGCGGGCGTACAGCCAGCGCAGGAGCTGCGGCTCCATGATCTTCAGGGCGTCGCCGGGGGTGGGCACGCCACCGCGGGAGGACGACATCTTCGCCATGCCGCTGATCCCCACGAAGGCGTACATGGGCCCGATGGGCTGCTTGCCGCCGAAGATCCCGACGATCTGCCCGCCGACCTGGAACGAGGACCCGGGCGACGAGTGGTCGACGCCGGAGGGCTCGAACACGACGCCCTCGTAGGCCCAGCGCATGGGCCAGTCGACCTTCCAGACCAGCTTGCCGCGGTTGAACTCGTTGAGCCGGACGGTCTCGGAGAAGCCGCACGCGGTGCAGGAGTACGTGAGCTCGGTCGTGTCGTCGTCGTAGGAGGTGACCGTGGTCAGGTCCTTGTCGCAGTTGCCGCAGTACGGCTTGTACGGGAAGTACCCCACGGACCCGGCACCGGAGGAGCCGTCGTCCTCGCCGGCCGCGCCGGACCCCTCGGCGGCCTCCAGCTCGGCCTCGTCGACGGGCTTCTGCTGCTTCTGCTTCGCCGGGGCCTTCTTGGTGCGGTACTGGTCGAGGATCGCGTCGATGTCGGCGCGGTGCCTGATGGCGTGCAGGATCTGCTCGCGGTAGACGCCGGCGGTGTACTGGGCGGTCTGGCTGATCCCGTCGAACTCCACGCCGAGCTCGGCGAGCGCCTCGACCATGGCGGCCTTGAAGTGCTCGGCCCAGTTCGGGTACGTCGACCCGGCCGGGGCCGGGACGGAGGTCAGCGGCTTGCCGATGTGCTCGGCCCACGACGAGTCGACGCCCGCGACGCCGGCCGGCACCTTCCGGAACCGGTCGTAGTCGTCCCAGGAGATCAGGTGGCGGACCTGGCGCCCGCGGCGGCGGATCTCGTCGGCGACGAGGTGCGGGGTCATGACCTCGCGCAGGTTGCCCAGGTGGATCGGCCCGGAGGGCGAGAGCCCGGAGGCCACGACCACGACCGGAGCGGTGGCGACCGATGTCACAGTGCCGGGGGCTCGGCGCTCCGACTCCTCGATGACCTCATCCGCGAAACGGGAGACCCAGTCGGTGGTCTCGGTGCTCTGAGCCACGATCGGCACGTCCTCTTGTTCTGAGTTGCTCGGAAGGCTTGCTGACGGCGTCATTCTCCCAGACGGCCCCGCGCCCGGGAAAACCGCTTTACCCCCCATGGGATACTGGCTGTGTCTATCCATCCCCACCAGGAGAACGGCACCCACTCCTATGGCCCCGGTCACGTCCCTCACCGCTTCGGTCCACCAGCGTCTCGCGACGGCCCTCACGGCAGCCCTGCCGGAGGCCGGCGCCGCCGACCCGCTGCTGCGACGAAGCGACCGGGCCGACTTCCAGGCCAACGGCATCCTGGCCCTCGCGAAGAAGGCGAAGGCCAACCCGCGGGAGCTGGCGACGCAGGTGGTGGCGCAGGTCGTCACCGGTGACGTGATCAAGGAGATCGAGGTCTCGGGCCCCGGCTTCCTGAACGTGACGATCACCGACCGGGCGATCACCGAGAACCTGGCCGCGCGGTACGCGGACGCGGACCGCCTGGGCGTCCCGCGGGCCGAGCACCCGGGCACCACCGTCATCGACTACGCCCAGCCGAACGTGGCGAAGGAGATGCACGTCGGTCACCTGCGGTCGGCGGTCATCGGCGACGCGGTGGTGCAGATCCTGGAGTTCACCGGCGAGACGGTCGTGCGCCGTCACCACATCGGCGACTGGGGCACCCAGTTCGGCATGCTCATCCAGTACCTGGACGAGCACCCGCACGAGCTGGACCACAAGGAGTCCCAGGTCAGCGGCGAGGAGGCGATGTCGAACCTCGACCGCCTCTACAAGACGGCCCGCAAGCTGTTCGACTCCGACGAGGAGTTCAAGACGCGGGCCCGTCGCCGGGTGGTCGACCTCCAGGCGGGCGACCCGCACACGCTCGCGACCTGGCAGAAGTTCGTCGACGAGTCGAAGATCTACTTCTTCTCGGTCTTCGAGAAGCTGGACATGGAGATCCGGGACCCGGACATCGTCGGCGAGTCGGGTTACAACGACATGCTGGCGGAGACCTGCCGGCTCCTGGAGGAGTCGGGTGTGGCGGTCCGCTCGGAGGGCGCGCTCTGCGTCTTCTTCGAGGACGTCAAGGGCCCGGACGGCAACCCGGTCCCGCTGATCGTGCAGAAGTCGGACGGCGGCTACGGCTACGCGGCGACGGACCTGTCGGCGATCCGCGACCGTGTCTTCGACATCAAGGCGGACACGCTGCTCTATGTCGTGGACGCCCGTCAGTCGCTGCACTTCAGGATGGTCTTCGAGACGGCGCGCAGGGCGGGCTGGCTGAACGAGGACGTCAAGGCGCACCAGTTGGCGTTCGGCACGGTCCTGGGCAAGGACGGCAAGCCGTTCAAGACCCGTGAGGGCGAGACGGTGAAGCTGGTCGACCTCCTCGACGAGGCGGTGGACCGGGCGACGGCCGTCGTCGGCGAGAAGCGCGAGAAGGTCGGGCTGACGGACGAGGAGGTCGTCGAGAACGGCCGGTACGTGGGCATCGGCGCGGTGAAGTACGCCGACCTGTCGACGTCCGCGGTCCGCGACTACAAGTTCGACCTGGACCAGATGGTCTCGCTGAACGGCGACACGTCCGTGTACCTCCAGTACGCGTACGCCCGTATCCAGTCGATCCTGCGCAAGGCGGGCGAAGCCCGGCCGGCCGCCCACCCGGAGCTCGAACTGGCCCCGGCGGAGCGGGCGTTGGGCCTGCACCTGGACCAGTTCGGCGAGCTGGTGGCGGAGGTCGCGGCGGAGTACGCGCCGCACAAGCTGGCGGCGTACCTCTACCAGCTGGCCTCGCACCTGACGACGTTCTACGACCAGTGCCACGTGCTGTCGCCCGACAACGCGCCGGAGGTCGTCGAGAACCGGCTGTTCCTGGTCGACCTGACGGGCCGCACGCTCCACCTGGGCATGGCCCTGCTGGGCATCCGGACGCCCGAGAAGCTCTGACGCCCGGAAGGCTCTGAGCCGGCCGGTACGACGCCACGACGCACCGCGGCCCCGTCCTCCTCCCCCGGGGAGGACGGGGCCGCAGTCGTTCGCGCGGACGTCAGGCGGACGTCAGGCAGGCTGCCGTCAGGCGGCGAACCGCTTGAACGCGGCCCGGGTGCCCGACCCGGCGATGCCGTCGATCGCGCCGGTGTAGCCGTAGCTGTCCTTCAGCAGGCGCTGCAGCGCCTTGATGGTGTTGGTGCCGGGGTCGCCGTCGATCGCGCCGGTGTAGCCCCAGTAGGTCTTCAGGCAACGCTGGAACGCCTTCCAGCTGTTGGTGCCCAGCTGCCCGTCGATGCCGTCGGTGTAGTTCCAGTTGGCCGCCAGCCAGCGCTGGACGTTCTTGGCCTCGGCGCTGGTGAGGCCGAAGTTCTGCGTCGCCAGCAGGGAGGCGGACTGCGCGCTCACCGCTGCCTGCGGGGCCGGCGCGGACGCCGCGAAGCTGGTGCCCGCGGTCGCCAGGGAGCCGACGGCGAGGCCGGCGACGGCGGTGATTCCGACGAGGGTCCTGGCGAGGACGTTCGGTCGCATGCGTTCCTCTTTCGGTCGTGGGTCGGGTGTCGTGGCCCGGTCGGCGAGCCGGTGACGACACCACGGTGCGGCCCCCTCGGCCCGGGCCGCCACGGCTGCCGGGGAAGTGACGGCTTCTTGGGACGTCCCGCCCGCTGACCTGCGCGGACGCGGGCGGTCGGGACGATGCGGCGGGACGGCTGTGACAGACCTTGTACAGACGGTGCGCTGCTCATGCAGAATGCGACGCAGCGGGGGGCCGCTGACCACGGTCCATGACCGCATCTGGGGGGAACATGGCGCGCCGCAAAGCGCTGTCCGCCGAACTCGATCCGCGTGTGCGGCAGTTGGTGACGGAGTTACGCGGGCTGACGGATCGCAGCGAGCTGAGCATGCGCCAGCTGGCGGCCAAGACGGGGTACAGCCAGAAGTCGTGGGAACGGTATCTGGGCGGCCGGTCGCTGCCGCCCCGGGAGGCCGTGGAGAAGCTGGCCCGGATCGGCGGCGTCGATCCCGTGCGGCTGCTCGCGTTGCACGAGGTCGCGGCCGAGACGTGGAACGCCGCACAGGCGACCGCGTCGGCGCGGGCGGCCTCGGCGGCCCCGGCGGCGCAGGGGGTGGGTACGCAGGAGGGGGGTACGCAGGAGGGGGCCGCGAGCGCGCTCGCTCCCGGGCGCTCGCTGCACATCGCGCTCGTCGCGGGAGTGCTGGCCCTGGTACTGGCCGTCTGCACCGCGGTGCTCCTGATCATGCGGCTCGACCACGACGGCGACCATGCGGTCGCTCCCCCGGGTCCGTCTGCCGCCGGGGCGTCCTCGTCGGGTCCCGCGTACCGGTGCCGCATCGAGCAGGTCGGCGGGCTCTGGTACGCGGGCATCAGCCGCACCCAGGACACCGAGCTCGCCACCGGCAACAGCGGTCCCGACGTGGCCGAGGCACAGTGTCTGCTGCGCCGGGCGGGCATCTCGCCGGGGGGCATCGACGGCATGTTCGGTCCGCTGACCCGGCGAGCGGTCAAGGCCATGCAGAAGCGGTCGGGTCTGGAGGACGACGGCATCATCGGACCGCTCACCTGGAAGGCTCTCCGCGGATGACCAGGCCCGATCCGTCACCGGAGAGCGCCCGACTGGCCGCCGGGCTGAGGGAGTTGAAGGAACGCACCGGTCTGAGCCTGGCCGGGCTCGCGGCGAAGACCACGTTCAGCAAGTCGTCCTGGGAGCGTTATCTCAACGGCAGGACGCTGCCCCCGCGCCCGGCGGTCCAGGAGCTGTGCAGGCTCGCCGGCGAACCGGCCGGCCGCTACCTGGCACTGCGGGACCTCGCGCAGTCGGAGTGGAGCGACGACCCACCAAAGGACCCGACTCGGACGACCACAAGCACAAGCACAAGCACGGAACCTCCCTCGTCCCCCGAAGGCGCCACGGCCGCCCCCGGTCAGCGCGGAGCGACGGCCGTGGCGGTCCTGGTGTCGGTGTCCGCCCTGGTGTTCGGGGCGGTCGTACTGACCCTTCTCCTCCTCCCGCACGGAAGCGAGACGGCAGGACCGTCGGCATCGCCGTCGGCGTCCGCGACCGGACCGCTCTGCCGGGGCGCCGCCTGCGAGGGCAAGGACCCGCTGCTGATGCGTTGCGGTCCCTCGCCCGAAACCCTGGCGGAGCACGTCACCGCCACCGGAGCTTCGGTGCAACTGCGGTACAGCAGCATGTGCGGGGCCACGTGGGTACGGATGTGGGGCACGCGGATCGGCGACGAGGTCGAAGTGCGCGGCCACCTCGCCCGGGTGCGGACCCGCACCGACGCCGACACCTACGTCCACACCCTCATGGCGACGACCCGCACGGGAGCGGTCGTCCAGGCCTGCTTCGTGCCCGCGACGGGCGGCAGGAAGGAGTGCTTCCAGGCCAGGGTGGACCCGGCCGCGTCGGAACCGGCTCCTGGCACGCACGCGTCCTCCGGGATGCCTGCATCGGGAACACGGGCGCAAGGAGGAACAGTTGGGCGGCGAGGACGACCCGTCGGTCGGTGAGGCGCTGATCGGCTTCCTGCTGGTCGGAGGGGCGGGCGTGCTCATCCCGGCCGCCGTCGTGCTGCCGCTGATCGGCCTGGGCATCTGGCTGACGCATCGCCTGCGCGCAAGAAAGTCCCGCTGACCGCGCTCGTGACTGTGGCGCCAGTGGCTGTGGCGCCACGGCCACACCGGAAAGGCGGGAAGCCCTGCCGAAAGCGATTCGGCAGGGCTTCCCCATCACCCTTCGAGACCGGCCCGTCGGGTCATGCGTTCAGGAGCTGGTGTCAGACCCAGCGGGACGGGAGTTCGGGGAACCCCTGGCCGAGGGTCGAGGAGATCGGATACGGCAAGGACTTGACGAAGTCGGAGCCGGCCAGCAGCCCCGGGTCCGCCACCACGACATGGACCCGTGGCGGGCGGTCGGGGTCGCCGGTCAGGAACGGCTCCTCCAGGACGACCGCGTCGTCGAAGCGCGTCCATCGGGTGAGGCTCCCGCCCGTCTCAGGGCGGGTCCTCCCGCGGGAGACGAACTCCACGGCGGCGGAGTACCGGAGACCGTGACTCTCCAGGGCTGTCCAGCCCCGCAGCGTCGACCACAGGGCCACCGTCTCCACGAATTCCGTGAAGCCGGCGAACATGTCCGTGTACTCGCCGCTCCAGGAGACCCCGACCCTGCCGTCGCGACGCAGAACGATCGCGCAGGGAGCGTCGTGGTTCTCCGCGATGCGGATGAACTCGTCCCCCTCGGGGGACGAGGTCCAGCCGCCCCGGGAGACCGAGATCCGGGTCCATCCGTAGTAGTTCCCCCCGTAGCAGGGAAGGACGCAGCCCTCCCACTCCTCCGAGAGAAGTTCGATCAGTGCTCCCGTCTCGGACGGGAAGTCGATCGAAGGGACCTCGCGAAGTCCACGAGGGGCACGAACCTCCTCGTTGAGGAACCGGACGGACTCGGCTGTCGGTTTCACCCGGACGCTCCTTTCAGCAATGGCGGACTAGTGATTGACGCCCAGCAGGTGCGTGAAGAGCTTCCGGCAGTAGCCGCACATCTCCCGATGGGCTCCATGGCGATCCCATCCATACCCCTCGGATCCGCCCCGGACGTCGACAGCCTGCGACCTGGCGCCTCCGATCGGCAGACCACGCTCCTCGAGATCGCACAGCGCGCCGATCTCTCCGCAACCGCCGTGGTGCTGGGTCGCCATCACGGCATCCTGCACGTTCGGGGTGAGGTCCCCGAAGTTCCTGTTCGTGCTGATACCGAGGGCGGAGTGCTGCCCGTCGGCCGTGAAGACCTGGGCCGCCACGTTGGTGGCGCCCACGTTGGCGTCGGCATGGTCGAGCAACTCGTCCGACGGCTCGCCCGTGATCTCGCAGACATGCGGATCATTGCCACCGCTGTTGTGCACCAGGACCGGCGTCGCACCCGCGAGCGCGTAATACGTGTGGACGTCGGAGACCGTCAGGTTGTGGACCGTCGCGGCCTGCGCCGTCCAGCGCTGGATCGAGTCGATCTGGACGTACGTGCCGGTGCTGGTCTGCAGCCACTGGCCGGTGCGCAGATCGGTCGCCTTCAGCCACGCGTGCAGCTCGGGGACCCAGAAGGGGTGGCCGTCGGTCGCGGTGACCTGGGCCGTCTTCGAGCCGGCCTTGCCGTCGACGTCGATCGTGACCTTGACCAGGTGCTTCAGGCCCTGGCCCTTGATCTCGGCCGTGACCGTCTCGACGCGGGTCTCCCCGGTCTTCGGGTCGGTCGCCAGGACCTTGTCGCCGGCCTTGACCTTCTCGATCGGCTTGGTGGAGCCGTCGGCCATGAGGACCTTGGTGCCGGGGACGAAGCTGTTGCACGTCCCTCCGCCCCCGCCCCCGCCGCCGCCCTCGGCCTTGCCCGAGCCGCCGCTGCCGCTGGATCCGCCCTTGCTCTTGGAAGAGCCGCCGGACGAACCGCCGGGCTTGCCGCCGCCCGACTTCGAGCCGCCGCCCTTTCCGCCGCCGCCGTGGGACGACACCTTCGGCGCTGCCTTGGCCTGGGCCTGCTTCTGGACGCGGTTGCCGGTCTTCCTGGCGGCGGCCGCCGCCCTGTCGGCTGTTCGTTTGGCTGCTTCGGCCGCCTTCTTCTTGGCTCGCTGCGCCGCCAGCTTCTTGGCTCGCTCGATCGCGAGTTTCTTCGCTCTCAGCGCTGCCGCCTCGGCCGCCTTCGCGGCCTTCAGGACCAGCTGGGCCGCTTTCTTGGCCGCCTTGAACGACTCGATCGCCTTGATCGTGCGCTTCACGGCCTTGATGACGGACGGGATCTTGCCGAGCTTGGTCCACGGGATCGCGTCGACCGCGATGCCGATGCAGGACCACATGTCGCCGCCGAAGCACGCCATCGCGTCGTTGATGCCGATGAAGTCCTTCAGCGTCTCCCACGCCACGGCCAGGATCACCGAGGTCATGGACTTGCCCATCATCGACTGCGCCTGCGCGACCTGCGCCGCCGACAGTCCCGCGCCCGCGAGGGCCGCGGCCCGCTCGGAAGCGGTCAGCGAGATGGCCAGACCCGTCGGGTCGGACATCGTCACCGGGTTGTTGTGGGCGTAGGCGTACCCGTTGGACTGCAGGGCGTCGTTCAGGTCCACCACCGGGTCGGCGGACAGGAAACGTCCCACGACCGGGTCGTAGAGGCGGGCGCCCAGCGGCTGGTAGCCGGAGGCGTCGTCCTCGACAGCGCCGAGGAACCCGGTGTGCGCCTGCAGGTTGGCGCCGGCCGTGTCGGTGCCGCGCTGGTTGCCGAAGGGATCCTGCTTGCGGATCCGCACCGGCATCTCGCCGCTCATGGCGATCTCGGCGTAGGTGCTGCCCTGGTGGTCGGCCGTCAGCGCGACCAGGGACTCGCCGCCGTTGCCGTAGGCGTAGCGCATGACCGCGCCGCCGGGGGCGGAGTAGGTGCGCTGGGTGTTGACCAGGATGCCGCCCTTCTGGACGGTGACCTCGGCCTCGCCCAGGTACAGCGTGGCCTGCTTGCCCTTGATCGTCAGCAGGCGGGAGCCGTCGGGGCCGTAGATGTGACGGGTGTCGTTCTGCGGCGCCCACTGCTGCTCGGCCTTAGTGGCGTCACAGGCGGCGAGCACGACCGGGGTCGCGTTCGCCGAGTTGGCGTCCTTGACCGCCAGGCACAGCCCCCCCGAGGCGGGGTGGACGAGCTGACCGGAGGTGGTCCGCTTCAGCTCCTGGTTCGCCGAGCCGTCGCACTTCTGCAGCTGGATCGCGGACCCGGCCGTGTTGCCGGCCGGCTGGACGCACCAGTTGTCGTAGACGTTCAGCGTGCCCCGGTTGGGGTCGGTCTGCGTCGCGCCCGGTGACGGGGTGAAGCGCCAGTTCTGCGCCGGGGAGGCGTTGCAGGAGTACAGCTGGATCGCCGTCGCGGCGACCGCGAGGCCGCTCTTGAGGTCCAGGCACTTGTCGGCGAGGCCCACGTACGGGGTCTTGCCGCCGGCGCCCGCGCCGGTGATGCGGTCGATCTGGCCGTCGGGAGTCCAGGACAGCGACTGCTTGTCGCCGTTCTCGACGGAGGTGACGGACTTGGTCTCGCCGGTGAGCTCGTACAGCCGCTCCGCCTCCGCCTTGACCTGCGCGCCGGCCGGCGTGGTGTAGGTCTTGGACACCTTGGCCAGCGTGTGCGGCTGGGTGCCGTCGGCCTTGCCGTAGGCGTAGCCGGTCGTCGCGTCCTTGCCGGTGTTGCCGGTGAGGTCCTTCTCGGTCAGCTTCTTGCGGTTGCCGAGCAGGTCGTACTCGTACTCCTGCCAGTAGCCGGAGTTGTCCTTTCCGGCGGCCACGTTGAGCGTGCCGTCGCTGTTCTTCGGCGCCGTGCAGGCGCTCTGGTCCTTGGAGGTCCAGGCCGACTTCAGCTGACCCAGCGGGTCATAGGCGAAGCACTGCCGCTCCTCGATGCCGAGGGAGCCCTCCTTGACGGAGGTGACGTTGCCGGACGGGTCGTAGGTGTACGACCGGTCGGAGACCAGCCACGGATTGTTCGGGTTCTGACCGACCCGGGAGGTGTCCCCGGGCTTCTCCCGGAACACCGACTGCTGCTTCAGCTCACCGCTGGACTCGTCGAAGGTGTTCTGCGTCCACACCCGGTAGGGCTGGGCGCCGAGCGTGGAGCGCAGCACCTGGCCGTAGGGGTCGTAGACCGTCTCGGAGCCGTACCAGTCCTTGCCGGAGACAGAGAGCGGCTTGCCGTCCTTGTTGTAGCGGACGACGAGCTTCTCGCTGTCGAGCTTGCCGATCTTCGGCAGCGTGGACTCCTCCAGCACACCGTTGTCGCTGTACTGGTAGGAGTACTTGTACGAGGCCTCCAGGCCCCACGTGTCCTTGAGGGACTGCGGCAGGGTCAGGGTGGTCGAGGTCGGCTGGTAGTCCTTGGTGTAGCCGTCGACCTGCTGGGTGTACGCCTCGTTGTCGGTGTACCGGGTGGCGGTGTAGGGCATGCCCTTGCCGCCGGGGGCCAGGTCGTAGGTGAAGCCGGCCAGCAGCGGGCCGTCCGCGGTGTTCAGGTGCTGTTCCGTGGGCCGGGACAGCAGGTCGTAGTTGTTCCACAGTTCGATGCCGCGGGCGTTCTTGGTGTGCAGCACGCGGTCGTACTTGTCGTACCACGTCGAGGTGGTGCCGGTGTCGGGGTCGGTGGCGGTGTTCTGACGGCCGCGGTTGTCGTACGTCCACGACCACGGGTGGGTGGGGTCGGCGGAGTTGGTCGCCTTCACCAGCTGGCCGCGGGTGTCGTAGTCGTACTTCATCGACGTGAAGCCGCCGGGCGCGTCCGCGTTGAACGTGTCCACCCGCTTCGTGCGCCCGAGGGCGTCGGTGTAGACCCGGTAGTCGGAGGTGCCCTGCGGGTTGTCGACCTTGGACCAGTCCAGGCCGTACTCGTAGCGGGTGGCCCGCGCCGGGACCGGCTCCGACTTGGACTCGCCGGTCAGCGGGTCCGCGACCTTGAGGACCGGCGTCTCCTCCAGCACGCGGCCGGAACCGTCGTAGCTGTAGCGCGTGATGTTCGGGACGACCGTGTCGCTGACCGGGCTGAACAGCTCGCCCGGCTTGGCCTCGTTCGTCAGGTAGGCGTTGTTGGTCTGCCACACCTCGCCGGAGCTGTTGTACAGCGTGTCGGTGATGAGGTAGCCGCCGCCGTCCGCCTCCTCCTGCGTCTGCCGCTCCCGGCCGAGGCCGTCGTAGAGGGTGACGGAGGTCTCGACGCGGTTGTCGTAGCCGCGCGTGTAGGTGGTGACGTACGAGGGCTTGCGTTCCTCGTCCTTCTTGTACTCCGGGATGGTGTAGACGGCCCGGAAGTCCGGCACGGCCGAGTCGGAGGGGGTGCGGTCGGCCGCCCAGGCCTTCGCCAGCCGGCCCAGCGGGTCGAACTCGGCCTGGGTGACGTGGTTGTTGGCGTCGGTCGTCTTCAGGGTCGTGCCACGACCCGGTTCGACCTCGGTCGTCTCGGCGTGTCCGAGGGCGTTGGTCTCGACGATCGAGAAGACCTGTCCGATCGCCGGCTTGTAGGTGATGGTGCCGGAGGTCTTGTAGTCCATGTCGGTCATGCGGGTGACCCGGCCGACGTCGTCGAACTCGGTGGTGCCGCCGGTCTGCCAGCCGGTGCCGGCGTCGTTCAGCGACCACGACTCGGTGGCCTCGCCGAGCGTGCCCGCGCCCAGGGCGAGCCCGTAGCCCTGCCCGTCGTAGGCGGTGCGAGTGCCGCCGGTGAGCGTGCCGAGGTCGGTGAAGTCGGCGGCCGCACAGGTGGTCGGGGAGACCAAAACCTGCTTGGACAGACCGATCAGGTGCTTCGCGGTCTGGTGGATGTACTCCGACTTGGTGCAGGACTCGTCACCGGCCTTGCCGGTGTCCCCGAGGGACTCCACCAGGGTGGGCAGACCGTAGACCGACTCGTAGGTGGTGTTGGTCCTGACGATCCGCTCGGTGCGGGTGTCGTCGCTGTCAGTGCCGGAGGACTTGGTGTACGCGATCTCCGTGGGCTCGGTCACCCGCCAGGCGTACAGCGGGTCCAGGCCGTCGTCGCGGTTGCGGTGGCCCAGTTCGGTGACGGCCGGGACGGTGACGCTGCGGGAGACCCAGTCGGTGTCGGCGTCGTCCGCCTCGTCGTAGTCGAGCTCCTCGGCGATCCGGCCGGCGAACGCCTCCCGGTCCTTGGCGATCTCGGCGCCGGTGATGTCCTTCATCGACACGGTGTCGCCCATGCCGCGGAAGAAGCGGGTGACGGCCTTCGACCGCTTGGAGCTGATGTCGGCGTTGTCCGCGCCCGTGATCACCGTGGTCTGCTCGACGCCGGCGAACTGCGAGTAGGTCCGCGTGGACTTCTTCGTGAACTCCGCGTCGGCGAGCTTCCAGCCCGGGTTCTGGTACTCGTAGGCCGTCTTCGTCGCGAACGCGCCGTCGACGTTGGGGAGTTCCTCGATGGTGTCCACCACGTACTTGTGGAACCAGTCGATGTCCTCGACCTCGGGGTCCGGGGACCAGAAGGTCGGATAGCACAGCCGGGTGTTCGCCTTCAGCGCCGCCTTGTCCGTCTTGCCCGGCAGGCCCGTGCCGGTGGCGCAGTCGCCCGCGGCCGGCTTGTAGGAGACGACGGTCTCGCCGCCGTACTCGTTGATGACGCGGCCGACGCGCAGCCGGGAGAAGCCGGGGCGCGGGTCGTTCGGGCGCATCACCCGGTTCGGCATGTCCTCCGCGTTGGACTCGAAGCGCACCGCGTTGAGGGTTGCGCTCTCGTCCGTGCTGCCGTTGCGGGCGTAGCCGGTGCGCTGGATCGACTCCAGCCACAGCGCGGTGTTGGGGCCGGTCTTCAGGACCGGGAAGTTCTGCGTGAGCGTGTGCCGGTCCACCACCTGACGGGCGGTGGTGTCGGTACGGCGCTGCGCCGAGGTCTGGATCTGCACCAGCCGCTTGCGGCTCCAGAACGACGGGCCGGCGTTCCAGCACTTCCTGGTCTGGGTCTTGGTGACGGCCTCGCAGTTCAGGTCGGCGGGTGTGTCGTACCAGATGCGGTACTTGCCCGGGTCCTTGTCCTTGAAGTTGGTGTCCGAGCAGGTCAGCGAGGCTTCGTCGAGGCAGCGCTCGGCGACCGTGAAGTTGACGCGGGCCGGGGCTACCGCGCTGAAGAGGGTGTTCGCACGCTGGCCGTAGTCGATGTGGTCGAGCCAGCCGTCACGGTCGTAGACGACCGGCGCCTTGAAGTCGAAGTTGCGCGCGTAGTAGTTCTGGTCCTTCTGCCACCACAGGGACATGGCGTTGCCGTGGACGTCCTCGACGTAGTCGAGGTTCCAGCGCCAGCCCTGGGTGCAGGCCGAGGCCTTCCAGTCGCCGGCCTTGTAGCAGTCCTCGCCGTCGTGGTTGCCGTACACCGGCACCGTCAGCACGGAGTTGGTGACCGGCTGGCCGGAGCCCCAGCCCGGCAGCTTGTGCTTGCCGAAGTGGTACTTGGTGCCGTCGCGGGTGGTGACCCTCCAGTACTCGCCCTTGTAGGCGCCGTTGCCGGACGTGTCGTCCTGGATCCGCTCCACCTTCGAGCCGTCGCCGTTGGCGGTGAGCCACGTGCCCTGGTCCTTGTCCCAGACCAGCTCGGTGGTCATGCCGCCCAACGACAGGGTGGCGTTGTCCGAGCCCCAGCACAGGTCCGCGGTGCGGTGCGTCTTGTTGTTGGAGCCCTCCTTCTTGGAGTCCTCACGGCAGTTGGCGTACGTCCGGGTGATGGACCCCGGGTTGTAGTCCCAGCCGTCGCCGATCCAGGAGGCCTGGTTGTTGGTGGCGGAGGTGCGGCCGTCGACGGACTGCGAGGAGTAGCCGAGGGAGATCTTCGGCATGAGGCCGCCGGCGGTCTCGGGTACCTGCACGTCGTACGAGTAGGTGAACGCGCCGGAGGAGGAGCCCGCCGCCCAGGAGCCGGAGGACAGCAGCGGGGAGGCGGTGAAGTCGCCGGAGGCGGAGGCGCCGGTGTCCATGGCGCCGACGACCTGCGGGCCGGAGGCGTCCACGACCGGCAGGACGTCACCGCTGCGGAACGACGCGGTGCGCGCGGAGGCGCCGGACGTCGTCGAGCCGGTGTTGCCGCCGAGCAGGCCGGAGACCGGGACGGAGCCGGTGAGGATCTTCCGGGTGGCGGACTTCTTCGCGGCGGTGGTCCTGGTCGGCGCCTCCTTGGCAGGCACTACCTCGACCGAACTGCGCAGCCGCTCGGGCTGCTTGTCGGCCTTGCCCGCCATGGTCGTCACACCGCTGTCGGCGCAGTCGCCGGTGTCGGGCGCGTCCATGACGCAGTTGGGCAGCAGGACGAGGCCGAAGCGGTCGGCGGCCTGCGGGCCGTAGAGGTCGGCGAAGCCGGTGGTGTCGACGGCGATCGCGACCTGCGCGGCCGGGTCGGCGTCGGCCGGCGGCGTGACCTTCATGATCATGCCGGAGACGCCCGCGGTCTGGGAGTCGGCCGGCGCGGCCAGGTCGACCTTCCATTGACCGTCGATCGCGGCCGGGTCTCCGCCCTCGGGCACGCCCACGGCGATCGGCAGGTCGTCGACGGGAACCGTCGTGCCCGGTGTGGCGTCCGGCGTCAGCGTGGCGACACCCGTGTCCCCCGCCCACGGCGTCACGGCGCTCGGCGCGTACGGGGTCACGGGGACCTCGGGCGCGGTGGTGAGGTTCTTCTCGGCTTCCTCGTCCGCCGGGAGCGCGGTGCTCTCCGGCAGCTCGGGAAGCTTGACCTCCTCACGCGTCATGCCGGGGCCGGGTATCGCCCAGGCATCCGCGCCGAGGCTGCTCGCCAACAGCGCCGAGGACAACAAAAGGACGGTCGCCACGCGGCTTTGCCGGCGGCGCCGTCGTTGTGACTCCGTCATGGCTGGGCGTCTCCGCCTCAGCCAGGACGGTGGACTTTGAGCACGCATACGCGTCGACCCCACCAAGGCATGCGAAAAAAACGACAGATGGAGACCGCACCCTCTGTCATGACCGCCGCACGATCAAGATCGGCCGTGAAGGGTTCCCGGTGCGCGATGTGACCTCCGACACGGGATCAGGCCCACCACATCACCGCACTCGCGAACAAGCCCGCAAGGTACCGAAAATGCCGCCTATAGCTGCACTCCGGGTGACCAAAAGCCGCAGATGACGCACAGTCAAGCGGCAGTCAAACGTTCACCATTCGATCGTCACGACTTTATAAATTCTTCATACGTGGACGTTTCGTGCGGTTCGTGTGACCGTGTCTGCCCCCATGCCCGTCCGCCTGGTCCACACGGGAGTAGACCGTCGCCGTGTCCGTGCTGCCTCGTTTTCTCAGCCCCTTCGTGCGCACGCGCACCAGGCTGGCTCTCACCCTCGGCCTCGTACTGGCCGCCCTGACCGTCACGCTGCTGCCGTGGTGGCACCCTGACGACCCCTCACCGCCCCAGGCCGGCAAGGCCGCCGACGCCCGGCAGGCCGCGACCGGCCCGCGCGACGAGGAGGCCGCCCAGACCGAGGCGCGGCGCACCCGCAAGCCGGTCCTCGTCGACACCGCCACCACCGCCACCACCCAGACCTGGGCGCAGCCGGACGGACAGCTGCGCACCCGGATGGCCGCCCTGCCGCAGCGCGCGAAGACCGCCGCGGGCGCGTGGGCGCCGATCGACAACCGGCTGCGGCGCGTGCAGAACGCCGTCCGCGGCCTGGGCGTACAGCCGGTCAACCCCGCCCAGCCGATCCGCTTCTCCAGCGGCACTCCCGGCAGGTCCACCGCCCGTGCCGACCGTTCCTTCGCCCGTCTGCCGCTGGCCGACGGGCCGCAGGCACAGGAGACGGTGCTCGCCGAGGTCGACATCGCCGGGCACACCGTCGCCTACACGTGGCCCGGCGCCCTGCCCGAGCCGGTGCTCGACGGCCCCCGCGCCCTCTACTCCGAGGTGCTGCCGGGCGTCGACCTGCTGCTGGTCGCGCGTGAGGAGGGCGGCTTCGCCCAGCTGCTGATCGTCAAGAACAAGGAGGCCGCGCAGAGCAAGGCGCTGGCCGCCGTGGCCTACGGACTGCGCTCGAAGACCGCCGTCTTCCACCACGACAAGGCCACCGGCCGCATCCTGGTGCAGGACGGCTCCGGCAGGGAGCTCGGCTCCATCCCCACCCCCTTCGCCTGGGACTCCGCCGGCCGTGACCCCGAACTCGACGAGGGCAAGGGCACGCCCCGCACCTCGGTCGCCACGCCGGCCGACGTGCTGAAGCTGTCCGGCCTGACCGGCATCGAGCCCGGCGCGCACAGCGCCCCGATGCCCGTCCAGCTGACCGGCGATGGCACCGGCGCCGCCCGCCTCGACCTGCACGCCGCCCAGGCCGGCCTGTTCACCGACGCCGACGTGAAGTTCCCGGTGTACGTCGACCCGACGCTCAACGCCGGCTGGCTGGCGTGGACCGTGGCCTACAAGCCGTACCCGAACACCAGCTTCTGGAACGGCACCAACTTCTCCTCCGGCACCTCCGACGCCCGCGTCGGCCACGAGAACGAGACCGGCGGCACCGCCCGCTCGTTCTGGCGGATGAACTACAGCACCAGCCTGAAGGGCGCGACGGTCAGTTCGGCGACCTTCAAGGTGCTCAACAACCACTCCTGGTCCTGCACCGACCGCGAGTTCCAGTTCTGGCTGACCGGCGCGATCTCCTCCGGCACCACCTGGAACAAGCAGCCGAGCTGGTCCGACGAGATCCAGCGCAAGTCGTTCGCCCACGGCTGGTCCTCCAGCTCCTGCCCGGACGACTACGAGGCGTTCAACGTCAAGTCCGCCGCTCAGGAGGGCGCCACCAAGGGCTGGTCGAACATCACCTTCGGCATCCGCGCCACCAGCGAGGGCGACGTGCAGACCTGGCGCAAGTTCAAGGCGACCAGCGCCGCGCTGGAAGTGATCTACAACCGGCCGCCCGCCACGCCGAGCAGCGTCTCCAGCACGCCGGGCGGCGCCTGTAACCAGACCACGGCCGGCGCCACCGTAGGCAAGACCAACCTGGTCCTGTCGGCGAAGTCCTCCGACCCCGACGGCAACCTCAAGGGCCTGCGCTTCCGGTTCTGGAAGTCCAACGCCGCCACCCCGGCCGGCACCCTCGTCACCAGCCTGTCCAGCGGCAAGGGCACCCTGACGATCGCCTCCAGCACCCTCGTCGACAAGGGCATCTACTACTGGGACGTCCGCGCCGAGGACAGCAACTCCCCGACGGCGGTGTCCGCCTACTACCCGACCAGCGGCAACCGCTGCACCGTCACCGTCGACGGCTCCGGCCCGCCGCCGCCCACCGTGGACAGCGACACCTTCCCCGAGGCCACGCCCGACGCCCAGACCTGGGCGAAGGTCAAGTTCGGGCAGACCGGGGCCGTCACCTTCACCTCCGAGGGCGCCTCGAAGTTCCGGTGGTCCATCGAGGGCAACAACCCCGTCGACCTGCCCGCCACGAACAACACCGCCACCCTGCCCGCCTTCGCCCCGGCCCACGCGGGCCCCAACACCATCCAGGTGTACGCGTACGACTCCCTCGGCAACCCCAGCAAGCGCACCGACTACCCGTTCTACGTGCCGCCGCGGGACATCGCGGACGGACCCATGGACACGGGCGGCGACAGCATCCCCGACCTGCTGATCGTGAACGCCGCCGGCGATCTGCGCACCTGCGTGGGCGGAGCGGGCGGCGACCTGTACAACTGCCTGGCCGCCTCCTACGACGCCGCCAAGCAGCCCGACCCGCAGGGCCACTGGTACGACCCGGCCACCGGCAAGGCCGCCCTGATCGCCCACTACCAGGACACCTATCCCGGCGACGGCGCCACCGACCTGTTCGCGGTCGCCCCGGACGGCCGCTTCTGGCTCTACCCGGGCGACGGCTACGGCAGCTTCGACGTCTCCCAGCGCCTGGAAGTCCGCCTGCCCTCGAACGCTCCGGCGCCGTCGACCTGGACGCAGATGAAGGCCGTCGGCGACATCACCGGCGACAAGCTGCCCGACCTGGTGCTGCGGGCCGGGGCCGGGTTCTGGACGCTGTCCGGCTACACCGGCGCGACCTTCCAGACGGCGACGCAGATGAACGCCGACGCCTGGGCCCGCCGGGAGATCGTCAACGTGACCGACGTCAACGGCGACAAGACGCCCGACCTGCTGTGGCGCAACCTGGACAACGGCAACATGTACGACCGCCAGGGCAAGCCCGGCGCCGTCGCCGGCAGCGTCGACCTGGAGTCGCTCAAGCTGGGCGCCAACTCGCTGACCGGGAAGGACGAGGCCTACGGCACCGGTTGGACCGATGCCGGCGTGCCCACGGCCATCGGCATCCCCGACGTCAACGAGGACGGCATCGCCGACATCTGGGCCCGCTTCGCCTCCGACGGGTACACCCGGATCTACAACCCGTCACGGACGAACACCAACGCCGCGGTGAAGGTCGTCCTGGCGGTGGACTGGAACACGGTCAAGGCCTTCGGCTGACGCCGACGACCCGCTGACACTCCCACCGAGGCCCGGCCGCCCCCGCACAGGGGCCGCCGGGCCTCGGCCGTCGCCGCCTGCCCACGGCGATGTCAGTGGCTGCCCCTACAGTCACCCCCATGGCGACTCTTCCCAACCAGCTGCCCAAGCTGGCGACCGACCCGAGCGGCCGCTCCCTGGGGCTGCAACTCCCGCCCGGGAGACTGATCGACGACGGTGGCGCCTCCCGCGCCTTCAAGGCGGTGGGGGAGGACGAAGGTCCGTGGCATGAGCCGTTGCTGTGGCACGCGGAGAAGGCCGCCTCGCCCGGCGCCTGGAAGGCCATGGGCGCGCAGGCCGCCCGCGCGGGTCTGCTCCCGGTGCTCGTGGACGTGGGCGGCTCCCAGGGCGGCCCCGCGGACTGGGAGTTGACGCCCGGCGAGATGTCCTACCCCGGGGACCACGACGCCGACGAGGTCCTCGCGGAGTACTGGGAGGACAACGCGGAGGAGGAACTCGCCGAAGGGATGGAGCCCTTCGGCCCCGACTGGCCCGGCCTCGCACCCGAAGCCTCCCCCACCGCCGCCCCCGACGTACGCGCGGCCCAGATCGCGGACTCGCTGACGGACGGCGCCCGGACCTGGCTCAAGGAGCCGCATCTCGCCCTGGTCGCGGTCCGCCGGTCCGCCGACATCCCGGCGGCGATCGGCTGGACCGGCCCCCTGAACTACGAGAACGACGTGGCCCGTCTCTGCGCCGTCCTGCGCTCCTGGGAGGACCGCTTCGGCATACGGGTGGTGGCGCTCGGCTTCGACACCCTGGTCGTGTCGGTCGCGGCCCCGCCGGCCACCCTGGCGCAGGCCGAGGCGTTGGCGGCGGAGCACTTCGCGTTCTGCCCCGACAACATCACCCAGAACGGCCCCGAAGCCCTGCGCGCCTACGCCGAGGAGCTGATCGGCGAGCCCGCCTGGTCCTTCCGGTGGGACTGATCCGTTCCCGTCCGGTCACCGACCGGAGGCGGATCCGGGGGATCGGCGTCCCACATCCCGTCCCAACGGGACGCCGTTCTCGCAGGTCAGACGCCATGGGACCGGACGGGCGTCCCGAGTTGCGCCGCGGAGGTGGAAGGCGGTGGGCCCTACCGCCCAGGCTTGCCCCATGCCCACTCGCCCCACCCCCCGCAGCCACCCCCGCACCCGGACCCGCGTCCGTCTGCTCTGCGCCGTGCTGACGGCCGTCGCGGCGCTCGCCCTCACCGCGTGCAACGACGGCCAGGGCCTGCGCGACGAGGGCCCGTCCAGCTCCAGCACGCAGACGGGCTCCGGCCCTCTGCCGGGCTCCGCCTCCTACGGCGTCGGAGAGGCCCCCGCCCGCTCCCACGCGGAGCCGCCGAGCGGGAACACGTAGTCGGGCCGCCCGTTGGAGCCGCTCGTGCGGAACGGCTTGCCCTCGTCGTCGATCGTCACCGTGCCGTGCCGCGAACCGCTGGACCAGGACAGTTCCAGATACCAGCGCACGTCGTAGGCGGAGGCGTCGGCGGTGATGTAGTAGGCCTCCGGGTCGGACTCGCTCACCGTGAACGGGAAGTCCTTGTGCCCGGCCTCGGGCACCAGCGCCGGCCGAGCCGCGTCGAGGGCGACGGAGAAGGCCCGCGTCGGCATCCCGCCGCCGCAGCCGACGCCCGGGTAGCCCATGGCGTAGTCGTTCCAGGCGAGCGGCACGCCCTTGTCGACCGTGCGGACGGTCAGCTTGTCCACGACCACGGTCTGCGCACCGGTCCCCTGCACGGTGATCTCCAGGAACTGCTCCCCCGCCGACACGGCCCCGTGCGCGGACGCCCACGCGGGCGCGTCCTGCTCCAGGGGCGGCGGCGCGACCTTCCCCGGCCCGCTCTTGATCAGATAGTGCTGGCTACAGGGGTTCACCCAGGCGTACGGCCGGGTGTTGACCGTCAGCGGGACGGAATCGTCCGCCCGCGCCCCGGAATCCGCACCGGGGGCGGAGACCGACGGGGACGCCGGCCCCGAGGCCGAGCCCGACGGCGTCCCCGACGCGGACGCGGAGGCGGAGCCGGAGGCGGACACGGACGCCGACGGAGACGGCGACATGCCCCCCCTTCCCCCTGCCCTGCACGGACTCCCCGGCTGCCGCGGCGCTCCCGCCGTCCCGCTCGCCCGACCCGCCGGACGGCAGGGTCAGCGAGAGCACCAGCGCGACGGAGCCGAGCGCGGCCACGACACCGACACCGGCGAGCACCACGGAACGCCGCACACTACGCGCGGGGCGGGGGGATCGCGCAGGTAGGGGAGGACCGATCTCCTCGGCCCCCACGCCACCGCCGCTCGCCGCGCCACCGCCCCCCCACGCCACCGTTCGCCGCGCCACCGCCCCCCGCGCCACCGTTCGCCGCGCTTCCGTCCCCCATGCCACCGTTCGCCGCGCTTCCGTCCCCCGCGCCACCGTTCGCCGCGCTTCCGTCCCCCGCGCCACCGTTCGCCGCGCCACCGCCCCCCGCGCCACCGTTCGCCGCGCCACCGCCCCCCACGCCACCGTTCGCCGCGCCACCGCCCCCCACGCCACCGTTCGCCGCGCTTCCGTCCCCCACGCCACCGTGCCCCTCAGGAACCGGCACCTCGCCAAGAACCGTTTCCTCAGCGACGGCCTTCACGCCAGCGGGATCCACGGCAGCGGCTTCCCCCGCCGTTTCCGCGGCGGCGGTCTCGACGGCACCGTTCTCCGCCGCCCCCGTCGTCTTCCTCCCTCGCCCCGCGTCCGCCAGCACCCACCGCCGATGCAGATCGACGAGCTCCTGCGGGGACGCCTTGCAGAGCCGGGCCAGCCGCTCCACGGGCGCGTAGTCCGTGGGGATCGCGTCCCCGTTGCAGTAGCGGTGCAGCGTCGACGTACTCATGTGGAGCCGTTTGGCGAGCGTCCCGTAGCTCAGCCCGGACCGCTCCTTAAGCTCCCGCAGCAGCTCGGCGAACTCGCTCGCAGACACCGTTTCCCCACTCTCCATGTCCCATCCCCGCGTTCCAGGGATGGCTTGTTTCCCCAGGTCAAACCCGTTGTGGGCATTCCAGCGTCCCTGATCGGCCGCCGGTCATGGCGGCCGGGACGGATCCCCGCACAAGCTTTGGCCATCGAAGCACATCGCTTCAACTCGCCATCCCGGAAGAGGACTTCATCATGCGTATCCGCCGCACCCGCCACCTGCTCGCCCTCACCGCCCTGACCGCCCTGGCGCTCACGGCCTGCGAGAACGGGACCGGCGTGAAGGACGAGGGCGCGTCGCACCCGGCGTCATCGACGGCGACGGCGGCGGGCTCCGCCACCCAGCCGACGCAGTCCGCGACGAAGCCGGCAGGCACCACCGAGGACCCGGCGAAGACCCCCGCGAAGGACACCGCGGGTTCGACCGGCACCGGCACTCACACCGGCAAGGGCACGGGCACGGGCAAGGGCACGGGCACGGGCACGGGCACCGGCACGGGAGCCGGCGCCGGCTCCGACGCCGCAGCGACCCGCGTCCTCTGCAATGGCTCCAACACCAAGGTCACCGCCCAGCCAATGTCCCGCCCGCTCAACCACATGCTGCTCACGGTGACCAACACCGGCTCCAAGATGTGCGACCTGACCTACTACCCGATCCTGCGCTTCGACCAGATGCAGTGGGCCCCGCAGGCCGACAAGGCGACGCAGCCGCAGGCGGTGACGACCCTCGCCCCCGGCGAGTCCGGCTACGCGGGCGTCCTGCTGTCGGCCGCCGACGGCAGCGGCGACGGCGGCACGACGGCGAAGAAGCTGACCGTCGCCTTCCAGGGCTACACCCCGAACAGCGACGCCGGCGCGTCCGCGTTGCCGTCGCTGCCCGCCAAGGGCGTCTACTACGACAGCTCGCTGAAGGTGACGTACTGGCAGCAGGACCAGAACGACGTGCTCGGCTGGTAGCAGCGGGCGAACTACCGCAGCTTCTGGGCCGCTTCGGTGGCCCAGTAGGTGAGGATGTTGCGCGCCCCGGCCCGCTTGATGCCGGTCAGCGTCTCGAAGATCGCCTGGTCGCGGTCGATCCAGCCCTTCTCGGCGGCCGCCTCGACCATCGAGTACTCGCCGGAGATCTGGTAGGCGACGACGGGCACCTCCACCGCGTCCGCCACCCTCGCCAGGATGTCCAGGTAGGGTCCGGCCGGCTTGACCATCACCAGGTCGGCCCCCTCCTCCAGGTCGAGCGCCAGCTCGCGCATCGACTCCCGGAAGTTGGCGGGGTCCTGCTGATAGGTCTTCCGGTCCCCCTTCAGGGACGACCCGACCGCCTCCCGGAACGGCCCGAAGAAGGCGGACGAGTACTTGACGGTGTAGGCGAGGATCGAGACGTCCTCCCGCCCGATCTGGTCGAGCGCGTCCCGGACGACCCCGATCTGCCCGTCCATCATCCCGCTGGGCCCGACGACATGAGCCCCCGCGTCGGCCTGGACCTGAGCCATCTCGGCGTACCGCTCCAGGGTGGCGTCGTTGTCGACGCGCCCCTCGGCGTCGAGGACGCCGCAGTGCCCGTGATCGGTCGTCTCGTCGAGACACAGGTCGGACATGACGAGGAGTTCGTCCCCGACCTCGGCCCGCACGTCCCGGATGGCGACCTGGAGAATCCCGTCCGGATCCGTCCCCGGCGTGCCGAGCGCGTCCTTCTTCGACTCCTCCGGCACCCCGAAGAGCATGATCCCGGAGACCCCGGCCTCCACGGCCTCCAGCGCGGCCTTCTTCAGGCTGTCACGGGTGTGCTGCACGACCCCGGGCATGGCCTGGATCGGCACCGGCTCGCTCACCCCCTCCCGCACGAACGCGGGCAGGATGAAGTCGGCGGGATGCAGCCGGGTCTCCGCGACCATGCGCCGCATGACGGGGGTGGTCCGCAGCCGCCGAGGACGCGAACCGGGGAAGGATCCGTACTTCGTCATGCACCTACGCTACGCCCGTCCCGACCCCGCCCTTGCCGACGCCGAGTCGGCCCGCAGTCCCCTCACCGGCGAGTGATCTACGTCATCCCACTCCGTTCACGTGTGACGTTTTCCAGCCAGACAGCGCTCTCTGTACGGGCCGCCTGTGTCAGGTGTGCCCTACGTGACCAGAGTGTGTGACTAACAGGGGTGGATTTCGTCGTGAGTCGACGTCGGCGTCGGGGTGGAACGCGTGCGTACAGACCACTGAGCATGAAGAGACGGGCCTGGCTGACGCTCGGTGCGGTGGTCCTGGGCGGCGGAGGCGTGGTGACCTACGCCGCCGCCAACCCGTCCACGGATCACGCGGCCCGGCCCAAGCGGCCGGTGAAGGTCTACGACCTCGCCCTGAAGGCCGCTTCGGCGGACCGCCAGGAGATGCCGCGCACGGACACCGAGCAGTTCTCGCTGCTCGGCGTCACCTGGACCGGCGGCGCCAAGCGACTCGTCGGCACCGCGCAGGTGCGCACCCGCAGCGTCGCGACCGGCGAGTGGAGCGCCTGGCACGACCTGGAGTTGGACGTCGATCCGCTGGACCGGCCGGGCCCGAAGGTGCGCGGCGCGTCCGAGCCGGTCTGGGTCGGCCCGTCCGACGGCGTCCAGGTGCAGGTCGTCCGCAAGAACGGCGCCGGCGCCGCGCTCCCCAAGGGGCTCGAGGTCAACCTGGTCGACCCGGGGGTGGCGACCGACGCCGAGACGAAGACCGGCACGACCGGCGCCGAGCCGGCCGGCTTCGTCATGGACGGCACGCCCGACCCGACGGCGTCCGACACCGCGAACCCCGACCCCTCCGCGTCCTCCTCGCCCGGTGACACGGCCTCGGCCTCGCCGACCGACACGGTCACCGCCGCGCCCACCGACACCGTCTCCGCCTCGCCGACGGACACCACGCCCGAGGTCACGGCGACCGCCTCGACGGGCGCCGCGTCCCCGACGACGAGCCCGTCGTCCACCGTCACGCCCCCGCCGACCGCGCCGAAGTCCACCGTGCCCGAGCCGCCGATCCGCTCACGCGCCGACTGGGGCGCCGACGAGTCGATCAGCCCCGACGCGCCGGAGTACAACAAGGACGTCAAGGCGATGTTCGTGCACCACACGGACGGAACCAACGACTACACCTGCGACCAGACGCCGTCGATCATCCGCAGCATCTACGCGTACCACGTGCAGGTCAGCGGCTGGAAGGACATCGGCTACAACTTCCTCGTCGACAAGTGCGGCACCCTCTGGGAGGGCCGCAAGGGCGGTGTGGACCTGCCGGTGCTCGGCGCCCACACCTACGGCTGGAACCGCGAGGCCGAGGCCGTCGCCGTCATCGGTGACTACACCCAGACCACCGCCACCAACGCCGCGCTGACCTCCATCGCCCGCCTCTCGGCCTGGAAGCTCGGCCAGTACGGCGCGGACCCGGCCGGGACCGTCCAGCTCACCGCGGGCGCCACCCAGACGAACTACTTCGGCAAGAGCTTCACCTCGGGCAGCCTCTACACCTTCAACCGCATCTCCGGCCACCGCGACGGCTACAACACGCAGTGCCCCGGCGGGCTGCTCTACGACCAGCTGCCGACTGTCCGCGCCTGGGCGGCCGGCCCGGTACAGGGCCTGAAGGTCACCTCGGTGGCCGGTGGCGCGAGCCTGTCGGGCTCGACGTACTACACCAAGGGCGCCGTCACGGTGAACTGGACGGCCACCACGCCCGGCTCGCTGATCTCGAGGTTCGAGCTGCTGGCCGACGGCAAGGCCGTGGCCACCGTCACGGGGACCGCCACCTCCGCGAGCGCCACCCTGCCGCTGGGCAGCCACACCGTCGCCGTGCGCGCGGTGCACCAGTCGGGCAAGGCGACGACGACCGCCGCGCTGAACGTCGTAGCGGAGACGACGGCGCCGACCTTCACCACCGCGCCGACGCTCTCCCTGCGCACCGGCACCGTCAGCACCACCGCCGTCCCGGTCACCCTGGGCTGGAAGGCCGCCGACGACAAGGCCCTGCGCTCCGTGCAGCTGCTCGCGCCCACCACCGCGACCTTCGGCCCGACCGTCACCAGCTCCGGCCGCACGGCCAAGCCCGGCGCCGCCACCACCTGGTCGCTGCGGGCCAACGACTACGCCGGCAACTACCGCACGGCCTCCCTCTCCTCGACCCCGGTGATCCTGCAGGAGACCTCCGCCGTCAAGTACGGCAGCTGGACCACCCGTTCCAGCACGAGCTACCTCGGCGGCGCGTCGTACTCCAGCGGCTCCAAGGGCGCGAGCCTGACCTGGACGTTCACCGGCCGCTCCGCCGCCTGGGTGGTCTCCCGGGCGACCACCTCCGGCCAGGCGTACGTCTACGTCGACGGCACGAAGATCGCGACGGTCGACCTGAAGTCCGCCACCACGCTGTACCGCCAGGCGATCTGGACCAAGACCTGGTCGAGCAGCGCCAAGCACACAATCAAGATCGTCGTCGTGGCCACCACCGGCCGCCCCACCATCACCACGGACGGACTGGTCTACATCAAGTAGCCCTCGAACCCGCTCCGCGAGATCAGCGACGGCCTTCACGATCCACCAGGATCGCGGAGGCCGTCGTCTTCCCGATTGACGATTCGCAGTGTGGGCTCGGGCGCGAACTCACCCACCTCGAACGCGGCGTCACGCCAGTTGCCGCACAGGTCCAGCAGCCGGTCGGTGTCCTGGGACCAGGGAGGCGTCTGGCAGGGCACGGTGGGGAACAGCACGGCCGAGGCGAGCCTGACCGCCGCCAGGGCGGCACCGGCGTGCGGTTCCAGGCCGACCTCCGCACCCTCCCGCTTCAGGGTCTCGAGGTCGTCGGCCGCTTCGAGCAGGACGCGGTACACACGTGCGTAGGCGGAGTGGGTCGCGTGGTCGGGCATGGGCTGTTCCTCGGGAGAGGTGGGAGTCGGCGGAGGTCTGCGGCTGCGGCTGCGGCTGCGGGGGACTCAGACGGTGCGGACCGGCAGTTCCGGGGAAGCTGCCGCTCTGCGCGCACGGCAGTCCCGACAGCACTTGTCGGGCGCAGACTTCCGGAAGACACGCGTACAGCCGCCCACGCAGTCCGTCCAGGGATCCGACCAGGGGTCCGGCGGGGTCCACGCGGAGTCGGTCGGCGGGGTACCGGGAAGATCGGCGTACGGCGGAAGCGCGGGCAGGGGCGGCGGGAGACCTTCCCGGAGCCGGTACGCGAGGAACCCGGCGGGAGACGTCAGAGGGACGGGAACGTCGGCGGTCATGGCGTGGATCACGGCGGCCCGAGAGGCACCGTTGTCTAACCAGCGCACGAGGGCGGGGGTGAGGCTCTCCACGTCTTTCCGGGAGAGCGTGAAGCGGTCGTCAATGCGGCGCAGGCCCGCGAGCAGGGCGAACGCCTTGTCGTGGTGCTCACTGCTGGACGGCCCCTGTTCGGAGGGCTCGGACGGAGACGACGGAGTCTCTTCGGGGACGGGGTCGCCTGCTGCCTCGCTTCCTACGGCTTCCGCGACCGCGACCTGCGCGGCCGGGGTGACGCAGGCGACGATGGGGGCGGGAACGACCGGCTCGTCCCGTACCTCGGTCGCCTCCGCCCGCCTTCGGGAGAGCGCCGGGGCGTTGTGCGCGTACGTCCGCGTGATGAAACGGCCCCCGTCCGTGCGCTCACGCACCCGCTCCAGGTAGCCGTGCGTCTCCAGTTCCCGCAGGGCGAAGGCGATCCGGTCGCGGCCCTCCGGGAAGCGGTCGGCGAGGCTGCGGATGTCGACCGGAGCGCGCTCCGGCAGCGACAGGATGTGAGTGGCCAGTCCGATGGCCGTCAGTGACAGCTCGCGGTGCTGAGCGAGGTGGTTGCCGATGATCGTGTAGTGGCTCGACTGGTACGCACGTACGTGGGTGACACCGGAGTGGGTGGTGCTCCGCCGAACGCCCGGTGTCGGGCGGGGCGCAGCGATAGGCTTCGTCACAGCCATAGGGAAGTTGTTGCCTTCCTCGATGGTCAGGCCCTCGCACTGGGATTGCCGTCCCGGCGGGGGCCGATGCATGTGTGGGGTTGTTCGTGCCGAACGTGCACGGCGGGACGACGCACACGCCAGCCACAACGGCCCGTTTCACCCACCCGAGTGACAAACACGGGGTTTGGTTTAGTTGGAAGGGTTTTTTTCCCGGTTTCTTTGATCTTTTACCGCCCACAGCACCGGCCTTCCCGCCACCGGGTCCCGTGTTCCCGGGCTCCGGACGGGAGTTCACCGGGGTGGGGCGAAATCCAGTTCCGTCCACACGGTCTTGCACGGCGCCGGCCCGGACCGCACACCCCACCGGTCGGCCAACTTCTCGACGAGCAACAGCCCGTAGCCGGACTCCGCGAGGGCGTCGCCGCCGCTTGTGCTGGGGCGGGCAGATGCTCCCCGCGGGTGTCCGCGACCTCGATGCGCAAGGTCCCGTGCCCGACGACGGAGAGCGTGAGGCGAAAGCTTCGGCCGGGAACGCGGCCGTGCAGGGCCGCGTTCGCGGCGAGTTCGGCGACCACGAGCCGGGCCGGGTCCAACGGCGCTCCCCAGGCGCTGAGTTGCTCGGCCGCGAGAAGGCGGGCGAGTCGGGCGCCGCGCCGGGTGGCGGAGAGCGGCACGGAGAAATGGTGGAGCGGGGCGCACACGATTTGTTGATTCACGTCACTCAGCGTGTCCACGTGTACGTAACCTGTGAAGCAGGGTGGCCCGTGCGGAGGGCGTCTGTCCGCGTGGCGTCCGGATCCGTCCGGGCCGTACGGGGTGACGGGGCGCGGACACCCGGGGTTGGGCCGAAAAGGGCGCAGCGGGAGGACAGCGGACATGAGCGAGCGGGACGCGGAACCGGAGGTCGACGAGGAAGCCGGCGCGGTGATGAGGACCGTGCAACGTCAGCTGAAGCTGTGGCGCGAGTCGGCCGGCCTCACCCAGGCCGAGTTCGGGGCGGCCATCGGGTACGGCGAGGAACAGGTCTCCTCGGTGGAGCGCGGGCGGCGGATTCCGCGCCCCGAGTACCTGGACCGCGCCGACGAGGTCCTGTCGGCGGGCGGCAGGATCGCCGCTCTGAAGGAGGACCTGGCGGAAGTCCGGTACCCGAAGAAGGTGCGGGATCTGAAGAGGCTGGAGGCGGACGCGGTCGAGCTGTGCGCGTACAACAACTCGGTGATCCATGGGTTGTTGCAGACCAAGGAGTACACGCGGGCCATCTTCGACGTACGTAGGCCCCCCTTCACCGACGAAGAGGTGGAACACCAGATCGCGGCGCGCCTCGCGCGTCAGGAGGTCCTCGATCAGACGAAGGAACGGCGGGTCTTCAGCTTCGTCCAGTGCGAATCGACGCTTCGCAGGCCCATCGGGGGCAAGATGGTGATGCGACAGCAGCTCGAACGACTGTTGGAGGTGGGCCAGCGGCGAAACGTGGACCTCCAAGCCCTTCCGCCCGACCGTGAAGAGAACTCCGGAACCGACGGTTCGTTCAGGCTCCTCAACCTCAAAGACGGATCCACCGTCGGGTTCAGTGAGGCGCCTCTCAGCAGCCGAGTGATCACCGACCCCAAAGAAACGACGGTCCTCGACATCCGCTATGGCGTCATCCGCGCGCAGGCTCTCAGCCCTCGCGAGTCGTTGGCCTTCATCGAAAAAGTACTGGGAGAGACGAAAGCATGACGCTCAAAGCTTCCGCCGCCGACACCGAGTTGCAGTGGATAAAGAGCACCTACAGCACGGCTGACGGCCCCGACTGCGTGGAAGTGGCCGCCGCCCCCGCCCGCATCCTCGTCCGCGACTCCAAGAACCCCCACGGCCCCCGCCTCGCCCTCACCCCCACCACCTGGACGGCCTTCCTGCCGTACGCCTCAGAGCGCTGACGCAGCCAAAGCGCCGCCCGCACCCGTTTTCTCGCGGTGCGGGCCCCATGCGCGTGTCAGTCCGTGATCGGCCAACACGATTCAGGTCACCTAGTGGGTACGTCCCCGTGTTCACAGTCCCCTGACGACACGGGCCCTGCCCTGTGTACGGAAACCAAGAGCATGGCGGTAGATCTCGGGCATCCGGTAGCGCCCGTCGGCGTCCTTCGCGAGGGCCCCCCACTGTTCGAGGGCTTCCACGTCGTCAGGGGAGAGTTCCACATCGGACGCCTCGAACGGCATCTTCACGGAATCCGAGAAAGTCGACATGTGCCGCAGCAGCCTCCCCAAGCGCGCATTCTCCTGGTTGATCTCATCGATCTTCGCCCGGCTGCACGCCCCCAGCGCCCTGCGCATGGCGGCAGGGGTCAGCACACGGTCGGACCAACGGCCGTCGCCCACGGATGCCTTGGCCGCCTCGCAGAGGAACCGCACGACGTCACGGGCCTGGATCTGCTCCTTGAAGTCCGCGAGGGCCGCAGGCACCCACCGCTCGGTCCACGCCTCACGAGAGTTGTCCGTGCCGAGCTTGGCCCCCCACAACGGCAGCAGAGCGTGGACGATCTCGTCGTAGCCCATGTCCGCGATCGGCCGATCCGGTTCGGTCACGGCACGCGCGTTGACCGCCACCCACAGGGACAGCCGCAACGCGTCCTCGGTGTCCCAGCGCAGTTCGTAGGGCGAATAGCGGTCGAGGAACTGTCCGAGATTCTGCCGGATCGCCGTACGGACCAGGTCCTGCCGCACGAAAACCACGAGGCCGAGCGAACGGCTGCGCAGTCGGCGCAACCAGGCCGGCACCTCGATGAGCAGGGTCCGCAGGGCGATGCGCTTGGTTTCCGTCTCGAGGGACTCCAGCCAGTCCTCCAATCCGTCGAGAACGAAGAGGGCACCAACGTGAGTCTCCCTATTCAGGTTGATGAGGAACTCGTCGGCGGGCTCGTCCCGTGCGGCTCCGGCCGCCCACGCCAGGCACTCCAGCCAGCGATCCCGCCAGAACTCCGGGTCGTCCGCTCGGTCATCACGCAGACCGGCGTTGAGGTGGCCGCGGAGCTCGTCTGCGGTGACACCGCATCCGGCCGGCGTCAGGTCGCGCAGGTGCTGCGGTGACACCACGCCTTCCTGCGGATCCGCCATGTTGGCGGGGTCCAGGACGGGCACCACCCTCGCCGATCTCCGGACCCGCTGGTCGTTCTCGGCGGCGAAGCCCTCCCACGACTTCTGGGCGCACATGCGGGCAAAGGTGAACGTCTTGCCGGAGCCCTTGGCCCCCACCACGACCGCCACCGGCAGGTCGGTGCTGTGATCGGCGATCAGTCGGCGTACCGGCTCGGTGGTAAGGAATCCAAGACCGGCGTCCATTCCGCGCCGCTCAGCGAAGACGAGTCGGCCCGCATTGCTCTCCAGAGCGCGTCGGCGAGCGTCCAGCGTGTCCGGTTCCTCAGCAGGCGCGGCGGACGGCGTCGTACCAGGGGCGAACTCCACCAGCAGATCAGGAAGGCCGCAGTGGCGCACGGCCTCCATGACCGCGTCCCAACTCTGCGGCAGAGCAAGCAACTCCTCACGGAACGGACTCAACACCGGTGCGGTCAGGACCTGCTCGTCCACCGCCAGATCATCCGGCGGAAAGTCGTCAGCCGTTGTCGTCGGCAGGACGATGGTTGACGACAACGCGTCCGACAGCCGTGTACGCGCCTGCTCTGCCTGGCCGTCATGGACGTCGAGTCGGTACTGGGTGATGATGGCGCCCGGCGTGGGATCGGTCCCCGCGACTGCCGGTGACTGCAGGCCCAGCTGCCGGATCAACGCTTCGGTGCCCTGGAGCGACTGGCTGCTGATCGTGGTGACGAAGACCCGCATGACCCGAGGGTCCAGCAGAATCGGGGCAGCCAGTTCCGAAGCACCCGCTCGAAGATCGAGCACGACCGTATCCGCCTCGGCGGCGACGGCGAGCGCGGCCAGAGACTCGCTCAGGAAGTACGGCGACCGGTCCTCGGTCAGCAGATCCGCGGGGGCGATCGGCGGCGGGCCGAGTCGCGTCCGCCGGCCGGCCGGCAGGACCGTGACGCATCCTGTACCCGGATACCTCGACACCCGTTGGTTGGGCAGATAGGCCGCGGCGATCTGTACGGCCTCGGTCGGGTCGCCCTGCTGGGCGGAGTGCAGAAGGGCGAGGACGTCCTCGTACGCGATGTCGCAGCGGCCCCCTTGAGCCTGATACATCCAGGTGATGCCGGGTGCCTCCAGATCCGCGTCGACGAGCAACACGTGCTGTCCCTGCAAGGCGAGATGATCGGCCAGCGCCACGGCGTGCAGTGTGCGTCCCACACCGCCCTTGAACGAGTGAAAGGCGATCAGTTGCTTGCCGTCACCGAACTCGGCGGCCTGCGGGCGGGGCAGTGCCTCGCCCAGCTGTCGAGTGACACGGCGCTCCTTGAGCCGGGGGCGACGCGCTACGCGCTCGGGCTGCGCCGCTTCTACCAGCCGGATCTCCAGCGCCTCCGCGGCGTGCGAGCTCGGGCGGTCCAACCCCAGCTCCAGAACCCCGTCGCGCTCCGCCGTCGAACCGAGCCCGAACAGTGCGTCCAACCACTCACGGACCTCAGCGCCACTGATTCCCGGGACAACGGTCAGTTCCAACCCGTCCCACCAAGCATCCGCCTCCAGAAGCCACACGGGCCACTCGCCTTCGACGGCAGCCCCTGCGAGTTGGGAGTCGACATCGACCCAGGTGAAGAGCTTGTCGGCCATAACGCTCAAGTTCCTTTCCTGGCGTCGTTCAGCAGCGACTTCAGAGCTTCCAACGCCGCCTTCTGATCACCCGCCCGCAACTCGGCACCATAACGCCATGCCTCGTGGAGTTGGTGACATTCGATCCAGGTGCCACCCCTGTGCCGACGGCACCTCAACGGGTCCGGGCCCGGCCCCGGGTCCTTAAGGTTCAGGGCCTTGGCCAGGCGGCGCAGGTCGTGCGACCGCAGATCCTGCGGCAGGGCAGCGGTGTCATTGCGGTTCAAGACGCTTCGCAGCAACTCCGCCTTCAAGCCGCACTCCGTCGCGTAGAAAAGCAGCAGTCCGCCCGCCGCCGTCTCCCCCGCCTGCTCCGCGTCCTGCGCCTGCCTCGCCAGCCTGTCGCGGCTGCGGCGCAGCTCGCTCACCCCCACGTCCACCATTCGGCCAGATTAGTGAGCCCAATGGCTGGCCTGGGACGGTTTTCTGGCACCCGTGGGCTCGGCCTATGCCGGAAGGGCGCCCGGAAACGGAACGCGTCCCGTACCGCAGTACGGGACGCGTCGGTCATGCCCAGGGGCCTCAGGTAGCCCGTCGCCGCCGCGCCCCCGGCCTGCGCTCGCTCGGTCGGCTCACCGGATCCCCCGCCTCCTGGGCGGCAGCCCGCCGCCGCAGCCCGAAGTCGGCCAGCGCCTCCGCCAGCGCCTGCACGGACGGCTCCGGAGCCATGACGTCGACCCGCAGCCCGTGCTCCTCGGCGGTCTTCGCCGTGGCGGGGCCGATACACGCGATGACCGTCACGTTGTGCGGCTTGCCCGCGATGCCCACCAGGTTCCGCACGGTGGACGACGACGTGAAGAGAACGGCGTCGAAGCCACCCCCCTTGATCGCCTCCCGCGTCTCCGCCGGCGGCGGCGAGGCCCGCACGGTCCGGTAGGCGGTGACGTCGTCGACCTCCCAGCCCAGCTCGATCAGCCCGGCGACGAGCGTCTCGGTGGCGATGTCGGCACGCGGCAGGAACACCCGGTCGATCGGGTCGAAGACGGGGTCGTAGGGCGGCCAGTCCTCAAGCAGCCCGGCAGCGGACTGCTCCCCGCTCGGCACCAGGTCCGGCTTCACGCCGAAGGCGATCAGCGCCTTGGCCGTCTGCTCGCCCACCGCCGCGACCTTGATCCCGGCGAAGGCCCGCGCGTCGAGCCCGTACTCCTCGAACTTCTCCCGGACCGCCTTGACGGCGTTGACGCTCGTGAAGGCGATCCACTCGTACCGCCCGGTGACGAGCCCCTTCACGGCCCGCTCCATCTGCTGGGGCGTCCGCGGCGGCTCGACGGCGATCGTCGGCACCTCGTGCGGCACGGCCCCGTACGACCGCAACTGGTCGGAGAGCGACACCGCCTGCTCCTTCGTGCGCGGCACGAGCACCTTCCAGCCGAACAGCGGCTTGGACTCGAACCACGCCAGCTGGTCGCGCTGGGCGGGGGCGGAACGCTCGCCGACCACGACTATCACCGGCCGGCCGCCCTCGGGCGAGGGCAGCGCCTTCGCCTGCTTCAGCGTCTGCGCGATGGTCCCGAGGGTCGCGCTCCACGTCCGCTGCCGGGTCGTCGTACCGGCCACCGTCACCGTCATCGGGGTATCGGGCTTGCGGCCCGCCGACACCAGCTCACCGGCGGCGGAGGCGACGGAGTCGAGCGTCGTCGAGACGACCACGGTGCCGTCCGACGCCCCGACCTCGGTCCAGCAACGGTCCGAAGCCGTGCGCGCGTCCACGAACCGGACGTCCGCGCCCTGCGCGTCGCGCAGCGGCACCCCGGCGTACGCGGGCACGCCGACGGCGGCCGCGACACCGGGGACGACCTCGAAGGGAACGCCGGCCGCCGCGCACGCGAGCATTTCCTCCGCCGCGTACGTATCCAGTCCCGGGTCCCCGGACACCGCACGGACGACCCGCCTGCCGCCCCGCGCGGCCTCCATGACAAGATGTGCGGCATCGCGCACAGCGGGTGCCTCAGCGGTTGTTGACGTGCCGTCAACGACCGTCGGGAGGGGCGCGCCCGTGCCCGGAAGAGGGTCCGACGAAGGACCCGCTTCCGCGTTCACGACGGCGACGCCCGGCCTCGCGTGCGTCCGTACGACGTCGAGCACCTCGTGCTCGGCGACGAGGACGTCCGCGTGCGCCAGCGCCTCCACGGCGCGCAGAGTCAGTAGTCCCGGATCCCCGGGTCCGGCACCCAGGAAGGTGACGTGCCCGTGTTCAGGACCGGCGGCTGGAAGAGTGGTGGGGCTCACTGTGCTCGCTCCCCCATCAGACCGGCCGCGCCCTGGGCAAGCATCTCGGCGGCGAGTTCGCGACCGAGCGTCATTGCCTGGTCATGCGTCTCGGGCACGGGACCGGTGGTGGACAGCTGCACCATACGGGTGCCGTCGGTGGTGCCGACGACGCCCCGCAGGCGCATTTCCTTGACAATCTGCCCGTCGGCCAGAAGGTCGGCCAGCGCACCCACAGGGGCGCTGCAACCGGCCTCCAGGGCGGCGAGCAGTGACCGTTCAGCGGTCACGGCGACCCGCGTGAACGGGTCGTCGAGCTCTCCGAGCGCGGCGATCAGTTCCGCGTTGTCCGCGGCACATTCGATCGCCAGTGCTCCCTGGCCGGGAGCCGGCAGAACCGTGTCTATCGACAGGAAGTCGGTGACCTCGTCGAGGCGGCCGATGCGGCTGAGGCCGGCCGCTGCCAGCACCACCGCGTCCAGCTCGCCTTCGTGCACGTACCGGATCCGCGTGTCGACGTTCCCGCGGATCGGCACCGTCTCGATGTCCAGCCCGTGGGTGCGCGCGTACGCGTTCAGCTGGGCCATGCGGCGCGGCGAACCGGTGCCGATGCGCGCCCCGCGCGGCAGGTCGGTGAACTTCAGCGCGTCCCGGGCGACGATCACGTCGCGGGGGTCCTCGCGCACCGGTACGGCGGCCAGGACCAGGTCCTCGGGCTGCCCGGTCGGCAGGTCCTTCAGCGAATGAACCGCGAAGTCGACCTCGCCCCCCGCCAGCGCCTCCCGCAGCGCGGTGACGAAGACACCGGTGCCGCCGATCTGCGCGAGGTGCTCGCGGGAGACGTCGCCGTAGGTGGTGATCTCCACAAGCTCGACGGGCCGTCCGGTCACCTGGCTCACGGCGTCCGCGACCTGCCCGGACTGGGCCATGGCGAGTGTGCTTCGCCTGGTCCCCAGTCTCAGTGCTCTCGTACTCATGCCGCTCATGCCGGCCCTCGGTTCTCTGCGTTCTTCTCGGTGCTGTCCTCGGCCCGGGACACGGCGGCCACCGTCTCCGGGTCGAGGTCGAACAGGGTCCGCAGCGCGTCCGCGTACCCGGCGCCGCCGGGCTCGGCCGCGAGCTGCTTGACCCGTACGGTCGGCGCGTGCAGCAGCTTGTCGACGACCCGCTTCACGGTCTGGGCGATCTCGGCGCGGTGCTTGTCGTCCAGGCCCGGCAGCCGCCCGTCGAGCCGGGCGATCTCGCCGGCGACGACGTCGGCGGCCATGGCGCGCAGGGCGACCACGGTCGGCGTGATGTGCGCGGCCCGCTGCGCGGCGCCGAACGCGGCGACCTCGTCGGCGACGATCCGCCGCACCTGGTCGACGTCGGCGGCCATCGGCGCGTCGGCGGAGGCCTCCGCGAGCGACTCGATGTCGACGAGCCGTACCCCGGCGAGCCGGTGCGCGGCCGCGTCGACGTCGCGCGGCATCGCCAGGTCGAGCAGGAAGAGGACGGGCTCGGGCCGCGCCGGCGTGGCGACGGGCTCGGGCCTGCGGCGCTCGGGGATGCGGCCGACGGTGGCGGCGAGCGCGGCGAGCGCGCTGATCAGCTCGGCGTCGGCCTCGGGGGTGCGGCGGGTGGCGAGGCGCCGGTCCACGGTCGCGTTGTCGACCCAGGCGGCGTGCTGCTCCAGCGTCGCCGCGTCCATGCCGGCCACGGCCGCCTCCCCCATCACGGAGAAACCGGACTGCTGGACGGGGGCCTGCGGTACCGCGGTCTGCGGTGCGGGAGCCAGGCCGAGCGGGCAGTTCTCGTCGGAGCCGACGGAGGCGGGCGGCAGCGGCCGTACGTCCCCGTCCGCGGTCACGGCGTCCTCGGCGAAGGCGACGGGCGCGCCCGTGCGGCCCTCGACGGCCGTCGCGACCGCTTCCGCCGTCAGGACCAGGCCTGTCGCCCCGGTACAGGAGACGGCCACGTCGGCACGTGTCAGCTCGGCCGGCACCGATTCCATCGGTACCGCGCGGGCCGCCACGTCCGTGCCGTCGGCCTCGGTGAGTATCTGGGCGAGCCGCTCCGCCCGGTCGAGAGTGCGGTTGGCGACGACGACCTCGGCGACCCCGGCGCGCGCGAGGGTGGCGGCGGCCAGCGACGACATGGAACCGGCGCCGATGACGAGGGCCCGCTTGCCGCGCGCCCAGTCCCGCACGTCCGCGCCCGCGGCGAACTGCTCCAGGCCGAAGGTGACCAGGGACTGCCCGGCGCGGTCGATGCCGGTCTCGGAGTGGGCGCGCTTGCCGACCCGCAGGGCCTGCTGGAACAGGTCGTTCAGCAGCCGTCCGGCGGTGTGCAGCTCCTGCGCCCGGGCCAGCGCGTCCTTGATCTGCCCGAGGATCTGGCCCTCGCCGACGACCATGGAGTCCAGCCCGCAGGCCACCGAGAAGAAGTGGTGGACGGCGCGGTCCTCGTAGTGCACGTAGAGATAAGGAGTGAGCTCCTCCAGGCCGACCCCGCTGTGCTGGGCGAGCAGCGTCGACAGCTCGGCGACGCCCGCGTGGAACTTGTCCACGTCGGCGTACAGCTCGATGCGGTTGCAGGTGGCGAGGACGGCGGCCTCGGCGGCCGGCTCGGCGGCGACCGTGTCCTGGAGCAGCTTGAGCTGGGCGTCCGCAGACAGCGAGGCCCGCTCCAGCACGCTCACCGGAGCGCTGCGGTGGCTCAGTCCGACGACGAGGAGACTCATGCCGGCATCACGGCGGGTACGTCCCCGTCGGGCCCCTGGTCGGTGGTGTCGTCGCGGCTGACGGCGGTGGGTACGGCGCTGTCGCTCGCCGCGGCCTCCTCGCCGGCCTTGCGCTGCTCGTGGAAGGCGAGGATCTGCAGCTCGATGGAGAGGTCGACCTTGCGCACGTCCACGCCGTCCGGGACGGTCAGCACGGTCGGCGCGAAGTTCAGGATGGAGGTGACGCCGGCGGCCACGAGCCGGTCGCACACCTGCTGGGCGACGCCGGGCGGGGTGGTGATGACGCCGATGGAGACGCCGTTGTCGGAGATGATCTTCTCCAGGCCGTCGCTGTGCTGCACGGCGATCCCGGCTACCTGCTTCCCGGACATCGCCGGGTCGGCGTCGATGAGGGCCGCGACCCGGAAGCCGCGCGAGGCGAACCCGCCGTAGTTGGCGAGCGCCGCGCCGAGGTTGCCGATGCCGACGATGACGACCGGCCAGTCCTGGGTGAGGCCCAGCTCACGGGAGATCTGGTAGACGAGGTACTCGACGTCGTAGCCGACACCCCGCGTTCCGTAAGAACCCAGGTAAGAGAAGTCCTTGCGCAGCTTCGCGGAGTTGACCCCCGCGGCGGCGGCGAGCTCCTCGGAGGAGACCGTGGGCACCGAGCGCTCCGACAGCCCGGTCAGCGCGCGGAGGTACAGCGGAAGACGGGCGACGGTGGCCTCGGGAATCCCTCGGCTACGGGTCGCCGGTCGGTGAGTTCGGCCAGTTGCCACGGTGCTCCTGCGGGTAGAGCGGGGCTGCAGGCGGTCACACGTACCCAGACCGCCCCGTCGACAGCAGGCTATGTCTTTGTGAACGCGTGCACAAAGATGGTGTCCGTTTTGCCCGGCCAACGTGACCGGGGTCACGCACATCATTCCAGGGGGCAAAACCGCCACTCTCCTCGTGAATCCCGCCCCCGAGACAAAACCGCCATCGATCCTAAGCGACGTTCGGTCCGCCCTTGTACTGCTCGGTCAGTTGCCATGCGCCTCGCCTGCGCCTCCTACCCGGCCAGCTCCTTGCGCAGGCGGCTCTCGTCCACCCGCCAGAAGGTGTGCTGCCTGCCGTCCACGAGGACGACGGGGATCTGCTCCCAGTACTGGTCGTGCAGTCGGCGGTCCTCGGCGATGTCCTTCTGCTCCCAGGGCACGCCGAGTTCCGTGCAGACCTTCTCGATCACGCGCTCCGCGTCGTCGCACAGATGACAGCCGGACTTGCGGATGAGGGTGACCACCCGCTCGTGCGGGGCTGCCTTACGTCGAAAGAGGGGACTCATGTCGGCCATTCTCGCGCTCTTTAACTGTGCGGTCGCGGAGAGTTCACACCCTTCAAACCTCTCGACTCCGGAACCACCGAACAGACTGGCTATGCTCACGCCATGGCCGCTCTAGGATGGCTCACTCCCCGTAGGCGCTCCGCCACGGCGCGGAGCGTGTTGGCAGGCGAGGCCTCGGCGGAGGCAGCCCGCAAGTCGACCCAGGAAGCTCAGGAAGCCCTGGAGTCCCAGGAAGCCCTGGACACCGCCGACCGGGAACCGCAGTTCCCGGTGCACGGCGACACGATGGCCGCCGCCTTCTTCGACCTCGACAACACCGTGATGCAGGGCGCCGCGCTCTTCCACTTCGGCCGCGGCCTGTACAAACGCAAGTTCTTCGAGACCCGCGACCTGGCCCGCTTCGCCTGGCAGCAGGCGTGGTTCCGGCTGGCCGGCGTCGAGGACCCCGAACACATGCAGGAGGCCCGCGACTCGGCGCTCTCCATCGTGCAGGGCCATCGCGTCGCCGAGCTGATGTCGATCGGCGAGGAGATCTACGACGAGTACATGGCCGAGCGCATCTGGCCGGGCACCCGGGCGCTGGCCCAGGCCCACCTGGACGCGGGCCAGAAGGTGTGGCTGGTCACCGCGGCCCCGGTGGAGATCGCCCAGGTGATCGCCCGCCGCCTCGGCCTCACCGGCGCGCTGGGCACGGTCGCCGAGTCGGTCGACGGCGTCTACACGGGCAAGCTGGTCGGCGAGCCCCTGCACGGCCCCGCGAAGGCGGAGGCGGTGCGCGCGCTGGCCGCGGCGGAGAACCTGGACCTCTCCCGCTGCGCCGCCTACAGCGACTCGCACAACGACATCCCGATGCTCTCCCTCGTCGGCCACCCCTACGCCATCAACCCCGACGCCAAGCTCCGCAGGCACGCCCACAACCTCGACTGGCGGCTGCGCGACTACCGCACGGGCCGCAAGGCGGCGAAGGTCGGCATCCCGGCGGCGGCCGGCGTCGGCGCTGTGGCGGGCGGCACGGCGGCGGCGATCGCCCTGCACCGGCGACGGCGGTGACGAGCGAGCCACCGCGCACCACGCCGGCGCTGGCGCCGGCGCCGGCGCCGGCGCCAATAGACGGTCGTACCCCCCAGGGCGGCCGTCTATTCGCATTGTCCGCGCACAGCCACAACACGCCCCAGACCACCCCGAAACTCGATCCTTTCCGATCAACAACCGCTCACTCCGCGCGACTTGATAGGGCATCAATCAACCACAGAAGCGACGTAATCGAAGTTTTGAGCAACTCGGTGTAGCAGGGCCTGCACGAAGCGTTATTCTCCTCAGACGCAATCCGGTACCCCTCCTGTCGCTACGACGGGTGAACGGTTCCGCACTGCACGTGATGGAAGCTCTGCCTCTGGGAGTCCCGTGTACCCACACGTCGGGGTTGACACCTCGGGCCTGGCTACGCTGCGCGCAACGGTCGCTACGGTCCAGGACCTGTTGCGCGGCTTCGTCCCCACCGCGTACGCCGTCCCCGCCTTCGCCGCCGCCGCGCCCGTCGGCCCGTGCTACGCACTGGCCGACGGCACCGCCGCGGTCGGCAGACGGGGACGTGCGACCGGCACGGCCACCGCCCGTCGGCCGGCCGCCGACAGCGACAGCGCCCGGATGATGGACCTCGTCGAACGCGCCCAGGCCGGCGAGGCCGACGCGTTCGGGCGCCTGTACGACCAGTACAGCGACACGGTCTACCGCTACATCTACTACCGGGTGGGCGGCAAGGCGACCGCCGAGGACCTCACCAGCGAGACGTTCCTGCGCGCCCTGCGCCGCATCGGAACGTTCACCTGGCAGGGCCGCGACTTCGGCGCCTGGCTGGTCACCATCGCCCGCAACCTCGTCGCCGACCACTTCAAGTCGAGCCGCTTCCGGCTCGAGGTGACGACCGGCGAGATGCTCGACGCCAACGAGGTCGAGCGCTCGCCCGAGGACTCCGTCCTGGAGTCCCTCTCCAACGCCGCGCTCCTGGACGCCGTCCGGCGGCTCAACCCACAGCAGCAGGAGTGCGTGACGCTGCGCTTCCTGCAGGGCCTCTCCGTCGCCGAGACCGCGCGCGTGATGGGCAAGAACGAGGGCGCCATCAAGACGCTCCAGTACCGGGCCGTCCGCACCCTCGCCCGGCTCCTGCCGGAAGACGCCCGCTGACCGGACCGGCCCGGAGCCCACTGCCGGTCATCCCCAACTCACCTTCAGTGAAAGTCCGTTGCCTTCCCGAGCCGATCACCAGCCGTCCGTAACCCAAGTGCCGCGCCAGTCGTTGTGCGGGATACAGGCTCCCTGTGGTCACGTCCCGGCCGACCCCGATCACTCGATCGTGTGGAATCGGCCCGGGGCGTGCAACCCTCAGTACCCCAAGGGAGTCGACCGTCATGACGAGAGGAGGTGCCGCCAGTGATCGCGAACGTATCGGCGCACCGGCGGGCGAACGCCTTCGCCCAGGCCTTGGAGGAGCAGTCCGACTGTTCCCCCGAGGGCACGGCGGCCGAGCAGACCGAAGGATCACCGCCGGCACCGGCCGCTGCGGACCAGACCGGACAGGGCCGTCTCCTGGCCCTCGCCACGAGTCTCGCCGAGCTGCCCAAGCCGGAACTCGATCCCGAGGTCAAGGTCGTCCAGCGGGCCCAGTTGGTCGCCGCAATGGAGGCCATGCTGCAGGCGGGCACCGCGGGAGGCGAGGCGGCGGACCCTTCGGTGCCGGAGCAACGCTCCCACCGGGCGAGGGGCACGCACCGGGCCAGTCCGTTGGGCAAGTTCCGACCGCGTTCCCGCCTCGCCAAGGGCCTCACCGCGGGAGGCCTCAGCGTCGGCGTCGCGGCGGGCGCCTTCGGCGGAGTCGCCGCCGCGAGCTCCGACGCCCTCCCCGGTGACGGGCTCTACGGGCTGAAGCGCGGCATCGAGGACTTCAAGCTCAACTACCTGTCCGACGGCGACGACGAACGCGGGCGGACCTACCTCGACCAGGCCTCCACCCGGCTGAGCGAGGCCCGCCGGCTCATGGAACGGGGCCGCAGCGGCGACCTCGACCACGAGTCCCTCGGCGAGATCCGCCGCGCCCTGAACGGCATGCAGCACGACGCGACGGAAGGCCACCGCCTCCTCCACGAGGCGTACGAACGCGACCCGAACTCCCTGGGCCCCATCCAGGCCCTCGACGCGTTCTCCCGCTCACACCGCGAGGCCTGGGGCGCCCTCCGCGACCGCCTGCCGGTCCAGCTCGGGGACGTCAGTCAGCAGGTGTCGTCGGTGTTCGAAGCCATAGACCAAGAGGTCGCCCCGCTGCAGTCCCTCCTCCCGCAGCCTCCCGCCCAGGGCGGCAGCGGCGCCCGCCACGGCTCGGGCTCGACCTCCCCCGGCGCCTCCGACACCGGCCGCTCGACCACCCCCGGCGGCACCGGCCAGGGCACCTCCGACGGCACCGGCGGCAGCACCTCCGGCAGCCCCAGCAAGTCGGCCACCTCCGGCACGACCGACGACGGCCTGCTCGGCGGCAACACCGGCGGCCTCCTCGACCCCCCGAAGGACGCCGGCACCACCGTCCCGACCCCCGCCCTCCCCAGCACCCAACCCGACGTCACCCTCCCGCCCCTCCTCCCAGGCCTCCTCCCAGGCCTGGGCATCGACAGCGAGGACGCGGAGTAAGCCCGTCCGTCATGGCGGTGGGGGCGCCCCTCTCACGAGGAGCGCCCCCACCGCCATGACGACGAAAAGCACCGGAACCGTCAGAAGAACACCGATCGCCGCTGCACCAGCAGCTTGTACAGGGTGTGCTGGATCTGTTCGCGGACCTGGTCCGTCAGGTTGAACATCAGCATCGGGTCCTCCGCCGCCTCCGGCGGATAGCCGTCCGTCGGGATCGGCTCACCGAACTGGATCGTCCACTTCGTCGGCAATGGAACGGCGCCCAGCGGGCCCAGCCACGGGAAGGTCGGCGTCAGCGGGAAGTACGGGAAGCCCAGGACCCGGGCGAGGGTCTTGGCGTTGCCGATCATCGGGTAGATCTCCTCCGCCCCGACGATCGAGCACGGGATGATCGGAGCGCCCTGGCGCAGGGCCGTGGAGACGAAGCCGCCCCGGCCGAACCGCTGAAGCTTGTAACGCTCGCTGAAGGGCTTTCCGATGCCCTTGAAGCCCTCCGGCATCACCCCGACGAGTTCGCCCTGGCCCAGCAGCCGTTCGGCGTCCTCCGCGCACGCGAGGGTGTGCCCGAGCTTGCGGGCCAGCTCGTTGACGACCGGCAGCACGAAGACGAGGTCGGCGGCCAGCAGCCGCAGATGCCGGTCCGCCGGGTGGTGGTCGTGGACGGCGACCTGCATCATCAGGCCGTCCAACGGCAGCGTCCCGGAGTGGTTGGCGACGATCAGCGCGCCCCCCTCGGCCGGGATGTTCTCGATGCCCTTCACCTCGACCCGGAAGTACTTGTCGTACACCGGCCGCAACAGGGACATCAGGACCTGGTCGGTCAGCTCCTCGTCGTAGCCGAAGTCGTCGACCTCGTAGTCGCCCGTGAGACGCCGGCGCAGGAAGTTCAGCCCGCCCGCGATCCGCCGCTCCAGGCCACTGCCCCCGCCCTCACGCGCCTGTTCCGCACCCGTCACAGGAACATCATCCTGCCCAACCGCCCTGGTGGGCAGGGGCTGGACCTCACCGACCTCACCGGCCTCGCCGATCTCCCGGACCGGCGCGGGCTCGCCGTTCTTGCGCCGGCTCCCCATGCCCCGGCGCCGCGGCGGCCGCGCCACGGCGCTTCCCCGGGTCCGGTCGTCGTCGAACGGAATGACCTTGGCGTCCGCCATCGTTGATGCGCTCCTCAGTTGGCGCTCGGCGTCGGGGGGTGAGCCGGGGCGTGCCCGCCGCCCGGCAGCGGCAGAGCGGCGATCCGGTCCACGGCCCCGGCGACGGCCTCGGGCGGCAGGAGCCCGGGGCCGTGACTGCGCGCGAAGTCCGCGAAGGTCTCGGCCGTCGTGTACCGCGGCGTGAACCCCAGCGTCTCGCGCATCTGGTCCGTCGACACGACCCGGCCGTGGGTGAGCAGCCGGATCTGCTCGGGCGAGAAGTCCGTCATGCCCAGCGTACGCACCAGGGACCCCGCCCAGGTGACGGCGGGCAGCAGCAGCGGCACGGTGGGCCGCCCGAGCCGCCGCGAGCACTGCGACAGCAACAGCACCCCGTCCCCGGCGATGTTGAAGGTGCCGCTGTTGAGCGTGCCGCGCTCCGGCTCGTGCGAGGCGATCCGCAGCACGTCGATCACGTCGTCCTCGTGCGCGAACTGCAGCCGCGGGTCGTAGCCGAACACGGTGGGCAGCACGGGCAGCGAGAAGTACGAGGCAAGCGGCGTCTCGGCGGTCGGCCCCAGGATGTTGGCGAACCGCAGCACGCACACGGCGACGTCGGGCCGCCGCCGGGCGAACCCGCGCACATACCCCTCGACCTCCACGGCGTCCTTGGCGAAGCCGCCGCTGGGCAGCGACTTGGGCGGGGTCGTCTCGGTGAACACGGCGGGATCACGCGGCGCGGACCCGTACACGTTGGTGGAGGACTTGACGACCAGTCGCTTCACGCTCGGCGACTTCTGACAGGCGCCCAGCAGCTGCATGGTGCCGATGACGTTGGTCTCCTTGACCGTGGTCCGGCTGCCACTGCCCAGCGCCGTCGCCGTCACGTCCAGGTGGACGACCGTGTCGGCGCCGGTCTCGGCGAGAACCCGCGCGATGGTGGGCTGCCGGATGTCGGCCTGGATGAAGTCGGCGCCCCCGAGATGGTGCTCGGGCGGCACCGCGTCCACGGCGATCACCCGGTCGACCCGTGGATCACGCTGGATCCGTCGTACGAACCGGCCCCCCAACTGACGGGCCACTCCGGTAACGAGCACGATCTTCCCCAAGATCAGCGCCTTCCTTCCGTCCTGGAACCGCCCTGGAACCATCCTGGTACCGCTCGGTCACTGCTCGGCCAGCCTGCCGTGTTCCCCGCCCGCGGGCCAACTTAGCGGGTCGATGTTGCGCTGTGATGACCGCCCGACGCACGACGACACGACAGCCTTCGGTCGTACGACCAGATCAGCCATGGTGCCAGTCCAGAGGTCCGCACGGCGTTCAACCGACCGCACGACACCCGGACATACGGGTGGCCCCCCACCGACGAACAGTGGGGGGCCACACCACGCCTACGCGGCTCGCGACGGCGAAGAAGTAAGGACGTGCGCTTACTTCTTGTTGCGACGCTGAACGCGCGTGCGCTTGAGCAGCTTGCGGTGCTTCTTCTTGGCCATCCGCTTGCGCCGCTTCTTGATAACAGAGCCCACGACTACCCTCGCTCACTTCTCATCACTCGGTGCTGGGCGCCATGGGCCCATACGACCTACGAGGGGCTAGCCTACCCGCCCGAGCGCTGAGGTCGTAATCGAGGCGGATCGGGGAGATCCGGAAGTGCCCTGAGGATCCCCCCGGCCCACCGTCGTCAGGCGGTTTCCACCCCCACATAGCTCTCGCGGAGGTACTCGTGAACCGCTTGCTCGGGGACGCGGAAGGACCGCCCCACCCGGATCGCGGGCAGATGACCACTGTGCACCAGCCGGTACACGGTCATCTTCGACACTCGCATCACCGAGGCGACTTCCGCCACGGTAAGGAACTGAACCTCGTTCAGAGGCCTCTCGCCAGCTGCAGCCATGACACACCTGAACCTTCCGCACTCGACTCGACGGCCACCGGCTTCCCCTTCCGGTGACTCTTCGTCGCTGCGTGCTCACTCCCCAATGTAGGGGCGGGTGATGCGAGTGGGGAAGAGGTGCACCCATCGCATACCTATCGCAGGCCTACTGTGACAGACACGCTCGATTGAGTACGTAGCGGGTAAGCGGCCTGTAGTAACCCGACCGCACACCGTCATCAAGTGGAACGACCACGGACACCACCCCCTCGGCCTCGCCGACGAACAGCGAGGGGTCGTCGGTATCGGCCAGGCCGATGGCCTCGAACCCCAGCTGACCTGCCCCGCAGACCCACCCGTGGTCCCCGATGACGAGCTCGGGCAGCCGCCCCGCCCCCTCGGCCGCCGCGTCGAGGGCGACCCGAACCGGCAGCGGCGAATGACTGTGCACACCCGTCGCACAACCGGCGCGTTCACCCCCGGCCTCCCGGACGACCGCGACTCCCCGTACGTAGTCCAAGGTGTGCGTGCGTAGACCGAACCGGGTCGTTATGTCGACACAGTGACCCTGCGCCGGGGTGAGAACTTCACATCCCGCCGCCGACAAAGCGTCCGCAAGAGCGGCGTAGAACCCCAGCAACCGATGCGGGTGCCCGGTGCCGAGCAGCACGGCGGCACCACGCTGGGCTACCGAGGCGAGCCGATCCGCGAACGCGTCGAGCGCGGCCACCGTCCGCCCGGGGTCGATCACATCATGCCCGGACACGCATCCAGGATCGGCCGAAACCCCACACTTGTCCGCCATCAACGCGATCAGATCCCGCTGCCCCCAGCTCCATTCGGGATCAAGCCCGATCAACACCCGAGGGTCCCGAGCGGCGAAGAGCCGATAACTCCGCAGACTCTCCTCACGGGAGGTCGCCACCACCCCGGCCAACCGCGCAGCAATCAGATGCGCCCGAATCCCCCCGGAACTCAACACGCCAGCGATGCTGACGGACGGAAGCGGGGACCGGGACGGAAACAGGGGAACACCGCACAGTTGGCGTAAGCCTTCCAGCCCGTCCGGCGCCTTCCAGCCCGTCCGGCGTTTGAGGACGAGGCCTCTTCAGGGCCGATACGGGGGTCCAGGGGGCAGAGCCCCCTGAGGATGGGACGGGTAGGGGCGGCGGGGGCGAAAAAGGGATCCTCCCGCCCACGCACCCCTAAGCCAGCAGCCCCCGCAGGGGAAACACCGCCCGCCGAGCAGCCAGCACAGCCTGATCCAGCCGATCAGCAGGGTCGTACCCCGCCTCCCACCCGGCCCACTGCACCGGCCACCGCCCATCAGTCATCCGCACCGGCCCCAACTGCCGAGTACGAGCGAAGACCTCCTGCCGCCACCCCTCAGGAATCACCGTCTCCGGAGCCACCGGCACCCCCGCCGCCACCCCCACCAAGTGCGTCCACGACCGCGGCACTACATCCACCACCGCGTATCCACCCCCGCCCAACGCGACCCACTTCCCCCCGGCGTACTCGTGCGCCAGCTCATGACAGGCCACCTGCACAGCCCGCTGCGCATCAAGAGACACCGCGAGATGAGCCAGCGGATCCTCGAAGTGTGTGTCGGCCCCGTGCTGGGTCACCAGCACATCGGGCCGAAAATCAGCGATCAGCTCCGGCACCACGGAGTGGAACGCCCGCAGCCACCCCGCGTCCCCGGTCCCCGCCGGCAGAGCGACGTTCACCGCCGACCCCTCCGCCCCCTCCCCACCGGTCTCCTCCGGCCACCCGGTCTGCGGGAACAACGTACGGGGATGCTCGTGCAACGAGATCGTCAGCACCCGCGGGTCCTCCCAGAACGCCGCCTGCACCCCGTCCCCGTGATGGACGTCCACATCCACGTACGCGACCCGCTCGGCCCCCAGTTCCAGCAGCCGGGCGATCGCCAACGACGCGTCGTTGTAGATGCAGAACCCCGACGCACCCCCCGGCATGGCATGGTGCAGCCCGCCCGCGAAGTTCACCGCGTGCAGCGCCTCCCCCCGCCACACGCCCTCCGCGGCCCCTACCGACAGCCCGGCGATGAGAGCGGACACTTCGTGCATCCCCACGAAGGCCGGATCGTCCATCGTCCCCAGCCCGTACGACTGGTCCGCCGCCCCCGGATCCGCCGACGCCGCCTTCACGGCCTCGACGTAGTCCTGCCGGTGCACGAGCCGCAACGTCGACTCCCCGGCGGGCTTCGCCGTGACGACGTCCACCTCCCGGTCGAGCCCCAGGGCGCCGACCAGCCTCCGGGTCAGATCCAGCCGGACCGGATCCATCGGATGCTCGGGCCCGAAGTCATAGCCCGTTACTGCCTCGTCCCACATCAGCTGTGCGCGGCCGCTCATGCCCGCCACCGTATCGGTCCGGTTGAGCCGCGAACGACCGGGCGTACACCAACGTCACCAGCACCAACACCATCGGCACCACCATCGCCCCCCGATAGGTCCAGGCGTCCCCCAGCGCCCCCACCAACGGCGAACCGATCAAGAAGCCGACGTAGTTGAAAATGTTCAGGCGCGCGATCGCCGCATCCGAAGCCCCGGGGAACAACCGCCCCGCCGCCGCGAACGTCTGCGGCACCAGCACGCACAGGCCCAGCCCGACGAGCGTGAACCCGAGCATCCCCACCCAGGCCCCGGGCGCGCCCGCCACCACCGCGAACCCGCCGGCCGCCACCAGCGCCCCCACCCGCACCACAGCCGCCGCCCCGAACCGCCGCACCCCGAAGTCCCCGATGGCCCGCCCGACCAGCGTGGTCACCATGTAGATGTTGTACGGGACGGTCGCCAGCTGCTCCGAGCTCCCCAGCACGTCCTGCAGATACTTCGCACTCCAGTTGGAGACGGTCGAGTCCCCGATATAGGCGAAGGACATCACCAGACACAACGGCAGCAGAACCTTGAAGACGACACCCCCACCGCCACTCCCCGCCGCACCGCCACTTCCCGCCGTGCCGTCCTCGACAGCCCCACCTTCCTCGCCGCCCCGGTCGACCCCGTCGACATACCACCGGCTCCCCACCAGCGCGGCCGGCAACAGCACGGCCACCACCGGCAGATACGACACCCACAACGCGAGATGCCAGTGCGCCCCCACCCACGCCAGCGAGGCCCCCACGATCCCGCCCAGGCTGTACACGGCATGGAGACTCAGCATGATGCTGCGCCCGTACGCCCGCTGCAGACTCACCCCGAGCATGTTCATCGAGGCGTCCAGCGCCCCCACGGCGAGCCCGAACGCCGCCAGGGCCACCCCCAGCTGGACCATCCCGCGCCCCGCCCCGACCCCGAGCAGCGCCAGCAGCACGACCGGCTGGGACCAGCGCAGCAGCCGGCTGGGCGGTATCCGCTTCACCAGCTGCTCGGTCGTCACGCTCCCGACCCCGGCCAGGACGGGCACCGCGGCGAGGAAGACGGGCAGCAGCCCGTCCGACACCCCGTACCTGTCCTGGATGGCCGGGATCCTCGTCACCAGCAGCGCAAAGGCGGCCCCCTGCGCGAAGAAGCTGAACGCCAAAGAGGCCCTACCGCGCCGCAGCACTTCTGTCATGGCGGCGAGCGTAGGGCCCCTGCGTACTCGTGGGTAGATCCAGCCAAAGATGAATTCTCTTCAGCTTTCCCGGCGGCACTGGCGTCACGGCGGCAACCGGGGTTACCGGGCGAGGACGACCTCGGCCATCTCGACCTGGGCTTCACCCTCGGCCTCCCCGATCTCCCCTGCCTCCCCGGCCTTCACTTCGGCACGGAGCATCGCCTCCATCGGCCCGGCGCCGAGCGCCCCGCCGACCACGATCGCCATTCCGATCGCCACCACCATCACCACGGACCCCAGCCACACCATGGTGTCCACCGGCACCGTGTACGCCCCCACAACCCGCAGCACGCACTCGGCGAGCAGCACCGCACCCCACACGATGGAGAAGGCCCGCTCCCGCCGCCGGAAGTCCGCGGACGCGGTCGCCACACCACTCTCCAGCCGCTCCCAGGCGGCCTCCTTGACCGCGTCGCTCTTCACCAGGAACGGCTTGAGCCCGGCGGTCATCATCGGCCGCCCCAGCGCCACGGAGACCAGGATCCCGATCCCGACCGTGCTGCTGATCCCGCTGTCCTTGGCCAGCATCAGCCGCGGATCCCCGGAGACGAAGCTGAGCACCAGCCCGACGACGTTGACGACGAGGATGAGCCCGGCCAGCCCGTTGAGCGTCCGCTCCCGTACCGCACTCCACACGGTCCGCCCGGCCGGCACAACGCTGCTCCAGGCGAGAGCGGCGAAGGTGCTCATCCCGAACGCACCCTTGAACAGGTAGTACGACCCGAGCGGCACCGCCACGTCCAGGAGGAGCGGAGCGAAGGCGTTCTGCTTCTTGTGCTGGTTCGTCGTCATGTCCTCAGCTTCGCCGCCGGGAGGGGTCTCCCAGTAGAAACGAACGTCCGGAGCTACGCATGACAAATGTCAGCCCGCCACCCGATCGTCCGTCAGATCAGCAGGTCAGCCAACTCGCCCATGTCGGTGAAGAGTTGAGTGGCTCCTGCGAGCTTCGCGGCCGGAGTCATCGCCGTGAACCCGAGGACGTCCATCCCGGCCGCCACAGCCGCCTGCACGCCCAGCGGGCTGTCCTCCACGACCACACACCGCCCTGGCGCCACTCCCATCCGCTGGGCCGCGTACAGGAACAGATCAGGGGCCGGCTTCCCCTTGCCCACGTCCTGTGAGCTGAAGATGCGGGCGTCCTCGAACCATCGGTCCAGCCCTGTCGTCCGATGCCCCACCCGAATCCGCTCATGACTCCCCGACGAGGCCACGCAGTACGGCACCCCGTCGGCGGCCAGCTTCGCGAGGACGTCCACCGCACCCGCCACGGGCTCCAGTTCCCGCTCGAAAGCCGCGAACACCCGCCGGTGGAACGTGTCGTCGAACTCCGCCGGCAACCGTTCCCCCGTGCGCTCCTCGACCAGCTCGTGGATCCGGTGCATGGCGGATCCCATGTAGTCCCGGATGGATTCCTCGTAGGAGGTGGGGTGCCCGAGCTCGGACAGATAGGCGGCCAGCAGCCTGTTGGAGATCGGCTCACTGTCCACGAGGACGCCGTCGTTGTCGAAGATCACCAAGTCGTAGCGCATGACTCGACCCTAAACGAGTCCTGAACGCAAAAAGGCCCACACCGATTTACGGTGTGGGCCTTTTTCAATATTTGTTCGGCGGTGTCCTACTCTCCCACAGGGTCCCCCCTGCAGTACCATCGGCGCTGTAAGGCTTAGCTTCCGGGTTCGGAATGT
>NZ_JBITCT010000042.1:0-97807 GCF_044453465.1 Streptomyces sp. NPDC051677
GGTGGGTTGCATTCGGCGGCCGTGCCCCACAGCCGTTCGTCGACCTCGAACCCGGCGGTACGCAACCGGCCCACGACGTCGACCATCAGCCCACGTGTGCGGACCCTGGCGTTGGGCTGGTGGTGCAGGAAGTAGCCGAAGCTACGCTCGCACCAGTCGGCGTACCACCCGGTGTGCAGGATGAGCGTGTGCCAGCCGGGATCGACCTGCTGCGACGGCGCCATGCTCGCCCCGTCACCACTGCTCCCCATGACGAAGACGAGGGCGAGGGCCTGGTCGACGACCCGCTCGGCGACACACCGTTCCAGGCCGTACTCGCCGGCGCAGAACGCGGCGAGAGTCTCGAACTCCGTGTCGGCGACGAGGGAACGGCCGGTACGGGGCTTGGCGGCGACGGCGGTGGGGGTCATCGGGTGAGCTCCTTCGCGTTTGCGGTGTCCGTCGGGCGGGTCTGGATGTAGGGCTTGTCGGGGAGTAACAGGGTTGTGTGGAGCACGAGTTCACCTCTCAGCCGGAGGACCTTCGGGCACTCATCTCCTGGAGTGCCGCCTGCCTGCCACGTGCTTTGGGAGGGGGACTTGCACCTGCCGCGCGGCATGGGGAAGGCCCATACGCAGCGGGAAACGGGGAGAGCAAGATCAAGCCGACGGTCGACGAAGGCTCACAGCCGCATGCCGATCGCGATCCAGTCGGTGCCGGCCAACCGGATCATTGCCTGTAGCACGATCTTGAAGCGCCGCTCATCGAGGTACTGCACGGCAGCGAGGGAGCTTTGCCGCATACCCACGATCGACAGCACCAGCCCCAGGAACGTGCGCTCGCCGTCGTTTAGCCCGAGGGTGTAGAGACGCTGCGCAACGCCCTCCCACCGGCAGGTCATGACACCGTCGCGCTTCGTCACGAGCGCGCTGCGGAAGTTGTCCCGGGCGAGGAGTTCTTCCTCTTCGAGGAGGGCCTGCACCGCGATGCGTTCGCGGAGGCCGACCGCTGATCGTACGAGAAGCTCGCCGAGCGGCGGCGTATCTGGCTCATCGGCCGCCGTATCTGCGGAGGTCGTAGTGGTCGTCATACGAGTGCCTCCGCGGGACGTCGTCCACCCACACCGAACGCGACGCCGAGCGCCGTGGGGTCGGTGAGGCGGCCGGAGCCGTCCGGGTGTTCCAGCCATCCGCGGTCGCCGATCGCGTACAGGACGGGCGGACTGACGAGCAGCCAGCCTGGCGGGTGCACAGCCAGTTGGGGCACGCCATCCAGTTCGTGACGGAGGCTCGCAGGCAGAAGCCACCAGGCCCGTCCCGCTGCCACGTCCACCAGGACGGGACCGAGCCGCCGACTGCCCAGGTGCTTCATGGCCCCGAGAGACGGGATCAGTGGCCCCTCCGCTACGCGCCAGTGCTCGCCGCTCGGAATTCGGGCGAGCTCCTCGGCGGCCCATGCGCGACGCACGTCAGTGGGATTTCGAACGCAGGCCAGGAGCCAGTCCTGGCCTGCCTCCCGGGTGGACCGGGCGGGTTTGTTGGCCATGACGAGGACGCTAGGCGGCGCAATTGTGCGCCTGCGTGGCGATTGCGCGTGATTGCGTCTGCGGGTATGGCGCTTGCGGCGGATTGCCTACGGGAGATCCAATGACGCTCTCGCCCGGCCGATCAGACGGCGGGCAGGCGCACCGTACTCCGCGGACTCCGCCAGCCAGTCCCATGCACGCTCGTACAACTGGATGTCCTCCTCGCCGTTGAGCCACAACTCTTCGCTGATCGTTTCGACGATGACCAACCGCCGGTCGTAGATCCAGAAGGCGTGCGGGGCCGTACGGCGTAGCTGCGCACCGAAGGGCAGGATGCCAAGTTCGATCCGGCGCTGCCCCACCAGGTTGTACAGCCGATCCAGTTGCTCGGCCATCACGTCCGCAGGACATGAGCGGTGGTACAGCGCCGCCTCGCACACGAGGAACCGGAACGACTTCTCCGGGTCGTACAGCGCCTCTTGGCGGCGCATCCGGGCCTCGACGGCGGCCTCGGTGGTCGGTGTGATCCCCCGGAACTCCGCGTTGGTGTCGAAGATGACGCGCGCGTACTGCGGCGTCTGGAACAGCCCCGGAACGCGGGACACCTCAAGCCCGCGGATCGCCTTCGTGTCCTCGGTCTGCCGGACGGCGATCTCCTGACGACCACGGTGTCCGCCTGCCAGCTGCCGCCGCCAGGAGCGGTGTCGCTGCTTCATCTCCAGCCCGGCCCGCAGGCCACGAAGTTCAGCCTCGGCATCCGGCCGGCCACAAGCCAGCGCCCACGCGGTCAGATCGGCTGCGGTCGGGGTCTGCTTGCCGTTCTGGAGCCGGGAGACTTTGGAGGGCTGACAGCCGAGCTTGGCGGCAAGAACCCTGCCTTCGAGACCGGCCTCGGCGCGCAGCTCGCGCAGCCTCGCGCCGAGGGCCTCTCTGGCGGTCTGGTAGTCCGTGCTCACATGGGCGAACGTACCCGTCCGGCGAACTCTTGGGTACGGACGGCATGGTGCCAGGCGGCGTCCCGGGCCTGGCAGGCGGCCAGGACTTCGGCGGGGTCTTCGGTGACGTACACGCCCAGGGTGGTGTCCTCGTCGTCGAAGGCAAAACGGGCGAGGATCTTCGCGTCGAAGAGCCAGAAGTCGTAGTCGGGCAACCGAAGTTCCTGAGCCTGGGCGCGGGTCAAATTGCGGATGTCCTCGCCCGCGGCGACGTTGCCTGGCGCGCTCGCCAGAAGAAACTCCTGTCCTTGAGTCGGGGATTCGTCGACCAGGCGTACGCGCTCGAACCGCTTGCCCTGAGCTGTCTGCGCGCGGACGTTTTCCCGCCACGCGTTGTCCCGGTCGCGAGAGATGTCCTCTCCCGCGAGGAACCGGGCCCACTTGGGACTGTTGCGGTCGGAGGCATAGCCTCGGCGCGTCTCCAGCCGCCAAGCGGTGTGCTTGAAGTCCCGGAAGAGACCGGAGACGGAGGCGAACGGCTGGAGTTCGGGGGCGTCACTCCTGGGCGCGTAGCGGGTCAGCAGGCTGCGGGGGACGCGAACGAAGGTCTCCGACTCCTTCACGTCCCGCAATTGGACCAGGTGCTCCGGGTCGGTCTCCCGCTCGCCCTGGACAAGGATCTCGTCCGTTTCCTCGATGTCGTACAGGGTGGGGCAGTCACCGTCGTCGCTGGTCGTGCCGATGAACCTGAGCGTCACGTGGCCCTCCGTCTGCGGCGGTTGGAGATCCAGGATGAGTGTGTCGTCTCGGGCGCGCTCGAGAATTGCGGCAGATTGCGCCTACTGAACGCCGACCTGCGATTGCGCGCAAGCAACTCCGACGAAGAGGCGACGAGGGATCCCTCGGGTGACGTCAGCCCGTGGTGCCACGCTTCACGGCACCTATGAACGAGAACCAGGCCCCGCTTCGCACAGCGAGCTCAGCCCCTCCCACCCTCTTCGAGTCACGAACCAGAGCCCGGTCATCCATCAGCGCGCACTCGACGCACTCCCCTCCCGCACCGTTGCTGTACGACGACGTGAACCACGTCGGACGGCTGTTCTCGCTGGGCGCTGCAATGCTCACCTTGCGTATTCCTTCAGGACTGTTTCGATCAGGTGGGCCGAACGCTGAGGGCTCAGGGCGGCGGCACGCAGACCGTCGAACGCTCGGGTGTACTCACGAACATGATGCTCGCCCTCAAGGTAGACGGCATCGGTGATGCCGTCCCGATAGACGATGTCGGGATCCTCCTGCGCGGGAAAGCCCAGCATGGTGAATGAGCCCGTGGCCGGATAGGTACCGGAGTCGAACGGGAGGACCTGAAGGGTCACGGCGGGCAACTGGGCGGCGCTCAGGACGTGTTCGATCTGCTCACGCATCAGTGCACGGTCCCCGATGACATTGCGCAGAGCGCCCTCGTTCACGATGAACCAGGCTTCGGGGGCGTCGGGCTGCTTCAGCAGGGCTTGACGCTCCATGCGCACTCGTACGGCCCTGTCGATGTCCTCGGCGGACATGTGCGCGCCGGTCTTGTGGAGCTCGGACGTGTACGCGTGGGTCTGCATGAGGCCGGGTACCAATTCGCACTGGTACTGGCGGAAGGTGGAGGCCTCCTGTTCCAGGCCGATGTAGATGTTGAACCATTCCGGAACACCCGAGCCGTGGACCTGCCACCATCCGCGCACCTTGGCCTGCCGGGCGAGTGACTTGAGGAACTCGCGCAGTTCGTCGCTGGTGTCGTAGAAGCGGCAGAGGGCGTCGATGTCCGACGGCTGCACCCGGCCGCTGCCCGTCTCCATGCGGTTCACCTTGGAACCGCTCCAGTCCAGCGCCGCGCCGACCTGGGCGCAGGTGAGAGTGGCCTGCTCACGGAGCTTCTTCAGCTCGTACGAGAGGCGGCGACGGCGTGCCGTAGGTGATCCGGCCATATCAACCCCGTTTCGGATAGCGGGCGTTCAGTCTCACGCCAAGGGGTGTGCTTGCCAATCACTCGGAAGTGGGAATCTCGCCGTGCACATTGCACGAAGGGATCCGCCGGCTGCACTCTGAGGGCAACGCAACTCATCGTGATGCCTCGTGACAGTGAGTGGCTTGCCGGGGTGTCACCTGCGACGAGAGGGGTTTTCGTGGGACAGGAAGCGTGCATGACGCGCAAACCGTGGGACCTTGCCTTCACGGCCGAGCCGACAGAAGTGGCTGCCCTGCGTCGGATCATGCGACTGCATCTGTGCATCTGGGGCTTGCACGAGCTCACCGACGAAGCGCAGCTCTGTGTGAGTGAGTTGGCGTCCAACGTCATCACGCACGTCGGTCCCGGGACTCCGGCCACGCTCGCGGTGTCGATGAACGGGGTGCGTCTGCGTATCGAGGTCCACGATCCCGATACACGCGCCCTGCCTACCCTCCTCGACGCGAACGTCGAATCGGAGGGAGGGCGAGGCATGGCCCTCGTCGACGCCGTCGCCGCTCGCTGGGGCGTCCAGCTCCGTCTCGACCGGAAGGTCACGTGGTGTGAGCTGGTGACTGGGCTCACGTCGCCGAACGGCCATGTGGAAGGCCCCGGCGTGCGGCGGGCGGAGGCCTTGCTGGAGCTCTACTCGGGTGTCGAACCGCCGCTCCGGCCTGGCCCGGGAAGACTAGGAAGGGCCGTGGCCGAGGACTCTGTGATCACAGTCATCACGGACTTCCTGCACTGGCTTCGTGCACACGGCTGCGACGTGGACGAGGCCCTGGATCGTGCTCAGACCCGATACGACGCTGACCTGGAAAGGTGCGGCGACGGGGTCTCAGGCACATCGACTGCCTGACGGCGAACCCACTGAGACGTCCTCGTGTGTGGTGAGCAGAAGTGCATCGTGCAGACCGCTAGGTACCTGCCCTGGGAGGGCGGGCCTGCATCAGGGCGACAAGCCACTGCTCGCTGCGCCACCGCGTCCGCGGCTATGGCGGCGGGAACTGGAAACGGAGCGCCGGTTACCGCTCCGGTCCCCGCCACCACCGAGGCATCGGCGATGCGAGTGCCGTCGATCTGTGTCGGCGACACTCGGCCGGACCGCGGTCAGTCGGCGAGCATGTCCGCGAAGAAGCCCAGACGGGGGTTGTCCGGGGTCCCGACGAGCAGCGCGCGATCGAGCAGGATGTTGTTGTGTTCGCAGCTCGTCTCGGGGAGCATCACGCAGGCATGACACGCGGCACGGTTCGCGCCTCCGGCACCGGAGGACCGTGCCTCGACACACAGCGGGTCGGCGGAGCACCAGGTGGCACGTCGCAGTGCCGAGCCAAGCGCCTCCGCGAGGCGGTCGGGCTCACCCTGGGCCACTACGCCGCCGAGACTGCCCGCGGAGTCGCTGGTCGCCGTGTAGACGAGGAAGCCGGCCATGGTCGCGTCCGTGTACAGCCGCTCGCGCAGTGCCCCGGCCGGGTAACCGGCGTCCAGACTCCATTCGTTGATCAGCGCGTGCGCCAGGGTGTGCAGCAGCACCATTTGGGGCGTGGCGGGTGAGGAAGGCACGTCGGCGGGGTCGGAGGCCCGCTCCCTCAGCATGCGGTCGTGGTTGGTGCGTATGAGCTCGACGCGGGCCGCCACCGCGACCGACTCGGCCCAGTCGTCCAGCCGGTTCTCGTCGAGGCGTACGAAGACGCCCTCGCCGTGCACCTCCATGGCAGGGAGCCAGTCAGTCGGCGTGAGGGAGAGAGGCGCTTCGTGGCCCTCGGAGCTCGATTCCGGGTCCGCGATGCGGGTGAACGCCTTGAGCGCCCGCACCTCGCGCAGGCGCTTGACCAGCATCGGCTGGCCGACGCCGAGGGGAGCGAGGACCGCGGGGTCCGACACGGGCGGCTCACAGATGAACTGCTCCTCGCGTCCCTTGTCCCGAAGGGCGTTGCCAGAACAGAGACGCTCGTACTCCTGGCGCCGCAGGGCCTGGTAGCGGCTCACCGCCGCATAGCCCGAATCACCTTCTTGGGTCGGGTCTTCCTCCTGCTCGGCCTCCAGCAGCTCGATGACGGCGTCGACTGAGATTGAGTCGTCGCCCCTGAACGCTCCCTTGAGATAGATCTCGATCTCCGCACGGGACGAGTACGAACGCAGATTTTCCCAATGGTCCGAGAGCTTGTCGGCGAGACCGTCGCTCCACGGAGGGATGGACAGGGCGGACTTCAGCACCGGCTGCCAGACTGCCGACGAACCGCGCTGGAGCGTGCGTGGCGCCTGCGTGCAGAACTCGACAGGAGCGTCCCTGAGCCAGGGCCGCCTGCCCTCGCAGCGCACCCCGAGGTCGGTCAGGGCCGAGCGGCGGAAGGCGCCCTCCATCGACACCTCCAGCACGCCGCAGGAGCACGAGATGAGGATGGAACGCAGTGAGGCGCTCTGCCCGGAGAAACGCATGGCCAACTGACCACCGCAGCGCCCGGTCACGCCTTCGTCCCGGTTCTTGCGATGCAGCCACTTCCAGTAGGGGAAGTCGTCGAGGTGCCCGTCCTCGCAGGCCACGACGAATCGGGACGGCACGAGCGGCTCGTCGTCACAGTCCGTGCAAACGTTCTTGCCTACGGGCGGGTTGAAGTCCCGTACGTGCTGCAGAGCCTGGCACTTCGGGCACGAGTGCCACATTGGGAAGCGCCGGACGCGTACACCGTCCTTACTGGTGTCTTCGGAGGCCGGAGGCAGCCGGAAGTGGCTCACGCCCAGGGCTCGGGCAAGCCGGTGCTCGTGGACGATGGGTGCTTCGTCGAGAGACCAGCTTCGGTGGGCATCGTCGAGGCCGGAGACGATGAACGACTCGTTGTCGACGGCGATCAGCGACCCTACGCCGTATGTGGTGATCATCTGGGAGCGGCGGACCGAACCGCGACGGGGGAAAGTGAGGCGGGGCGCGGCCGAGCTGCCGGGGGTGCGACGCAGGCGCCGCGCGGGGGGCGGGGTCATCGGGAAGCCTCCAGGAAGAGAGCGGACTCGGCGTCGACGTCGCGCAGGCTCCATAGGGTGGGCCAGGCGTCGGAGCCCTCGGATTCGTCGTCGTACGGTTTGAGTAGGGCCGGGGTTGGACTGCCACGACGGGGCTCGTACAGCAGCCCGCCGCGCGCGTTGGCCGCTGCTTGCCACCACTCGACGAATTCGTCGAAGGCGTCAGAGGTGTCTTGCTCCTCTTCGGAGGCGATCTGGGCGACACGCTTCATCAACAACGGCTTGATCTCGGCGTACAGGCGATGCACGTACGCGTCGATCCGACCTGCGGCCTGGTTCTCCCGGGCCTCCGGGATGAGGATCCGGGTCAGGGCTACGACTACGGCGTGCAGTCCGCGGTCGCGCGACCGCGCGGAGAACGGCGTGACGGACGTCGACTCCACCTCGCGATAGAGCGCGGAGTGGAAGTGCAGGAAGTTCTCGTAATGCGAACGGTCCCGGGACCGCGCCGAGTTGAGCATCACGGCGACTAGACCCGGATGGGCGCGACCCACGCGGCTGGTTGCCTGGATGTACTCGGCTGTGGTCTGGGGCTGGCCCATCACCGCCATCAGGCCGAGACGGTCGACGTCGACGCCGACGGCGATCATGTTGGTGGCGAGGAGGACGTCGCGGACGTCGGGATCCGGGTAGCGCTTCTCGATCTCCTTCAGCCGGGCGGGGATCACGCTGGCGTCAACCCGGCTCGTCAGTTCCGAGTAGCGGTTGGAGAGTCGGACTTCTGTGCCGTCGCGATCAGCGAGCAGCCGCAGATAGTCCTCGACGTCGTCGTTCACCTGGAGTTCGGCAGCCGACAGCAGACGGAGGCTGTTGAAGTAGCCGACCAGGGTCCAGTACGCGTCCCGGACCTTGTCGCTGGTGTCCGCGCGCATGGCCTGGTGGAGCAGTGCCGCATACGTGCGGATGAGAAGCGTCGACTGACTGGTTCCGGGAGCGAGCAGACCTACATAGCGGCGACTGGCCTTCGTCGTGCGGTCGGTCTCCACAGCGAACCAGGAGTCACGCGCGTCCAGACCGGCCGGCGGGAACTGGTGCACTTTCCGATCGAAGAGATTTCGGCCCTGCTTGGCGGCGCGACGGATGGTCGCCGTCGAGGCGATCACCTTTGGTCGATCGGCGAGGGCGTCGACGGCCGTTTCGTACAAGCCTGTCAGAGTGCCCAACGGTCCGGAGATCAGGTGAAGTTCGTCCTGGACGATCAGTTCAGGGGGCGGAGTCGCATCGCCGAGCCGGTCCCGGTTGAAGAGCGCGGCCGTCTGCTCGCGCCACGGCATGGAGGCGAACTTGTCGACTGTGGCGATGACGAGGGTCGGGCGGGCCTTGTAAACGGTCTGGTCCACCAGGTGCACCGGCAGACCGGACGCGAAGTCGCAGTCGTCACCCGGGCAGCGAACGTCCATACGGACATCGTCCTCGTCCACTGAGTAGTGGTGGGCGTCCAGTGCCGTGCCGCACCAGGGGCAGGCATGCAACTGCACGGGGTTCTCGGTCTGCAGACTCTGGCCTCCGCGCAGTTTGAGCAGTTTCTCTCCAGCCGTCTTCAAGTCGTTCGGGGTGGCCGACTTGCCGACCCACATACCGATCGAGATGCCCTCTTCGCCGAGCCGGTCGGGCGCCGCCCGGCGCATCAGCTCCATCGCGCACATGAGGATCGTGGCGCGCTCGAACTGCTGGAGGGTGAGCAGCCGCAGCGTGTATCGCATCAGCACGGTGACGCCTCCGCCGTCGGCTCCGCGGCGCAGCCGGCGCAGAAACGTGGTGAACGCGATCAGACCGAGATAGGCCTCGGTCTTGCCGCCGCCGGTGGGGAACCACAGCAGATCCGAGACCTTGCGGTCCGCGTGGTTCGGATCGTCGATGCCGCACAGGCACAGGAGCATGAACGCGATCTGGAACGGCCGCCAGCGCTGCTCCGACAGATCCGGGGTGCCCTCTCGTCCGTTCTTCACCCAGGCGCTGCGCGCCCGCTGCTCAGCCATGGCCCGGTTGGCCATTCGGAAGGCCTCCATGACCTCCGGTGTGTCCGACAGGATCCCGATGCCCTCGCGCATCCGACCGAGGGCCTCACGACAGGCGTCGAGCTGGGCGTGCGCGGGTTCCTCGTAGAGAGTCCCGACGAGGGCGGCGGCCTCCGCGGCCTTGGCCTCGATCCACTGCTCGTAGCCGCGGGCCAACCCCTGCAGCGCGGCGAGCACTTCGGCATCAGGGCGCTCGGCGAGTCCGAGCATGCCGAGAGCCGAGCTGTCGATCTCCGGGTTGGAGTCGGTCAGCAGTACCTCGTGAGTGGGCAGGAACTCGGAGCGAATCTCGCTGATCGCCGCACGCTCTATGTCGGTCAGACCGACCGGCGGTGGCGTCCAGTCCCAGTGGGCGGAGCAGCCGTGCCCCACGGCGAAGGTGGGAGCGTGGCGGTACAGCAGGCGGCTGGTGGCCAGCTCTTCGTCGACGGCGGACAGGGCGGCGGGGCGCTCGACGAAGGCCGACGCGCCGTTGGCCGCGCGGACTGTGAGGCCGGGCTGGAACAGGGCGAACGCGTCCTGGAGCTCCCGCTCGCCCACGACGTGCGTGTTGATCAGAGTGACGGTGACGGTGACGGTGCCGGAGGAGGCGTTGGCCGGCCGTACAAGGACGTGCAGCTTGACGTTGTCGGCGAGCACAGGGGCGGGTTCGAGAACCCCGGGCTGTGTGACGTCGACCAGTGTGTCCGGCAGTGCCAGTTCTCGGCGTCGCCAATGCTCGCGCTGGCCGACCGTGGTTCTGGCATCCGCCCGTCGGGCGGACACCGGCCGGCCTTCAGCATCCACGGGGTCGTACATCGCGGCTTGTGCGGAGATCACGATCTCAGGGCTGGCCTCGGGCGTCACGGCGAACGTGAGTCCCATGGCGGACGGGCGGCGATCGCCGGAGACCGGCGGTTCGACGGAGCCGCCGGTCTCCTCGTGGTCATCGGTGCTGAGCAGCGGGGCCTCGTCCAACCCCTCCTCCTCGGCGGCGTCCTCCGACAGACGGCGGTGGGCCTCGCGGTCGGCAGGGCTCGGGAATAGCACACCGATCGGGTACCGGGTGATCGGAGCGTCCTGCGTGAGGACCTCGACCGGATCGTCGCCCGCCATGACGTCCGGTCCGAGGAGTTCGCGGCGCAGCCGGGCCACCAGTTCCTCGCGGACCCGGTAGTGCTCGGCGTGCGGGTTGTTCCCGTGCGTCATCCCTGTTCCTCCCCGGCGCGTTCGCCGCGTCGATACCTTCCGATTCCAGTGATCCGAGGGGCGATCCACACCCCGTTGCCGCCGAGCCCGGCGTTGGCCCCGGCTGCCGTGCTGCCCGCGACCGTCTCCAGCATGTCCACCCGAAGGCCGACGATCTCGTTGGGCCATGTGACATCCCACGAGCGGGAGATCATCTCTACCGCGTACAGGTCTCGGCGAAAGCGCTCAGAGGCCTCGCCGATGACTCGGTCACGGTGGAGTAGGTCGTACGGCGGGCTCTGGTCCGGCCCGACGGGAAGCGGATGACGCATCCGAAGCGTCACCGCGTCCCCCGGACGGGCGTGCTCCAGCAGGTAGGTCTGCGTCTCGACCGAGGACGTGTCTGTGTTGCGCGATCCAGGAGGCTCGTCGCGGTGGACGTCTCCAGGACCGACCTGGATCCCGTAGCGCTCGTACTTCTTCCAACCACCCAGGTACCAACGGCTGGTGGGGCGGTGGCGTCGTATGCGGGAGGTGTCAGGGCCAGCCACGTGGTAGAGGTCCTCGCGCGCCCGCGTCATGGCCACGTAGAGGGCTCGCGCCTCAGCCGGCACGTCGAGGTCCTCGTGAGCCTTCTGCAACTCGGCGATGGAAGGGGGCGACAGCAGCACCACTCGGTCGTACTCCAGGCCCTTGGCCCGGTGCACCGTCGAAACGGTCAACCGAGCCGTCTCCGGGTCACCGAGTTCGTCGGGGAAGCGCCCCTCGCGCACCAGACGCCCCACGGCGGTGACGTCGACGAGGCCGCGGCCGGTGCGCCGGGTCGCCGCACGAAGCGACCGCCAGCATCGCTCGGGCTCCACTCCCGGAGGCAACGGGATCTGTGCGAGCAGCTCCTTGAAGCGAGCCTCAGTGAGTGTCAACGTTTCGGCCTGGGACAGCAGTTTGGCGACCCAGTAGGGCACGGGTCGGTCCTGCAGCGAACGCTTCAGCGCGTGCTCCACCCCGTGCTCGTGCAGGAGTTCCGACACAGCGAGCGCCTGACGGTTGTCGCGGGTCAGGATCGCGCAGGTGTCGGGGAACGCCTTCAAGGCGTCCAGCGCGAACCCGTCGGCCAGCTCACCGAGGTTCGGCAGGTCGAGAAGCCGGTCGCGCAGCTCGGCATGGAGCATCGAGGCCGCGGCCTCCTGGCCGTCCGGGGAGACTGCCAGGTTCTGCAGGCGGGGGCCGCGGCCAAGGGCGGTACGAGCCTCAGGGCTCTTCGCGCGAAAGTTCTCGGTCAGGCTGAGCTCGACGAGGTCGTCGTAGGAGGTTCGCAGCCAGGCGAAGAACCGATCCGCCTCCCCAGCTCGCTCGGTCGGGTCTTCGATCTGGAAGCCGTAGATCCCCTGAGCGGAGTCGCCGACCACGGTGAAGCCACAGGAACGCTGGAAGCGGTCGAGCAACGTCTCCACCAGGTCCCGACGGTCGCCCACCAGGTCCTGTGCCTCGTCGATGACCACATGCGCAGGAGCACCCAGCTCACCGGCCTCCACCGCGCCCTTCTCGATTGCGCCCGTGGCCGCACGGATGCGCTCGTCGAAGGCGCGGGCCGCCCACTCCTCGTCGGGGTAGCCCTGTACCAGCAACTGGTACGCCCACGAGTCGAAGGTCTGGACCCGCACCCTGCGGGCCCGCTCGCCGTGTCGGGCGATCCGGTCCCGCAGTTCACGGACTGCGGCGCGGGAGAAACTCAGGACGAGTATCTCGCCCGCCTCCAGCGCCTCGTCTGGATCCTCGTTTCCCACCAGGGCGTCGAGGCGCCGGACCACCGTGTGAGTCTTACCGGAGCCTGCCCCCGCGGTGACCAGGAGGCGGGTGTTCCAGGGGAGGCCGACGACGGCCCGCTGCTCGTCGGTGAGCGGAGGGCTGTCGCCGTAGGGATCGGTCACTTGCTGCTCCACAGGTGCTCGAACTGAGTGAACGCGAGGGCAGAGTCGAAGTTCTCGACGTTGTCCCGGACGTTGAGGATCAGGCAGGTCTTCTCACCACCGTTGAGGGGGCCTCGCAGACCGCGCCCGATCATCTGCTGGTACACGTTGGGGCTGTACACGGGACGAGCGACGACGACCGCACGGGTGGCAGGGGCGTCGAAGCCCTGGGTGAGAACGCCATAGTTGGTCAGAACACGGGTGCGGCGCGCCCGGAAGTCGTCAATGCGTCGGCGACGCTCGCTTGTCGAGGTGGTGGAGTCGACCGCGGAGGCTGTGATGTTCAGGTCGCGGAGCTTCGCTGCCAAGTACTTGGCGTGGTCGACCGACGTCGCGAACACCAGCACCGGCCAGTTCTTCGGCATGCTCGCGATCTCGGCCACGATGCGGGTGCTGCGGTCGTGGTCGTCGGCCAACCGCTGCTCCGCCGCGCGGGACAGGATGCTCAGCTGCTCGGCGCGCTGCTTCTCCTCGGGCTTGAGGCTGATCGTGCCGCCCTGCAGGATCCGATGCTCGACCTGCGCCAGCATGCCGAGTCGCTGCAGCTCGGCGTAGGCATCTCCGTCCGGAAAGACCCCATCGTCCAGTCGCCGGCCACCGAACCGATTGATCAGGCGACGCGTCTCGTCCTGGTTGGTGTTGCGAAACGGGGTCGCCGTGAGTCCCAGAAGATGACGGTCGGTCCGTGAGGCCGTCAGGCCCAGGTGCGCCAGGATTTCGGTGTAGCGGGGCGTGATGGCGGTGTGTGCCTCATCGACGATGACGAGTGCTGCTTCACGTAGCCAGGCGTAGGCGTCGGCGGCGAGACAGTTCGGCTGCTGGAGCTTGGCGTCCGTGGCGACGACCAGTTGCGGTCGGTCGGTGACGGGGCCTGCCTCGTTCGTCGACCACAGCCGATTGATCGCCAGCGGCGTCTCGGCGCCAACCTTCTCCCACACGAATTTCCAGCTCTGGACGGCCTGTTCGCAGAGCTCCTCGGTCTGAGCGATCCACAGGATCGGACCGTCGAGCCGACCCACCTGCTTCACCCAGCGGATCACCGCCTCGGCCGTCACGCGCGTCTTGCCCGCACCGGTCGGCAGGGACAGCATGCCGCGCTGCGGAATCATCCGGTCCAGCATGGTGAAGACGTTGGCCGCCAGCCGCTCCTGGTAGTCGTGGAGACGCGGGAAGTGCCGTGGACCGTCCACGTCGATCCGCGGTTCCAACGACGGCGCCCGGAACCCGGCGAAGGCGTCCGGGAAACGGAGATCCGATACGAACGCCACGGCGGTGGAAGCACCCGCGAATGACGCAGGGGCGTGGGTCGGGTAGAGGTTCTGCAGGTCGCGGGCGTGGACCTGCAGGATGCTGTCTCCGTGCGCGTTGAACGCCATCTGCGCGATCCGATAGCCGGCGGGCTCGGCCCCGTTGTTCTCCGCGCGCTCACCGTCCATCAGACCGGCCGGAAGGCGTTCCCGCAGGGTATCGGCGCCCAACAGCAGCAGGAGCTTGGCCACCACGTCATCGGCCTCACGCACGGCCTTCAACGCGCCTTTGACCTTCTGATCCTCCTCCTGTCGCTGCTGTGCCTCCAGCACCTGCCGACATCCGGACTCTCCCATGCGCCAACGCAGTTCACGGTCTACGGCCATGAGGGCCTCAAGCGCGGTGGCGGGCTCGAGGACAAGGATCGTGGAACCCTGCAGGCTGCTGTTCAGGGTCCGGGGACGCATGCCGTTGGGGGTGCGCGTCACCTCTTCGAGAACCTTGCATCGCTGAAGCGTGTACTGATCCACCTGCGAACCGCGCAGCTGCCGGAGCGTGCGGTACGCCTCCTTGAGCGGAACCGGCTCACCGGCGGTCTCGTACCGGGTCTCGCGACTGATCACGTCGGCGTACGGCAGCATGCCCCACTGCTTGACAAGCAGCGCGGCGTCCTCCGCCGACGCGACCAGCAGGGCGGGCAGCCCCTCGGAGAGCAGGGCCCGATACTCCTCCTGCGACGAGGCGACGGCGATTTCGCCGTCGGGACGGGTGGCCCAGTCGTCGCCGATGCGACACCGGGTGAGCGAGTCGTCGAGGAAGGGCACCTCCAGACGCGTCAGCAGCACGTACGTGTTGCCGACAAAGACGTCGTCCTCGCTGTGCCGGAGCTTCTCCTGAAGCTGGTTCCAGAAGGAATCAGGAACCTCCTCGACGCTTGTGGCCAGACGAAGCTTGCGGGCTTTCTCGGCGCTGATCTGCGCGACCGGCAACACGTCACCGTACGCCGCGAGTTGGGGGCCCACCGCCTCGCCGACAGGGCGGATTCCCTGCGACGTCGGGACGAGGCCGTGTCGCTTGAGCATCCAGCGCATCGGCGAGACGACAGCACGACGGGTGCCAACCTGCGCCCCGACCTGCAGCGTCCAGTTGTCGACGAGGGCGTCCTCAGGCAACACCCTGAGGAAGTTGGCCCGGGCTTCGTTCGAGAGTTGGGGCAGCAGGTGCAACGGACCGCCGACCGCAGCACCCTCCAACTTGATTCGGGCCAGCGTGGGACGGGAGGTCTGGTTGGGAGGCAGGGTCGCGCAGTACTCCTTGTGCACGACCTCGCGGTACTGCTCGAACCACGGTTCCCCCTCAGGCCGATGTCCCCCAGTGGGGCGGTCGCGCAACCCCATCTCGCGGAAGAAGGCCATGTCGTCGGAGTGGAACCGGGTGTCGACGGCGACGGAAGGGTCCGACTGCGGCGACACGACCGGACCGGGCACCAGACAATCACGCATCGGACGGAAGTCGTTGTCCGCAGTGCGCACGTACAACGTCGACAGAGGATCGGGCACACGCTGGACCACCTCGTGCGAGAGATGACTGCTGCCCGCCTGATGGAACAGCTCCCAGAAACGGGTCCACTTCTCCGCGTCGTACGAGTCGAAGCCCTGCTCCAGGACGCTGACGAAGCGGCCTCGGACATCGGCGTCACGGATGCCGAGCTCGGCGAGGGCGCTCGCGAGCGACGGATCATCGGACAGCGCGGCGTCGACGTACACGTAGGACTCGCGCAATCCGTCGTGGTCGGTGCGACGGAACACCTTGCCGACGAGCGGAGCCACCATCCCGTGCTCCTCCGTCAGCACGATCCGCGCCGTACGGGCCTGGTCCGCGTACGGTGAGGACGACTGGACCATGTCGGCGACGATGCGGATGGCGGTGGCGGATGCCTCGGCGGTGCCGTCCGCCACGAGGGCCTCCAACCACTCCCGCACCGAGGCACGTTCGCGCTTGGCGGCCTTGAGGATGTGGTCCATTTTGCCGGCGCGGAGATCCGTGGCCTCCACGGACGGGTGCACCCAGTTCGCGGGGCGGCCGGGGTACGAGTTCCACAGGGTCAGCCAGCGGACCAGCGACTTGTTGTCCTTGCCAAGCGCCGGGTGGATGTTCAGGTTGCGCGGCACGCACAACCGACCGTCCTGGTCGGGCAGCGATGGACGATGGGCGGTGGCCTCCCAGATCCGTTCGGTGAGGTAGCGGTCGGCCCAACTGACGGTCTCCGACTCGCGGGACCGGCCGGGAAGGAGCGGGAGGTACGCGGCCGGGTCTTCGGCGGGCGCCAGCCCGGGAAGAGACTCGACGACGAGCCGGGCGGCGACCTGGATCATCTCCTGGTTGAACGGGGAGGAGTCCAGCAGGTTCTGTCGGTCCTCGTTGGTCTTCCAGGCTCCGTTGAGGATTCCGCTCAGCGTCATCTCGTACTTGGTCGGGAAGAACGACCAGAATCTGCCCCGCCCTTTGTTGAGGGAGGCCATGAGCCCAGTGACGGTGTCCTTCTCGTACTCGCGCACGGCCCACGAGATGTCGAGGGAGACACGGTCGTGCAGCTCACCAGCGCTGGACCGGGCAGCGTCCGTCGGCTCGTGGGTGAGCTTGAACACGCGCCACCGGTTGGCCGAAGGAGGCCGGCCGGGGCGTTCCTCTCGTACGGTGTGCAACTCCTGGTCGCGCTCGACGGTGAGGGTCCGCCGCACGACAGGTCGTGGACGACGGTCCTCCAGGGTCACCTTCGCCACGTGGGGTGAGAACAACTGGAACCCGGCGGGGAACTCCTCACGGCTGCCGGTCGACTGCCCACCACCGTGCATGTCCTGGCCGAGCCGATCGGCGGCTCCGTCCAACAGCGGGAGACGGACGACGGTGGTGGCCCAGTTCAGGAGTTCGTCGAGCACAGGGTCGGTGGCACGTTCGGCGGCTTCGTCAAGCGGCCGGGCCATGCGCAGAACCGGAGCCTCGAACTCCTCGCCGAGGCGGGCCCTGACCTCGGGGACAGAACGGATCTGTGTGTAGGCCCAGTCACGATCGAATCCGAAGGAGCCCGTACGGCTGAAGAACTGTGGTGCGTCGGTCACGACGAGCACTGATTTCACGCCGACCCCGAAACGCCCGATCTGGCCGCCGCGCTTACGCGACATGCTCATTCGGAGAATTGTCTCGGCGCCTTCAGGGGTGACGGGTGTCCCCTCGTTCGCGCAGTAGAGATGGGTGTCCGTGAGAACGACGTGGGCGGAACCGCCGGGCTCGGCGGCGATTTCGTCCGCAGCGTTCTGGACGAGCTCGAAGAGCTGCCGGTCACCGTATCCACCTTGGGTGATTCGTCTTTCTCCGTTCGCGTGTTCTGGAATGAGTCCGGGATCGACGGCGTACGTCCGGAGCACGCGGGAGGACTGATCGACCACGGTCTTGAGCACGGGGGTCGGTTCAGGAGACACAGAACTCCGATCCTGGAGCGATGACCTGATGGGAAGGCTGGCGGGCTAACGTTTGGGCAAGTGCCGTGACGTGCGCGGGTGATGACATGGACGCGGTTGGCGTGACGACGGTTCCGAAAGATTTCAGTGCGCCTCTTGAGGAATTGGAAGTTGGCTTCGTTCGAGGCATGACAAGCGTGAAACGGTGCGATTCTTTACGTGCGGAGGAATTCAGAAAGCGATCAGGTGTAAAGGCGCGGATCGGCACACTGTCGCCCGTATGTCGCGAAAAGGCTTGACGAGGAGGAAACGGCACAGTTCTACCAGGGCGTCGGAGAATTGTTTCTTCCGATGCGGGTGGGGCCGCTTGAAGGGACCGTACCCGGCCTTGTCGAGGGTGCGCAAGAGGGTTCGAAGAAGCATCCATTGGGGGTGAGAGATCGGGCTAAATCGGAGGAAAGTGAACGAACCTCGCTGTGTAGGTAGCTCCTGATGGCCGGGATGTCTGTCAAAGATTGTTTGACAACGGGTGCACTGTCAAAGGCCCGGGTATGGTGGCCTTCTTGTCCGACGCGAGGCGCAGGATCTGAGAGCGGGTGACCGTGGAAGCAGGCGAGGACTTCGGTCCGTGGCTGGCGCGGCAGTTGAAGCTGGCCGACATGACACAGACGGAGCTGGCTCAGGCCGTGGAGGTGACGCGCGCTGCGGTCTCGGCGTGGATCACCGGACGGGCGACTCCGCGTGCCGAGACGATCGAACGCATCGCTCGGGCTTTGAACACCGATCTCGCAACGGTGCACACCCGCACGACCGACACCCAGGCCGGCCTCCCCGTCGGTTGGTACCACCGACCTGGACACGCGGACGGGGGACGGGAGTTGGGCAACGCGGCCGCGTTCGCATTCGACGCCGACGTGTCGGTGCTGGCTCGAGAGACGTGCCAGAACAGTCTCGACGAGAGGCTCACTGCCAACGGCCAACCGGTGCGCGTGCGGTACACCCTGCACGAGCTCAACGGTGAGGCTCTCGCGAGATTCCGAGAGGCCGTCCAGTGGGACGATCTCTTCCCGCACTACGAGGCGGCGGCAGCGCAGGGACAGAAGGTCGGCCGGGTCATCGACGCGGGGCTGCGCGACATGTACGAGCGTGACCGCCTCGTGCTGTTGCGAGTGGACGACTACAACGCCGCGGGCCTGACGGGTGACGACTACGACGACGGTCGGTTCGCGGCGGTGGTCAGACGTCAGCTCGACAGCCACAAGTCCGGCAGCTCTGCGGGCGGTTCGTACGGCCTGGGCAAGGCGACGCTGTGGGCCACCAGCCGACTGGGCCTCGTGCTCATGAACTCCACGCTGTCCGAACCGCATGAGGGCCGCACCGAACGTCGCCTCGTCGGACGCCTCGATCTGCCGTGGCGTCAGGTCCATGGCAAGCCGTGGGCAGGGCCGGCTTGGCTGGGGCGGCCCGACCCCGAGTCACAGGGAGCCGCCGTGGCTCGCTCCTGGTGGGCGGACGAGGAGACTGTCGAGTCCCTGTATCTGAAGCGGGAGAGCAGTGAGCCCGGGACGTCGTTCCTGATCGTGGGAGCTCACGACGTGGCGAGCCTTGTGGACGACAATCCCGCACCGGACAGTGACGAGGGCGAGGACGACGACAGCATCCAACGCATGCATCGCAGGCTCGTGCACGCCCTGGGCAGGAACTTCTGGGCCGCGATGACGGGCGGCGGAGACCAACTTCCGTTGCTGGAAGCCTCCGTCCGCACCCTGCGCAACGGTCAGGTGGTCCTCGCGGAGGAGCGGGTGGACCCCACAGTCACCCAGCCTTCTCGCACGCGCGCTCTGAAGGCGTTTCTCGACGGTACGACCGTGGAGCAGCGAACGGAATCCGGACAGGTGGCTGCCGTCACTGTGCCGCTCATCCTCCCTGAGAGGGGGAGGGGACGCGCCTCCCTGGGCGAGCATCGCGCGGTGCTCCTGGTGACGGATGCCGAGGACGCGGACGACGGCAAACCGAACCGTGTCGCGGCGATGCGCGGCAACCGTATGACCGTGCGGGACGTCGTTGTTCCCGGGTTGGGCTTGTCTGCCGACCCCTTCCAGGCTGTTCTGTTGGCCGGCGAGGCTGCCGGCCCACGAGCCCCGTTCGCCGCCGAGGCCGAGGAGTTCCTGCGCGCTGCCGAACCCCCGGAGCACAACAAGTGGGGGCAGACCGAGGAGTTGACGCTCACCTACTCGTCCTCGGCGTACCGGCGGATCGCCTCCCTCACCCGGGAGACCAACGCGGCGATCAAAGAGTTGGTGGCCCGTCCCAAGAAGCGGGCCAAGGCCGGGGGAGGGCGCCTGGCTTGGAAGCTGACCGTCGGAGCGGGGAAGAAGGCGCGTCGACTCTCGGCGGCGACGCTTCCGGTGCTGGAGGAGTTGGACGCCCAGGTGCTCGACGGAGGAGCCTGGCAGGTGATCGGCGAGATCAGGATTCCCGCAGGCGGCCACACCTGGCGGCTCGTCCCGGTCGCCAAGTTCGACGTGCGCTCCGGCCCACGTCCCGCCATCGCGTGGGCCGAACTCGTCGGCGTGGACAACTGCCAGGTGGTGGACGGAACTCTGCGCTTCGAAGAGGCGCGCTCCGCGACGTTCCGTGGCGTGACCGACCCCACGACACACGCCGTCCGGGCGAGCCTGAGCGGTCTCGTCGTCGAGCTGCGCACAGGTGAAGGGGAGTCGCTGTCATGAAGGTGTTCCCGTACCCGCGTCTGCGCGGCACGGTGTCTCTGCGGGTCGATGCGGCGAGAGTCAAGGCACCCGAGCAACCTCGCGAGCAGCTCGACTCCCGTGCGCGCTCCGTGGTCGAGCGTGCCGTCGCGCTCGGCCTGGCGGAGACGGAGGACTGGGAGACCGCCACACTGACCGTCTCGGCCACGATTCCGGCGAAGGCGACAGAGCCGGGCGGTCCGTGGTCCGAGGTCGTGGTGGTCGCTGTGCTGACGGACAGGGCGACCAACACCCGCGTCACGGTGAGGCTCCGCCCAGAGACGGAGGGCGGCCGCGAATGGCGTGGTGAACTGCAGGTGCTGCGCGCCGACCTCTTCGACCGCGCCACGCTGACGGTTCAGGTGGTCGCGACGGTCGACGGAGTGCCTGGACGGATTATCGCAGAAGCGGCCGACGACTGGATCGTCGACGTGAGGGGTGACACCCCGGCACGGGAGCAGAGCTTCGACGTCAAGGAAGTCGGATTTGCCAAGGGTCCTGGCTGGCTGCGGAAGTTCACCGATGCTCCGTGGATCGTGAACGCGTCCGGGAGGCTGCCCACGGTCCACATCAACACCGACTTCGAGGGCATGACAGACGTCTTGGGAGCCGAGGGGCGAGGCCCAGAAGGGCTCGTCAACGAGCTGATGGTGTCCCAGATGGCAGCCGACGTGTGGATCGCCGTGTTCCACTCGGCCATAGGCGACCTGGAGATCGAGGACGACGGCACTCCGCTGTTTCCGCACGGTTGGCAGGGCGAGGTGCTCAGGGAGATGCTTCCCGACGTGCTACCTGACCGGACTCTTGAGGACGCTTTGCGTGATGTGCACCGCCGTCGGGTGGGCGCGACAGGATGGACCGAGCTTCAGCCGCGCATCCAGTACGCGGCGATGCGAAGGGCCGAGGTGCCCAGGGCACTCTCGGAGACCGTACGCGGTCTGGACAAGCTCAAGCGTGAGGACGAGGCATGACGGAGAGCCCCGACCACCTGCCCGAGTACTTGGCTCGGCTTGTCGACGAGGAGGCGGCGCGGTTCATCACGGACGGACTGCTGTCTGGGAAGGACAACGTCCCGGCGATCGCCCTCAACCAGGCTGCCGAGGCGCTGCCCGAAAGTCCTCGCCGGCGACTGCGCGCGATACGGGACCTGATCGACGACGCGATGTACACGTACCGCGACGACAGGCCGACGCAGGTGGATGCCTGGCTCGCTCCACGTCTGCACGCGATCCTTCGCCTGACGCGTGCGGAAGCCGCCGACCCCGCGCTGTGGAACTACCTGTCCCTCGGCGTCGCTCCCGATTTCGTGGTCTGGCGGCATCTTTCCGAAGCGAAGAAAACGACCAACGCCCGTTACTTCAAAGGCCCTTATCACAAGCAGGCTTTCGCCCGGCTCTGGTGGTCGGCCGAACTCTTCCGAAACGGGCCTGACTATGAGCCTGCCGTGATTGCTTGCGGTAACCAGGACATGTTGAACACGCTGCTGCGGATGGACGTCATCGACCACCGGCCCACGGCGCAGGCCTTGATCCGGCTGTTGCAACGGGAAGTGGTGCGGACGACCCGTGACGTTATCGCCCTGGGCAAGGTGGTCAACACGGCCGCCGCCACCTTGATGTACGACGTGATCGCGCCGGACGCGGAGAGGGATGCCGGGGCTGTCCAGAGGTGGATCGACGAAGGAGAAGAGGGCCTGGCCGTGCACCATCGGCCTCTTCCTGTCGGGCCTGCTGAGGAACGTGCCCCCGAGGAATCGGTGGAGCGCCTGACCGGCCACTTCGCGGAGTTGTTCGCCGACGCGCCCGTGCGAGGGAAGGAAGAGAGCGAGGAGGACCCGGAGGAGGACTGATCCGAGCCCTTCGTCCTACAGGTGGGGCGGGCGCCAGGATTTCAGCGCCTCGATGGCTCGCTCCTTACGGGTGTCGTCCAGTTCCAGCGCCGTGCACAGGACGTGCACGGCCAGCAGCGGCGGGATCGCGTTGCCGATCTGCTGCGCGACATCGGTGCCTCGCCACGGGTATTCGACCGGGAAGGTCTGCAGCAGTCCTGCCTCACGGAACGTGAAGCGGTCCTGCTCCGGCCCCAGTTCAGGCTCACCGTTCGCGTCGAAGCCCTTGAGGTCGTGCACCTTGTTGCGGCGCACCTTGCCGGTGACGGTTGCGGCCGGCGCGGCGCAGGTGCGTAGTCCTCGCTTCTTGGGGTCACCCCCCGACCCGTAGTTGGACCGGACGACGAAGTCCGTGGAACGCGAGTCCTTGAGCGCGTCGCCCATGGAGACCCACGGTTTAACCGACTGGGCGTCGGTCCCGCCGAAGAGCGGGCTCTGCTGAAGGTCACGTGTCCGCGCCGAGAACTCCTGCACCGCGGAGAGGCGCTTCGCTCCCTTGCGATAGCGCTGATGCGTCAGTGGCGGGAACTCAACGCTTCGGCCTCTGCCGGTACCCCGGAAACGGGCGATCAGCACCGCGCGGCGACGTGTCTGCGGCACTCCGTACTCCTCGGTGTGCAGAATTTCGCACTCCGCGTCGTACCCGAGCTCCCGCAGGATCTCGCGGTACTTCTTCCATACGGGGAGGACGGTGGGGACCTGCTCCAGTACCACCACCTCGTAGGGATCGGACTTGAGCTTCTTCTCGACGATCCACCGAAGAGGTTGGAGCACGAGCCCGGTGCGCTCGTCGGCCCATGACAGTTCGACGGCTCTCCGCTCCACCTCCGCCCAGGCCTTCTCCAGCTTCCCGACGGTAGTGCTCTCTCCCACGAGCTGGGCGAGGTCCGTCACCTCGGTGAGGGCTTTATGGCCCTCCCGGTTACCCGCCACCGAGTAGGTCTGGCAGGGCGGACCTCCGGTGAGGACGCGGGCGGAGCGAACCTCGGGGTCGAGCGGGTTCAGCTTTGCCACGTCGCCCACCTCGGTGGTGCGTAGACCGGCGGCGTGCCGGGTCGCGCGAGTCGATTTCTCCCACTCCACGCCGATTGCGGGTTCTTCGAGTACCTCGGCCGCGATGTCCAGGCCACCCGGTCCCGCGAACAGGTCGACGATCACGGGCGGATCTTGGCAAGGCGCCGCTCGTGACGTGTTCGCGTTCAGGTGAGGTCCTCGGGTCATGGGGTGAAAGTGTAGCCAGCGGAGGGCCCTGCCTCTGCATCGATGAAGCGGCCGGTCGAGAGCCCGCGATTCCCGGTCTGAACGGGATAGTTCCTGTTCAGGAACGGAGTGCTTGGGCCATGGCCAGACCAAGTGCCTCACCGACCGGTGGCGGGGAGGCGTGGCCGATCTGCCGGTAGCGGGCCGTCTTCTTTCCGATGATCGCCCAGTCCTTCGGGAAGCCCTGGAGCAAGGCTGCCTGGTTCACTGTTAGCCGCACCATGCCCTCCTTGCCGAGTTCCGGCGCCCACACGAAGTCCGGTCCGGGCATCTCGTCGCCCAGCGAGTGGGCGTTCACCCCCAGCTTCTCCCACTTGCGTTTGGTTCCTGCAGGCCCCAGGTCGGCCCCACCGCGATTCTTCGACCCACCTACCAGCGTCGGAGCCACGGAGGCTGCTTGAGCCGCCCATCGGTCGGCGTCCTTCCAGCCATGCGACCGCATGGAGGGTGCCAGGGCCTCGCCGACCGACACGTGATCCGTCACGGTCGGGGACGGCGACCGAAAGGACGAGAACCACTGCCTCTTGATCGCCACCAGAATTCCCTGCTTGCGATCCTGAGGTACGCCGAAGTCGGCGGCGTTCAAGACGAACCAACTGAACGCGTAACCGAGATGCTCCAGTTCGGCGCTGGCGAACTCGTGGAAGTCACGGAACCTGTCCGAGTTCGCGAGGGCCGGCACATTCTCGATGAGTAGTGCCCGAGGCTTGATGGCATGGGCGAGGTACACGGCGGCCTTCAGCAGCCGTTCCTCCATGCCCGACTCGGCTCGGGCAGCTGTTGCGTTGGACTTGACCCGCGGCAGTCCCGCGGACAGCAGGTCCACGTCGTAGCTTTCCGGGTGCTCGCCGGGATCGAAGTCCAGTAGGTCCGCTTGAAGCACGTTCCAGTGCGGTCGGTTCACCTGCAGGGTCCGGCACGCGTCAGCGTCCTCTTCCAGCAGCAGCGTCGGCTGGAACCCGGCCCGCTCCAGTCCCAGGGCGAGCCCACCCGCCCCAGAACACACGTCGACAAACGTCAGCCCGCTCATCGATACGTCCCCCCGTCCCCGTTGAGTCCTCCGTCGCGACGCGCAGGGCAACATCCCCACCGCTCTATGCTCCCAGAACTCTAGGACTCCCGAAGCCGGTTCAGTGCCCCGCTCTTCGACTGCCAGGCACGCAGGACTCATTGAAAAGGTCCACCGGCATTACTAAGCTGATCCGATCCTGTACACCTGCGAGAGGATCGGTGTGGCAAGCGAAAAGATGGCCAGGGACGCCCCACGTGCAACGCAGCTCATCGTTGCCGAGATCGGTAAATTCTATAAGCGTCCAGATGTCAATGCGCACCTAGCGCCCTCGCGTCCCACTCCTCGAACCGTCGGGAATGCTAAGGCCGCCATCTATGCATTTTACGACTACGACGAGGAGCCTATTTATGTGGGTCAGACGCAAGAAGGTGTTTCGGCGCGAGTGGGTCGGCATCTGACAGGTCAACGTAGTGATGCAGTTGCGAAATTTGTCCTGGACCCCTTCGAGGTGGCGGAGATCGCAGTCTGGACGCTTCATGATGTCGCAAATTTTGAACTGCCGAGCAGTGAACCTGGCTTGACTGCAGAGGGGCGCAAAAAGCTACTTGCGAAGGCACGGAAGCAGCTGCTGGACCGCTATGAAGCAGAGGTGTATTCTCGCCTTAAAGCAGAGTCGCATTTTGGTGCAGTTCTTAATGAAGCTGTTCCTGTGAGTGACGGCAACCCGGTAATTCTGCCTGAGGTTGCAAGGGGGAAGATCATTCCAGAGGTTCTTTGGGATGATCGCAAGCATGCTGACATCAGAATCGCCCGACGTGCCAATCATGTGGCACGCCTAGCTCAACTCATCAGTGAGCGAGAGCCCAGCAACGGTCTGCGGAGAACGCTGCATCTGCAGGCCCAGCGGCTTGAATGGCTAAGCAACCGCCGACTCGACGACCTGAAGATTCCGCAGGAGTACGCGGAAGGCGAAGCAACCGAAGTAGAGGACTAATCCTTCCGGTCGCCTCGTGGGTAGCCGACGCTCCCAGACGGCGTTACTGACCTGGACACCACGAGTTCGACTCAGTAGCTACCCACAAGGCGACCCGCCCGCCGAGACCCCGCTACGACGAGGACGCCCCCCGCTGTGCCGGGACTGGCCCCTGTGACAGGGCGCCCGTCATCAGAGGCTGGAGATAGTGCTCCGTGAGCCATGCCACCGCGTCCACGCAAACCGCGTCTCCGAAGCCCATGATCGCCTGGTTGCGCTTGGCGGGGAGGATGTAGTCCGGGGCGCCCATGAGCTTGGAGTACTCCCGGGCCGTCATCCAGCGCACGCGCATCGGCTCGTCCTTCTGCATGCGCACGACGGCCTGCTTGGAGGAGCCGCCGCGGGCGGTACGCAGGCAGCCGGCCACGTCGTCTTCGCGGATCTCCCAGGCGGGGACGCCGTTTCGGGTGCGTCGGTAGGCCGTGCGGTAGGACGGCTCGGGTTCGCTGCTGAGCTTCTCGACGCGGGCCTTGTTGAGGTCGGAGAGCTGGCTCTCGAAGTGGGTGACTCGGTTGTCGTCCCACCACTCGACGTACGGGTCGTTGTCGGGGTCGACGAGGTCCGTCCAGCCCGTGGTGCGCAGGGCAGGGGGTTCGTCGAGCAGGGTGCGATGGGTCGTCAGACCCTCGTCGTCGAGGACGCGGTCGAGCCAGGAGGGGCGCAGCGCGGTGTCCCGGCGATCGTCGACTGCGGGCTTGGTCAGTTTCTCGCTCGCGGCGACGACGAAGAGGCGTGGTCTGGACTGGGGGACGAAACGGCGGCCGTCCAGGGTGACCACGTCAGCCCAGTAGCCGAGGGTGTTCAGTCGCTCGATGGCGGCCTTCATGTCGGCGCCGTTGTGGCTGGTGGCGAAGCCGTTGACGTTCTCCAGCGCGATCACTTTGGGAAGCTCGCCGTCGCGCTTGCCCATGGCGTCGATCACGTCGGTGAAGTCCCAGAACGTGCTGGAGTGCTTGCCCGCCAGGCCCGAGCGGCCCCCTGCCAGTGAGAGGTCCGTGCAGGGGAAGGACGCCCAGGCGAGGTCGACGCGGCCCGGGGCCAGCTCGGAGCGGATGTCGCCCGCGATCTCCCGGATGTCCCGCAGGACGTAGTGGTCCTCGGGGTCGGCGAAGTGGCCCTTGTACATGTCGTGTTTCTGGGCGTCCAGGTCGTTGGCCCAGGTGACCTTGAAGCTTCCGGCGCGCTCCAGGCCCAGCCGGGCCAGGCCGATTCCGGCGAAGAACTCGGCGACCTCGAAAGGCGTCGAGGCGGCGGTCGAGGCGGTGGAGTCAAGATCAGACGGGAGCTCTGTGGTCACCCGGCGATGGTACGGGAGGGCACTGACAATCACGGTGTGCGGACGGTTTTCAGGAGTCTCCGGGGACGGAGGCGTCGCGTCCGCACTACGGTGGAGCCATGGATGGGGATGAGTCCGAGGCCGTTGAGAAGGGCACGATGGCCGAGAGGGGATCCTGGGCCTCCTCCGACGCCGTGCGGGCCAGCATGCAGGCGAACAAGAGCCGCGACACCAAACCGGAGCTGGCTCTGCGCCGGGCGGTGCACGCGCGGGGGCTGCGCTATCGGGTCGCCGCCCGCCCGATCAAGGAACTGCGCCGCACCGCCGACCTGGTGTTCACCAAGGCGCGCGTCGCCGTCTTCCTCGACGGGTGTTTCTGGCACGGCTGTCCAGAGCACCACACCGTCGCCGTCCGCAACGGCGGCTACTGGGCGTCGAAGGTGGAGCGCAACCGGACGCGGGACGTGGACACGGACCAGCGGCTCGCGGAGGCGGGCTGGGCGGTCGTACGGGTGTGGGAGCACGAGGACCCGGTTCAGGCGGCGGCCCGGGTGGAGCAGGCAGTGGCCGAGGCGCGGCGGGCGCATCCGCGCCGCACCACGATCGCTCCGGGTGCCCCGAACGCCCCGAACGCCCCGGGCGGCTCGGAGACCGACTGACCGCTGCGGTCAGCGCCTGCGCTGCTGGTGCGGCACGGCCCGTGGCCGCAGGCCGGGCGCGCTGAAGTCCGCTGCCGGCTTGAGGTCCACGGTCCGCCAGGCGGTCGCGGGCGGCGTGAGCAGGGCGGATTGCTCCCAGACGAAGGCTTCGGTGTCCTCGGGGACTACGGCGTGCAGCGCTTCCGGAGTGAGGCAGAGCACCTCCGAGACGTGGTCGGGGCCGAGCACGGCCGCGTTGAACGCGGAGGAGTGGAAGACGACCTGCACGAGGCGCCACGTGCCGCGGCGGCGCTGAGCGGTCTCGTACTCGTGACGGGTGAGGTGGAAGCTTCCCCGCGTCTGCGGCCCGACCCCCTTCACCTCGATCTGCGCCGTGGGCGGATCGCACACGTCGATGTCGTAGCCGTAGGCGTCGGAGACCAGGGAGACCTGCACGGCCTCGCGGCCCGCTCGGCGCAGGGCGGAGAGGACCGCCGCCTCAGCCGCCGCTCCCAGACGCGTCCGCCAGGCGTCCTCGTCTGCCCAGCGCTGCTGGGCGGCGGCGTCGATCAGCAGCGCGTCCAGCTCCGGCTCCAGCCAGGCGAGCGCCTTGAGGTCGGCGGCGGGAACGTAGTCGCGGATGACGGTCGCGGAGCGGACGGCCAAGGGCAGCCAGGACGGGGGCGCGGCCGCCAGCAGCATTCGGGCCGTCGCCTGAAGGGCGTGCGACTCCAGGACGGCGAGCGTCCGTAGCCGCTCCGACGGCTGTAGGCCCGTCTCCGTCTCCGTGGCGAGGCCGTGCCGGGCGAGGGCCTGAGCCGTGGCGCGCAGGTTGAGCGAGCGAGCCCAGTAGGGGGCCTGGTCGGCGGCCGCTCGCGCCCAGGACGCGGCGTCGGCCCGCGGCGAGCGGACCGCGGCATGGGCCAGGAGCAGCACGCCGAAGGCCATGCCGTGGCTGGGCAGCAGCGTCATGACCGGCGCTGCAGCGCTCGCAGGAGGGCCGTCGCGTCGTCGTCCGCGACGGCCGGGACGCTCTCGTCGGTGTCGGGTTCGGGCAGCGCGGCCGCCACCAGGCCGGGGTCGTTCATCAGCTGGGACAGGACGACGATCTTCTCGCGCAGCCTGCTGTTGACCGTCTCGTCGACGCTGTCCTGGCTGAGCAGCAGCGTGAAGCGGGTGACGACGTCCTCGCGCAGCCCGAGACGGTGGATGCGGTCCTGGCTCTGCAGATAGTGACCGGCGTTGAAGGTGCGGTCGAGGTACACGGCGTGATGACACCAGTGGTGCAGGCTGACCCCCTCGCCGCAGGCGGCGGGGTTCGCCAGGAGCACATGGCAGTCGGGGTCGTTGCGGAAGCGGTCGAACTCGGCGTCCCGGGTCAGCGTGCCGGGCGGCGCCCCGTCGGCGGGCCGCACCCCGCCGTGGACGACCGCCGGGCTGAAGTCCTTCAGCACGCCGCTCAGCAGCTTCAGGTTCCGCACGAAGGTCGACCAGACGAGCACCTTCTCGCCGCGGGCGGCCGCCTCCTCCACGATCTGCCGGACCCTGCGGTATTTCCACGGGGACTCGTACTCGGCGTACTCGCGCAGCAGGTCGGCGAGCGCCTCGTCGCCGCGCAGTTCCAGCGGCGGGTGCGCGAACTCGGACTGGTCGTGCTCGTCGGAGCCGGCGACCAGCAGCGCCGGGTTCGTCGCGGCCTCCAGCAGATACATCATGATCCGCCCGAGCCTGCTGAAGTCGCGCCGGTCCTTCACCGCCAGCGAGAACTCGCCCCGGTAGCGGCCCTCCAGCGCTTCGTAGACCGCCCGCTGGACGCGCCCCATCGGCTCGGCGACGATCTCGAACTCGGTGGGAGGCAGCCCCAGCCGGGACTTCGGGGTGCGGACGAAGTACCGGTGGATGGCGGCACTGGTCTCGGCTACGACGTCGGGGTCCCGTCCGTTCGCCTCCGTGTACGCGCCGCGGGGCAGGATCTTGCGGTCCTGCCCCGGATACAGGAAGCGCATGGGCGCCACCAGGTCGTTCGCTCCCTGCGGCGCGGGCGTGCCGGTGAGGACGTCGCGCCGACGGGCGGCGAAGGCGAGGTCCAGCACCGCCCGGCCGTGCACCCCGGCCTCGCCCTTCTTGATGCGATGCGCCTCGTCGAGGACGACCTGGGTCGGGCGGCGGCTGACGTAGGCGCGGATGCGGTCGTAATCCGAGGCCACCCGGTTGTAGTTGGTGACCAGGATGTCCAGGTCGTCCCGCAGCAGGGTGCGCGGCCCGGTGTGGACCTCCAGCACCGGCGCCGGGCTCAGGCACGCGGCCGCGTCCTCCTTCCACGCCTGGAAGGCGGCGATCGGGCCGATCACCAGAAGCTGTTCGACGTCGCCGCGCGCCCGGCTCAACGCGAACCCGGCCAGCGCGACCGTCGTCTTGCCCGCACCCGGCACCGAGAAGTCGGCGCCGTGCGGGAGGCTCGTCAACCGGGCCAGGTTCTCCAACTGGAACGGCTTCAGCCGACGTCGGAACCCCGTCGCGGCGAGCTCGGCCGCCAGCGCGTCCGGGTCCACGGCGGACGCGTCCCCCAGGACCCTGTCCCGCTTCCTGCGGTCCTCGGCGAGCGCGCGCAGCTGCCGGCCGAGCTCGTCGCCGAACTCGATCGGCTGGCGAAAGCGCCGCCGGGCGTCCGCTACGGCCTCCAGCTCGGCGAAGAAGACGTCGACCCGGGCTTCGATCACGTCGTGCGAGCCGCCCACGACGCCGCGCTGCAACGCTTCCTGCAACAGCGCCCATGCGCCCGGGTTCGCTCCCTCGTGCCGGCGCAGGACGACGACCGGGCGGACGTGCAACTCCAGCTCGGCAGAGATCACGAAGTCTCCCGGAGCTCTTCGACGAGCTTCGCGATCCGGTCGACCTCGTTCTGGAACGCCTCCTCGTCCCACGCGGAGTGGGCGCGGCTCTTGCCGAGCAGCGACGGGATGCGCTCAAGCTCCCTGAACGCCTTGTCCGCCCGCTGGAACGGCGCGTCCACCGTGTTCTGCTCACGGTTGCGCTCCTCCGCCTCGCGGGCGGCGGCGTTGACCGCGCCGGACAGACTGCCCAGCACGCTCTTCATGGGAACGGCGGAGCCGTCGGGCAGCTGTACGACGGCCTCGGGGCGCCGGGTGACGACGAGACTGAGGACGTCCTCGACGACCGACTCCTGGGAGCCGTCCTCTCCCATGAAATCGCTCAGCGGATCGCTGTCGTCGGTCGCGGACTCCGCGCTCCTCGCCGTGGCGAGAACCCCCTCGAGCGCCGACTCGCCCAGGAGCTCCCGCTCGACCAGCGTCTCCGCGTCCTCGCACCGCAGATGCCTCAGCTGACGGTAGTTGGCGCCCGAGAGTATGCCCAGGAAGTAGCTCTTCTTGACGCTCTCGGCCTCGTCACGAGGCTTGTTGCGGATGTGCTTCGCCAACTCCTCGAAGGCCGACTCGTTGTCGGTGAAGTCGATGGGCAGCCGCGTGCCCTGCGACTGGTTCACCAACTGGTGCACCAGCAGGAGCTTCTCGTACTGCATCCGCACGTCCCCGGCCTTGCGGTGCATGCGCTGAGCGGTCCGGTCCCAGTCGCGGCCCGACAGCTCGTACAGCTCCTCGATCATCATCGCCTCGTTGATCCAGGAGTAGTCCTCCCGGAAGTCCCGCGCGACCTGGAGCTCGGCCTCCAGGACCAGGATCTCCTCGGGAGTCGCGTCGGCGGGCAGCACCAGGCAGCGCACGTAGCCGAACTGCTGGTGACCTTCACGGCGCAGCGTGCGCAGCGCGGCGGTCCTGCGGTTTCCGTTGATCAGCACGCCGTCGGCCGTGACGATCGCCGGCTCCTTCTGGCCGCGCGCCAGAAGGTCCTCCTTCAGCTCGTCGAACTTCGACTGGCCGGACAGGATGAGGAACTGCACCTCCTGCGCGGGCGGACCGAGGGGGTCGGAGGTGAACAGGTCGTCCTGCCCGCGCTGTTGGGCCTCTCGCTGCTGCTCCGCCTTGGTGCGGTGGTTCTGCGTCGAGAAGCGGACCCACTCGGTGTCGAGCTCGACGAGGGGCATGCTCTTGTTCGTCCGCGGCCAGGCCGACAACGGGACGTGCCCTTCCGGCTGACGCGCGGCCAGGAAGGAGCGGCGGTCGGGGTCTCCCAGGGGAATGCTCACAGCTCAGCTCCTGAACGCAGTGACTTGGGCGGGGCCGAACCGCGAGGTGATGACCGTGCGCTTGGTATCGCGCTCGCCGTTCTGGAACCCGACATGGCCGGTGAAGAGGGGGGCCTTCGCCGCGGGGATGCCGAAGGCGCCGAGCAGCAGTTCGGGGAACCGTCGCCGGGTCGCGCCGTCCCAGTTCCAGGACGACCCCTGCGGCGTGTGGTCCGGCATCACATAGACGCACGGCGGCGGCACGCTCTGGCCGCCGAAGTCCGCGGCGTACTCCGACTTCGGGCAGCGACGGCCGGCGGTGCCGCACAGTCCGCTCTGGAAGATCACTCCGTCCAGCATCCGACGGGGCTCCGAGAAGAACACCTTGCGCAGCCTGCCGACGCCCTTGACCACGTCGCTGCCTGGATTGCGCGTCATACCGTCGCTGACCCACCAGAGGTAGGCCTCCTGCGCCCAGTCGGGGACCGTCCAGTTCACACTGCTGTGCACGCCGTCCGGGGCGCCTTTCTGGATGATCGCCACATTCCCGAGTCCCTTGACGGCCAGCCGGTAGACGGTGTCGTCGCCCTGCTTCGGCACCTCCAGCGCCGTGGCGACGCCCCTTTCCACGAGGCCCTGCAGCATCGACGTCACGAACTCGCGGCGGTCGGCGATGCCAGCGCTCTTACGGCCACGGATCTGCTCGATGGCGGCGGGCAGGGCGCCTGCGAACTCCTGCTGGGTCAGCCCATGACTGGCGAGCAGGTCGGGATGCGCTCCAAGGTTCTCGATGAGGCGGACCACAGAGCCCACCACGGCGGCCGGCGGCACTCCCGCATGGCGGCAGGGCGCGGCGTTGTCGGTCTCCATACTGCTCAATTCCCCCTGTTCCGCACGGCCGTGACGCCTTGCGGGAGTCAAGTCGGCCGTTGCCTGCCCGCAGGCCCACGAACTGGCCTGCGCCCCCATTGTCGCGTCTCTCCGCTCGGCGCGACGGGCGTTCATGATCGGTCGTGCGGGGTCTGACGGGCAAGCTGCTTGCCGGCCGTCGTGCACACGCGGCTGTGTCGTGCTGCATGACCTGGGCCCCGAAGGCGCTCCCTCCCGCCCAACGCCCCGGCCCCGCACCGCCGTCAGCGGCCGAGGCGGCCGGAGGCCGGTTCCGGGCTGGGCCTGAACCGGCCTATTTCCACAGCTGTTCCCGGCGGGTGCTGTTGCAGGTGGTGACCATGACCTGTTTGGCGCCGCCGAAGGGTGGGGCGGCGATCTCCAGGCAGTGGCCGGTGTCGGTGTTCTTCAGGGGCTGGCCTGCCGCGGCGGCGGTGCCGAGGCTCCATTTCACGTAGCCGGTTCCTCCGGGGCCGTCGCAGGCTTCCAGCTGGGTCGAGTAGTCGTTGTTGAAGGGCGCCGAGAGGCACTTTCCGCTCGCGCGGTTGACCAGTTCGAAGGCGCCGCCGCCGATGGAGCGCAGCGTCCACGTGTAGGCGTCGCTGGAACTGCAGGTTCCGAAGCCGGGGTAGACGTCGCCGTCGCTGCCGGACACGCACTGGTCGTTGGAGGCGTTCCGGAGGGCCGACACGGACCCCGGGGAGAGGGCGGCGGACTCGGACTTCGCGGGGGGCGGTGTCCCCGCGTCGGGACTGCTCCCCGTGCTGGGCCTGGGCTTGGTCCTGGTCTGTACCGGCTGGGCCACGGGCTCCGCGGAGCCGCTCGCGCGGGCGGCCGGGGCCGACGGGGAGCGGATGGCGGACGGGGAGCCGGACGGCGACGGCGACGTGGAGGCCGATGTGGAGGGCGACAGTGAGGGCGCCGGGAGAGTGCGCTCGGGGCCTGCTGATCTGGGGGACGAGCCCGGGAGGCCTGGGAGGAGGGCGATGGCCGTGATCGTGCCGCCCGCCACGACGACGGGCACGACCACCATGCGCAAGCGGCGTACGCGCCGGTCCCGCCCGGCGACGCTCTCGGCGATGGCGACGTTCTCGGCATGTCCGATCGCCCAACCCCCGTGGGCGGCGGTAACGGCGGTGTGGGCGGTGATGCGCGGGACCCGGCCGCCGTCACCGTGTGCGCCGAAGCCCATAGCGTGCCGCAGCCTTCCCAAAGACGTACGGCTACCGCTCGACTGCTGTGGACCTGACAAGCCGGGGGCGGTCAGTCCTGGGCCGCCCCCGGCTTGGGAGGGTCCATGTGCACGCCTCCCTGCACATGCATCACACCGGCAGCCACCGATCCGCCCGTGGCGTCGATGATCACATCGCGGTTGGCCGCGACACCGCCGGCCCCGGCCGAGGCGCCGGAGCCGGGACCGTGCCGTCGGACATGCTCGACCAGCGACTCCAACTCCCTGGCGGTCTCGTCCCTTTCCCGTTCCGGTAGATCCGTGAGCAGGTCCCTGAAACGCGTCGTCCAGGAGCCGGCCTGGTCGGCGCTTATTCGCTCCAGCACGCCCTGCGCGTCGTCGTCGCCTGCGGCTGCTCGTGCGAGGTCGGCGGCGGTCTGGTCGAGGCGCTGCAGCACTGCGTCTTCGCGTTGGCCGTCCCGGGCCAGGAGCCGGGCCACCGTGGTTCTGGTCTCGATCCAGGCGTCGGTTCCCGCCGCCGTCACCACCGCTGTTCCGCCCGAAGCGGCAAGCGCGACCAAGATTTCCGACAACATCCACAGCCCCCTGTGACCAGTCGAGTGACGGACCTTCAGCCACGCCATTCAACAGGTCTCCCCGGGTGAGAGATCGACGAATCCGGCAACGGACGGGAGGTTAAGGGGCGCCCCCCAGGCGGTTGACGGTGACGGGGGCGGTGGTCCGGTTGCCGGTGGCGTCGATTCCGAAGCGGCCGCTTGCGCCCGGGACGGCGTCGTCGGTCAGGGCGTAGAGGCGGTCGCGGACGGCGTAGCGACTGGGCAGGGCGGTGGCGGTGGATGTGGCGGCGTCGCGGATGGCGGTGGCGGCGGTCAGGACGGCGTCGTGGGCGAAGACGGCCGAGTGTCCGCGGGTCGCGTGGGCGGCGACGAATGCCTGTCCGTGGTGGTCGCGAGTGAAGGCTTGCAGGAAGGCGTTGTACAGGGCGCGGTCGCGGTTGGAGTCGCTTTGCAGAGCGGTGGGGGTGGGGAAGGAGGGATAGAGCACGGTGATGGAGGCGTCGAGCCGCTGCGGGGCGGCCGTGGCGAGGTCCAGGTCCGCTGTGCCCGCTCCGGTGACGACCGTGATCTGCTGCTGGCGACAGGGGCGTCGGCCGAGTGCGGTGAGGAAGTCGGGCAGGTATTTCTCTCGGGCGGCGAAGTACACCGTGTCGATGGGGGGGTTGATGTCGCAGAGTTCCCGCCCGATGACGTCGAGGCTGGAGTTCGGGCTGCTGGGGTCGAAGGTGAAACCCGCTGCGGGGAGGAGATGCTTTTTGAATCCGTTCAGGCTGATGAAGTCACGGTAAAGGGACTCGGTGTAGAGATCCGGACTTCCCTTGGGGGCCACTGACCTGACCACTGCGGCGGTGTGTTTCTGACCGGCCAGTTCTTTGCCGACCGCGGTGAGCAGGGCCGTGTTGGTGAAGCCGACGCGGATCAGGCCTTTGATCGACCCTTTGCCCTCGATGGCGCCGGTGGTGTCGAATCCGTCGGCGGTGAAGAGGTCGGCGACCATCGGGATCCCGGCCTCGTCCAGCTCGCGTGCGGCGTCGACGGACTCAGCCCGGGCCAGTCCCATTCCGGTGACGGCGGCCAGGTTCCTTACGCTTTTCAGCTGGTCGACAGCGTCCTTCCAGTACCGTTCGCCGCTGCCCATGCCGGCCAGAACGAGACGTATCTTGAGTGAGCTGGAGTCGGCGTTGGCCTGCTCCACCGCGGTATAGGCGCCCTCGGCCTCCGCGACGAATCGATCCAGTGCCTCGCCCTTGGCCGTGTCCCGTGAGGACAGCGGAGCCAGGAAAGCAACCGTGACGTAGCGGCCACCACGGGTCGCTTCGCTGTTCTCGGCGCGCATGGCGGCCAACAGGGGTTCAAGAGCGGTGCCGAAGACGCCGGGACCGTCGCTGCCGTCGGTGACGCCGGTGCACTCGCCGCCGGCCCTCGTCTCCAGTGCCGGGTTCGACGTCCCGCAATGCTTCTGCAGGAAGCCGTCGTGCCGCTGCTGGGCGTGGAGGTACAACGCGTACCCGCCTGTGGACCCGATAGCGGACACCACGCCGAGTGCCGCGCTGACCGCGGCGGCCACGCCGGAGTGCCGCAGCCGTGTCCATCCCTTGCGCCACGGCTTGACCGCCGGACCGGACAGCGGTGCAGGTGCGCTGGGGCGTGCGGACGGGGCGCCGGCGAGGTCGGCGTCGACGAGATCGGAACCGAATCGGAGACTGTCGGAGAGCGGAGGGCGTACGGGCTGGAATGCCAGGGCCGCCCGGAGCCAACTCCAGTAGGTGATGCGCGGCGTCAAGGGCGCCCGTGCATCGGACAGCGGGCCCGCCAGGGCCTGGCGGAACTGTTCGAAGTCGTTGGCAGCCATTTAGGCCCCCTCTTCGGGTGCGGTGACCTCGGAGGGCAGAAGAGCACTGGAAACGGGCAGTCGACGGGGCGCGCGCTTTGGTTCAGGGGCAGGCGGCGGCGGGGCTTGAGCGGCGAGTTGAGCAATGGCGAGTGGCGCGGTGATACCCAGAGTGACAGCTGCCAAAGGGCCCGAGATCTGATTCGTGGACGCATAAAGGAACGGCACGCCGGTGCCCATGAAAAGGCGAAGCGCCAGAGCGCCGAAATAGGGGCTGAATCTCCTATTTCGTTTGGTCCGCCAAGGCCATCCCGCGTCTTTCGACAGGAGCAGGGACAGCATCCACGCTTCGTTGAGGAGCACGCCAAGCCCGCCCCAAGCACACGCTTGCCAAACAAGCATGCCGACAGCCCCCTCACGCCCGACCTCGCCGTACCCACGGCCGCCTTCGCCGAAGTTAACCGACGGTTTGCCCTTTCAGGGGACATTCGATACATCCGAAACAAAGCGTAATGAAATTAGCAAATTCCGACGACGCCGAAGCTCTGGGTCATCTGACGAAGCTATGTTGTCCGCCATGACGCGTACCCCCGAGGGCGATCACCCCTCTCGCCCCCTGACCGGCAAGGTCGTCGTAGTGACCGGCGCCGCCCGGGGCCAAGGCGCCGCCGAGGCCGAGGCCCTCGCGCGGGCCGGCGCCGAGGTGATCGCCACTGATGTCCGTCCCGAAGGCGGTTGTCGGCGTCTTGACGTCGCCGGCGAGGGCGATTGGGCCGAGCTCGCCGCCGAACTTCGTGAGACGTACGGGCAGATTCACGGGCTGGTCAACAACGCCGGCGTCATTCATCGGGCCCGGCTCGGGGAAGTGAGCCCGGAGGACTTCGGGCGGGTGCATGCGGTGAACACCGTCGGGCCGGTGCTGGGCATCCGGTACCTCTCGCCGCTGATGCCGCGGGGCTCGTCCATCGTGAACGTGGGGTCGTCCACCGCGTACACGGGCTACTACCCGGTGGCCTACACCGCCAGCAAGTGGGCGCTGAGGGGCGTGTCGAAGGTCGCGGCCACGGAGTTGGGGCCGCGGGGGATCCGGGTCAACACCGTGCACCCCGGCTACATCGAGACGGAGATGACGGCCGCCGCGACCCCGGCCTTCCGTGAGACGACCATCCGGGAGACGCCTCTCGGTCGCAGCGGCACCGTCGACGACGTCGCACCCCTGATCGTCTTCCTGCTCTCCGACGCGTCCTCCTTCATCACGGGAGCGGAGATCCCCGTCGACGGGGGTTTCAGCGCGCACGGCGGCGTCAAGTCCATCTCGGACGCGCTGCGGCCCGACGGACCGAGCGTCGACTGAGCCGAGACCGGGACCGGGACCGGTCCCTGAGCCCGAGCCCGGGCTGTGCCTGAGCCCTGGTGGCGGGGCGGGTCGGTTCTTTACGCCCCCGCCCCGTGGCACCCCTCATAAGCCGCCCCCGACCCGCACCAGCACCCAGCCCCCCGCTCCGGAGGCCAGCCGACCGCCCGGCCCCGTGCCGCCAGCGTCGTCGCGTACTGGGGCAGCAGGTCCGCGTCGCCCGGGGAGGTCGCCTCCGAGGCCGCGAAGGCCTCGTACGACGGGACCGTGCCCGTGACGATGCCGAGGTTGCCCGTCCCCGAGGCCGACAGTTCCCTCAGTGAGGCCTCTATCGTCGCGAGGTGGGTCTCGTGGGAGGGGTACTCCGCCTCCAGCGTCGGGTAGGCGGTCACCAGCTCGGTCAGTTCGCCCGCCGGCCAGTGCAGGACCGCCACCGGGAACGGGCGGGACAGGGCCTCCCGGTAGGCGCCCAGCTCGGCGCGGAGGCGGGAGATCTCGGCCTCCAGTTCCGCCGGGTTGTCCGAGCCCAGGGACCAGACACGCTTCGGGTCGTGGAGCTCGTCCAGGGAGACGGGCAGCGAGTGGAGGGTGTCCGCCAACAGGTCCCACTCGTCGTGGGCCACGCCCAGCATCCTGCGGACCCGGTGGCGGCCGAACAGCAGCGCATGTGACGCGTGCGGGGGTTCCGGCGCGTCCGCCAGGAGCAGGCTGACGCCCTCGGTGAACGTCTTCTGCGCCGCTTCCAGCTCGTCGTGTGATTCCAGGGACTCCGCGACGATCACCCAGGGGGCCGGATCGCGGGGGGCCGCGGCGCGGATGCCGTCGATGATCGCTCGGGCCTCGGCCTCGTGGCCGTACTCCCACAGGTTGGAGGCCTTCAGGGCGCGGACCAGGTGGGGGCTGTCCAACCCGACCGGGGCCGACAGCAGACGGTCGTAGAGGGTCGTCGCGGCGGGGCGGTCGCCGGCCAGTTCCAGATGGGCCGCGGCCTGCAACAGCAGGGCTTCCGCGTCCTCGGGATACAGGCCGGCGGTCCGCTCCAGGCGTGCCGCTTCGGCGGTGTGGTCGACGTTCTCGGCAGGCGTGTCGGGGCGCATGGGGGACACCGTAGCGCCGCCCGGTGACGAAAGAGAGGTATCTGCAGGCCAGAGGCCCATATCACCTCACGGCCACTACTCGATCATCTCGATCATCTCGATCGTCCAGCTCGATGGTCCAGCGCCCGATCGTCTAGATCGTCACTCCGTCCACCTGGAGCGTCTGCACCGCGCCCGCCGCGAACGGGACGCTGATCGTCTTGCCGTTCAGGCTGATGTCCGAGTGGGACGTGTAGAGGTCGCCGGAGCCGTTCGTCACCGTGTTCCAGCGGGGGACCAGGCCACCCGATCCGCCGCTGACCGTCGTGAAGCGGGACAGGTCGAAGGTCAGGGTCTGGGCCGAGGTCGACGTGTTCGCCGCGACGATCACCAGGCGCTTCGCCGTCTTGTCGATCGCCGCCGCCGCGTAGCTCACGCCCGTGTCGAGGATCGTCATGCCGGGGCGGATGTGACGGCTGAACTGGGCCATCACGTAGTACTTCGTCGTGACCGCGCCGGCCGCCAGCGTGCTCGGGTCGTACGCGATCATCGCCCAGCCCGAGGACGGGTCCATGACCTGCCAGTAGACCCACGCCGTCGGGTGCAGCCAGCGGAAGTCGTAGAGCAGGTTGCTCGCCATCGTGAGGCCGGTGCCGTCCTTGTCACCGGTCTCGGAGTTCCACAGGGCCTTGCCGGCCGTCGTCACGACGTCCGTGTAGAGCAGGTCGCGGCGGCCGCCCGAGCCCTGGTAGCCGTGGACGTTGACCCGGTTCACGTACCCCTTCGTCGTCGACGAGAACGAGTTCCACGTCGTACGCGCCAGGTCGTAGTTGGTCTCGTCGCTCGCCGAGATCTTCGTCCCCGTCAGGCCGCGCTTGTCCAACTCGCTGCGCATGTACGGTAGTACGGCCGACTGGACGGTCGAGTCCATGTGGCAGCCCTCCTGCGTGCCGGTCGCCGTCCACCAGGACGACGACGGCTCGTTGAAGGGGTCGACCGTCGCGAAGTTCACGCCCCAGTTGTTCTTGGCGTACAACGCCACCGCCGCGAGGTGCGACGCGTGCTGGCGGTAGTTCCAGGACTGGAGGTTGTTGCCGCCGTCCGAGGCGCCCGAGGGGTTGTGGTTCAGGCACATCCACCACATGGGGGAGTTGGCGAAGAGCTCCGTCGTGGCGCCCCGCGAAGTCGCCTTCTGCAGCATCGCGCGCTGGTTGGCGTCCGCCGTCCAGTCCCAGGCCGAGGACGTCGGGTCCTCGTTGTTCCAGTCCTGCCAGTAGCCCTCGATCTGCTTGAACCCGGGGATGTTGGCGGAGGCCGCCATCGACGCGCTGCCCACGGTGTTCCAGCTGCACGCGCCCAGGTTGTAGCGGGCGATGTTGAGGCCGAGGCCGGGGAGGGTCCTGCCGTTGTAGGACACCGACTTGGTCGTGAAGAAGATGTCGGCGAAGTCGTCCCGGGCGCCGAAGACGTTCGCCCACCAGGCCAGGGAGGTGCCCCAGCCCTCCCACGTGCCGTACGTCGTCGACGGATTGACGGAAATCGTCGCGTCGGCATGGGCGGTGCCCGTCGCGAGGGCGCCTCCGAAGAGCGCGCCGCCGGTGGCGGCCAGCAGTGTCCTGCGTCGGATCATGACTACTCCGCTCAAAGTCGTGGCCGGTCCCGTTCGGCCGACACGAAGCATCAGGTGTGACGCACGGGGTTGTCGAGAGTTCTGACGAGCCTTTTTCAAACCTGTAGAGAAAGGGCGCGGAGGGGGTCGGCGGGGCGAACGGGACAGGTCCGCGTATGTATGCCTCTGGAGTCCTTGTCCCCCACCCCTTATGGTGCCCGGCGTGCGGATTCCCCTCGTGCAGCACAGCACCCGGCGACGGCGCGCCCGGTATCGGCGGGTGCTCTGGAGCGGTGCCGAACTGCTCGTCACCGCCGGGGTGTTGGTCCTGCTCCTCGTCGTGCACCAGCTGTGGTGGACCAACCGGGAGGCGAAGGACGGCGCCGAGAGGAGAGTGGAGGCGTTGGAGCGGGAGTGGGGGGCCGCCGACGACTCCGACGCCACCGACGACGTCATCGACGACGCCGATGACAGTGGCTCCGGCGCCGACGACGGCTCGGGTCGCGCGCCCGCTCACGCACCCGCGCAGTCCGGTGACGGCGCCGGGAACGGGTCGTCGTCCGCCGTCACCCCCCGCTCCTCCCAGGCCTACGCCGTCCTCCGCATCCCCCGCCTCGACCTCCGGGTCCCCGTCGCCGAGGGGACCAGCAAGCAGCACGTGCTCAACAAGGGGTACGTCGGCCACTACACCGGCACCCAACAGCCGGGCCAGAACGGGAACTTCGCGGTCGCCGGGCACCGCAACACCCACGGTGAGCCGTTCCGGTACCTCAACCACCTCAAGAAGGGCGACAAGGTGCAGGTGGAGACCCGCAACGCGACCTACACCTACACCGTCGACAAGATCCTGCCGCAGACCTCACCCCGCGACTCGGGCGTCATCCGGCCCGTGCCCCGCTCCCTCACCAAGCCCGCCTACGGCTACGACGCCCCCGGCCGCTACCTCACCCTCACCACCTGCACCCCCGAGTACACCTCGCGCTACCGGCTGGTGGTCTGGGGCGAACTGACCTCCACGAAGCCGAAATCCTAGGCGCACGACGGCTCACGACGGCTCACGACCGCTGCTCCAGCGCCTCCCGTACGGCGGTCAGGATGGTTTCGGTTCCGGCGCCCAGGGCGCGGGCCGCCGAGGTGAAGTCGCGGGCCAGGGTGGCGAGCCGGTCGGCGTCGGGGTGCTGGGGTTCGGCGGGGAGAGCCGCGACCCGGGTGCCCGCGCCCCGGCGGGTGCGGATCAGCTCGGCGGCCTCCAGCTCACGGTAGGCGCGGGCCACCGTGCCCGGCGCCAGACCCAGGTCGGCGGCCAACTGCCGTACGGTCGGCAGCCGTTCACCCTCCACCAGTCGGCCGGTGACGATGAACGAGGCCAGCTGGGCGCGGATCTGCTCGTACGGGGGCACCTGGCTGGTGGTGTCGACGCGGACGGCGGGTTCACTCATCGTCCACGGCCCGGGGCGCGACGATCGTGAACAGGGACCAGCCGAGGGCGAACAGGCTCAGCAGGCCCAGGGGGTAGATCACCAGGGCCGTGACGTTGCCCAGCATTCCGGCGCACTTCGAGTAGAACAGCACCCTGGCGATCATCCCGACGACGAGCAGCAGCTGGCTGGAGACCAGCAGTCCCCAGGCTCCGATGATCGCCCAACTGCGGTCGTGGCGCTGCTGGTTGTCCCCGGGGCGGTGGGCGATGCGGCGCAGGGACCAGACGCAGGCGGCGGTGCCGAGGGTGAGGGAGACGAGGACCGGGGCGGCGTAGTAGAGGCCGGGCCACGGCCCGAGGTGCCTGGTCACGGTGGAGCAGGTGACGGCGAGGGTGCGACCCGTCCGGCCGGCCTTGTCGGGGGAGGCCGCGGCGACCCCGATCGTCAGCAGGACGACGATGCAGGCCGTCTGGAGGACGAGCAGCGGGGCCATGCGGGGCGGTACGTGGTCCCGGACCCGGCGCGGGGCGAGGACGGCGGTGCGGACCGCTTCCAGCGGGGCGGGGGTGAGGGAGTCGCCGAGCAGGACCCCGCCGACCGCGCACAGGCCGAAAGCCGTGACGGCGGAGACGAAGGGCATGGCCATGTCGTCGCTGTCCATGGTGGCCAGCGCCTGCGCGACCACGGCGCCCAACGCCAGCCCGGCCCAGCGGGCGCAGAGATCGGCGCGGGCCAGGAGTCTTTCGGGCGAGACGGTGTCGAGCATGTCGAGCCCCCCGGTGAGTCATGCGAGCGATGAGAGTGACGCTTGTATCAAGCGGTGAGTACAAGATGCCGTCGACCAGACCTTGTGTCAAACACTTGGTACAAGCCGGAAGTCGCCGCCTCCGAGGCAACGCGGAATCGCACCTGAGGTATAAACGAAGGGAGATCCAGGGAGCTGCAAGGAGTTCCAGGGAGTTCCAGGGAGCTCCAAGGAGAGCCAGGGAGTTCCAGGGAGAGCCAAGAGGATCCGTACCGAAGGTCCGGTGGAGAAAGGGGGGAAGCAGCGTGATCCGCAGTCGGTTCACCGCGCGCTCCGTGCCGCTTCTGCTCCTCCTCGTGCTCGACGTCCTCCTCCTCGACGCCGGCAGCCTCTCCGCCGCCGTCGCGCTCGCCGCGACCGCCGCGGCCGGTTCCGCGCTCGCCGTCTGCACGCTCCTCGCCGCGCGCAGCGCCCCCGCCGTCCCGCCCACCCGGGTGCGTACGGCCATCAGGGACCGGGCCCGCCGTACGGCCTTCCTGCCGCAACGCGACCCCGACGCCTCCGGCCGGCCCCGCCCCAGGGCGCCCGGCCACGCCCTCCCGACGACCGTCGCGTAGGGCCTCACCTTCGACATCGAGACCCCGCGCGGGTCGTCCTGCCGCCATGCCCGGAACACCCCGGCACCCATCCCGGCACGACGAGACCCCCCGGAGGGCTCCTCACTCATGTCCGCGCTCATGTCCGCACTCATGTCCGCCTTCGCCGACCTGGTCGGCCACCTCGCCGACCTGCTCCACCCGCTGTTCGGCGCATCCGCCGCGGCCGCCGCGATCGTCCTGTTCACAGCACTCGTACGACTCCTCGTGCACCCCCTCTCCCGGGCGGCCGCCCGCGGTCAGAAGGCCCGGACGGCGCTCCAGCCGAAGGTCGCCGAACTGCGTAGGAAGCATGCGAAGGACCCCGAGCGGCTCCAGAAGGCCGTGCTGGAACTGCACGCCGAGGAAAAGGTGTCACCGCTGTCCGGCTGTCTGCCCAGCCTGCTGCAGCTGCCCGCCTTCTTCGTGCTCTACCACCTCTTCTCCAGCTCCTCGATCGGCGGCGCGGGCAACGAGCTGCTCGACCACCGGCTGCTGGCGGCGCCCCTCGGCGACCGCTGGAGCGACGCGCTCGCCGGGACCGGGCTCGTCGGCGGGGCCGGGCTGGTCTACCTCGTGCTGTTCGCCCTCGTCGCCGCCGTCGCCTCCTTCAACTACGTGCGCGCCAAGCGGATGCCGCTGCCCGAGACCGGCGGTCAGGACGTGCCCGGGGTCGGCGCCCTCACCAAGGTGATGCCGTTCATGTCCTTCTTCACCCTGATCACCGTGGCGGTCGTGCCGCTGGCCGCCGCGCTGTACGTGATCACCAGCTCGACCTGGAGCGCCGTCGAGCGAGCCGTCCTGTACCGGTGACGTGACGGTCCAGTACGTGAACCGGGTATTGCGGAGCGGACGCCCAGCTTGGAGGATCGACCAGTCATCCGATGGCTGCACCCGTCGGTGGACGCTCCGCGATCTAGGAAGACGGTGACGGACCATGAAGCTGCTGCGAGTCGGTACGGCGGGCGCGGAGCGCCCCGCCCTGCTCGGAGCCGACGACACGCTGCGCGACCTGTCGGGTGTCGTGGACGACGTCGACGGCGCGCTGCTCGCCGACGACGAGGCCCTCGGCCGGGTCCGGGCCGCCGCCGACTCCGGCGAGCTGCCCGTCCTGGACCCGGCCGGGCTGCGGATCGGGCCGCCGCTGGCCCGGATCGGCAAGATCGTGTGCATCGGGCTGAACTACCACGACCACGCCCGGGAGACGGGGGCCGAGCCGCCCGCCGAGCCCGTCATCTTCTTCAAGGCGGCGGACACGGTCGTGGGGCCGTACGACACCGTGCTCGTGCCCCGTGGCTCCGCCAAGACCGACTGGGAGGTGGAGCTGGCGGTCGTCATCGGGCGCACGGCGCGCTACCTGGGGTCGGCGGATGAAGGGCTCGCGCATGTCGCGGGGTACGCCGTCGCGCACGACGTGTCCGAGCGGGAGTTCCAGATCGAGCGCGGCGGGACCTGGGACAAGGGGAAGAACTGCGAGACGTTCAACCCGCTGGGGCCCTGGCTGGTGACGGCGGACGACGTGCCCGACCCGCAGGAGCTGTCCCTGAAACTGTGGGTCAACGGGGAGCTGAAGCAGGACGGGACGACGGCCGAGCAGATCTTTCCCGTGGGGGAGGTCGTGCGGTACGTCAGCCAGTTCATGACGCTGTACCCCGGCGACGTCATCAACACCGGGACGCCGGCGGGGGTGGCGCTGGGCGCGCCCGAGCCGAAGCCGTTCCTGCGGGCCGGGGACGTGGTGGAGCTGGAGATCTCCGGGTTGGGCAGGCAGCGCCAGGAGTTCAAGGACGCGTGACGCTCCGCTTCGGGGGCGCGGGCGACTGCGTCCGCGCCCCCGGAGGCGTCGCGCCTACAGGTACTTTTCCAGGAACTGTTCCAGTGCCTCCACCACGAAGCGGTGGTCCTCCAGCTGGGGGAGGCCGGACACCGTCACCGCGCCCACGATGCCCACGCCCTCCACGTTGATGGGGAAGGAGCCGCCGTGGGCCGCGTAGACGTCGGGGTCCAGGCGGGAGGACTCCTCGAACGTCGTGCCCTTGGCGCGGTGGCGGGCGCCCACCAGGTAGGAGGACGCGCCGAAGCGTTCCACCACCCGGCGTTTGCGGGCGATCCAGGCGTCGTTGTCGGGGGTCGAGCCGGGCAGGGCAGCGTGGAAGAGCTGCTGGCCGGCGCGGTGGATGTCGACGGCGACCGGCGCCTGGCGCTCGCGGGCCAGCTCCACCAGCAGTGAGCCGAGCGCCCACGCGTCGTCGTTCGTGAACTGGCGGAAGACCAGCCGCCGTTCCTGACCCTGGAGCTCCTCCAGGGTCGGGGTGATCTCCGGGGTGAACTTCGGGGTGATCTCGTGGGTGCCCATTACAGCGTCACCGCCACCTTGTCTCGTGCCGAACGGCGGGCCGCCTCCAGGACGTCGAGGGCGGCGGCCGCCTCGACGGCGGTCACCGGGCCCGGGCCGCCGTCGATCAGTGCCTTGGCCACCGCAGCGTAGTAGGCCGGGTAGTCGCCGGGGAGGGTCCGTACGGGTCGTCCGCCGCCGGTCAGCGGCGACTCTCCGGCGCCGAGGCGGCCCCACAGCTCCTCGGGCTCTGTGCCCCAGCCCGCGTCCGCCGTCCCGCCGGGGCGCTCGCCGTCCTTCAGCGCCGCCTCCTGCGGATCCAGGCCGTACTTCACATAGCCCGCCTTCGAGCCCAGCACCCGGAAGCGCGGGCCGAGCTGGGCGGTCGTCGCGGAGACGTAGAGGTGGGAGCGGACGCCGTTCGCGTGCGTCAGCGCGATGAACGTGTCGTCGTCGGTCTCCGCGCCCGGACGGCGGACGTCCGTCTCGGCGTAGACGGAGACCACCGGGCCGAACAGGACCAGCGCCTGGTCGACGACGTGACTGCCGAGGTCGTAGAGGAGACCTCCGATCTCTGCCGGGTCGCCGGACTCCCGCCAGCCGCCCTTCGGCAGCGGCCGCCACCGCTCGAACCGGGACTCGAAGCGCCAGACGTCGCCCAGTTCGCCGTCGGCGAGGAGTCCTCGCAGGGTCAGGAAGTCGTTGTCCCAGCGGCGGTTCTGGAAGACGGACAGGAGCAGGCCGCGCTCCTCGGCGAGGGCGGCCAGCTCGCGGGCCTCGGCCGCGGCGCCGGCGACCGGCTTGTCGACGACGACCGGCAGACCGGCCTTCAGGACGGCCGTCGCGAGCGGCACGTGCGTCTTGTTCGGGGACGCGATGACGACCAGGTCCAGCTCGCCGGCGCGGGCCAGCAGGTCGTCGGGGGTGGCTGCGACGCGTACGTCCGGGAACTCGGCGCGGGCCTGCTCCTGCCGCTCGGCGTTCGAGGTGACCACGGTGTCGAGGACGAGGCCCTCGGTCGCGGCGATCAGCGGGGCGTGGAAGACGGAGCCTGCGAGGCCGTAGCCGATCAGGCCCACGCGGAGAGGAGTACCTGTCATGGCACCCACTTTCGCAACGCTGTTGCCAAAGTGCAAGCAGAGGGGAGAATGGGGGCGTGAACAGGACGGACGGCGGCGGTCGCGCCCCAGGCGCAGGGGTGAACCTACTGGCTCTGCGCAGCCACAACACCGCGCTCGTGCTCGACCTGCTGCGCACGGCCGGGCCGGACGGCATCAGCCGGCTCGAACTCGCCGAGCGCACCGGGCTCACCCCGCAGGCGGTCAGCAAGATCACCGCCCGGCTGCGGGAGGACGGGCTGGCGGCGGAGGCGGGCCACCGCGCCTCGACCGGCGGCAAGCCGCGCACCGTCCTGCGCCTGGTCCCCGACGCCGCCCACGCGGTCGGCGTCCACCTGGACCGGGACGAACTGAGGGTGGTCCTCGCCGACCTCGACGGCCGGGTGGTGGGGGACCGCTGCGTCCCCCTGTCACTGGGCGCGGGAGCGGAAGCGGTGCTGGCGGCGGTGGCACGGGAGGTAGGGGAGGTCGTCGGAGATTTCGTGCGGGGCGGGTCCGGGGGCGTTGTGCGGGGCGGGCCTGAGGGTGTTGTGCGGGGCGGGCCTGAGGGTGTCGTGCCGGGCGGGTCTGAGGGTGTTGTGCGGGGCGGGCCTGGGGATGTTGTGCGGGGCGGGTCCGGGGGTGTTGTGCGGGGCGGGTCCGAGGGTGTCGTGCGGGGCGGGCCTGAGGGTGTTGTGCGGGGCGGGCCTGAGGGTGTTGTGCGGGGCGGGCCTGAGGGTGTTGTGCGGGGCGGGGCCGGGGATGTCGTGCGGGGTGGGCCTGAGGGCGTCGTGCGGGGCGGGTCCGGGGATGTCGTGCGGGGTGGGCCCGAGGGCGTCGTGCGGGGCGGGTCCGGGGATGTCGTGCGGGGTGGGCCCGAGGATGTCGTGCCGGGCGGGCCTGAGGGTCTCGTGGCGGGCGGGGCCGGGGGGGCCGGCGCCGCCCCTTTCGCATCCGCTCCGGAGCGCGGGGCCGCGTTCGCCGACGCCGCGGCCGCCGTGGGGCGGGAACAGCGTCTTGCGCTGCGTACCCTCCTCGGGGTCGGCGTGGCTCTTCCCGGTCCTCTTGATCATGCCCGTGGCGTGCTGCACCGGGTCACCGGGTTTCCCGAGTGGGACGGGTTTCCGTTGCGGGACGTGCTCGCGGCGCGGCTCGGGGCGCCGGTGGTCGTCGACAAGGACACCAACGCGGCCGCGCTCGGCCTCGCCGTCGGCGGCGAGCCCGGCTCCTTCGCCTGCCTCCACCTCGGGACGGGCCTCGGCGCCGGCCTGGTGATCGGCGGGACCGTCCACCGGGGCGCCCGCACCGGCGCGGGGGAGTTCGGACACCAGGTCATCCAGCTGGACGGGCCGCCCTGCACCTGCGGCAACCGGGGCTGCGTCGAGGCGCTGTGCCTGGCGGCCATCGGGCGAGGGGACGCGGCCGAGGCGGCACGCGTACTCGGCGAGGCCGCCGCGAACCTGGCCGGACTGCTCGACATCGACGCCGTGCTGCTGGGCGGCCGTACGATCGCGGCCGACCCGGAGCCGTTCGTCCACGGCGTCGCCGCCGTCCTGGACGCCCGCGCCCGGCGCGAGGGAGTCCCGGAGGGCGCCGTACCGGTACGCCTCGCTCCCGGCGGCGCCCGCGGCGTCGCGGAGGGCGCGGCCCAACTGCTGCTGGCACCGGTGTTCGGCCGGGGCGACGGCTGAACCCCCTGCCCTCGCCTCCTTCGGCTCAGCCCCTCCGCCGAACGAGGGGATTCGTACGGTCGTGCGGTGTGCCGTCGCTTCTCGCGCCGCTCCTTCGTACAGGCTCACGTGTTCATGCGACTGTGCCCGCCTGTCTCCCTCTGCCTCGCCGTGGCCGCCGCCTTCCTCCCCGCGTCCGCGCACGCGGAAGAGGGCCCGAGCTGCGCGGGCGCCGACACCGGTGACTTCCCCCTCACCACCCGCCTCCGCGGCGGCCCCGCCTCCTACCGGGCCGGGGGCGGATTCGGCACCTGGTACCTCGACCTCACCAACACCACCCGCAGTGCCTGCGAGGGGGTCCACCCGGTCGTCGTCCTGGTCGACGCCCGACGCTCCCTGAAGCCGTCCCAGCCGCACCTGGAGTTCTACGCCGGCGGACAGCCGCACCCGGTCCGCTTCGTGCCCACGGAAGACGACGAACTGGTCGGGGCGTTCACCGACGAGCACGCCGACGAACACGCCGAGGAAGCCGACGACTTCCCCGGCTTCACCGTCGGCCCCGGCCGCACCCTCACCGTCAAGCTGCGCCTCGCGCTCAGCTCGGACGCCGTCCGGAACACCGTCACCGCCAACGCGGCCGTCGTCCAGCGTCACGGCGACGACGGCGACTGGATCGGACAGTCGAACGACTACCGCTTCGCCGTCGAGTCCGACGCCCCCGCCGAAAGCGATACCAACACCGACTCCGACTCCGACTCCGACACCGGCATCGAGGCCGGCACCGCCCCCGACTCGGACGCTCTCACTTCCGCCCCCACGCCCACCTCCGTCCCCACCTCCGTCCCGACCTCCGTCCCGACCTCCCTCCCGACTCCCCTCCCCACCCCCGACGCCTCCGCCACGGACTCCGGCAACCTCTCCCTCGCCGACGAGGCCGCCGAGCTCGCCCGCACCGGTCTCACCTCGCCCGCCGTCCTCGCCGCCGTCACCGCCTGCTTCCTCGCCGCCGGAGCGGCCCTGCTGCTGGCCCGCCGGCCGGCCCGCCGAGCAGCGCGCCGACGCCGTTGACGCGGGGGCTCATCCCAGCCAGTGGACGCCCGGAAACCGGCCATTCCCTCAAGATCGGGCCTGTGGCTAGGCTGGGGCGGCGTACGCAGCAACCGCGGACGCAGCAACCGCGTACCCGCGCAGCAACCGCGTACATGCGTACGGCAGGGAGATCCCGCACATGGCAGACCGCAAGCCCATCGAGTCGTGGCTCACCGACATGGACGGTGTGCTCATCCACGAGGGCGTGCCGATCCCCGGCGCCGACGCCTTCCTGAAGAAGCTGCGCGAGTCCGGCAAGCCGTTCCTGGTCCTCACCAACAACTCGATCTACACCCCGCGCGACCTGCACGCCCGCCTCCAGCGCATGGGCCTGGACGTGCCGATCGACAACATCTGGACCTCCGCGCTGGCCACCGCCCAGTTCCTCGGCGACCAGCGGCCCGACGGCACGGCGTACGTCATCGGCGAGGCGGGGCTGACCACCGCGCTGCACGACATCGGCTACATCCTCACCGACCACGAGCCCGACTACGTCGTCCTCGGCGAGACCCGCACCTACTCCTTCGAGGCGATGACGAAGGCCGTCCGGCTCATCAACGACGGCGCCCGTTTCATCTGCACCAACCCGGACGAGACCGGCCCCTCCGCCGAGGGCGCGCTCCCGGCCACCGGCGCCGTCGCCGCGCTGATCACCAAGGCGACCGGCAAGACCCCGTACTTCGCGGGCAAGCCCAACCCGCTGATGATGCGCACCGGGCTGAACGCCATCGGCGCCCACTCCGAGACCAGCGCGATGATCGGCGACCGCATGGACACCGACGTGCTCGCCGGCATGGAGGCCGGGATGCAGACCTTCCTCGTGCTCACCGGCCTGACCCGGCCCGAGCAGGTCGAGAACTTCCCGTACCGTCCGTCGAAGGTCGTGGACTCGATCGCGGACCTCGTCGACCGCGTCTGAAACCCGCACCACTGCGGAACCCACCCGTACGGAGCAGCGAGGACCCGCCTGCGGATGCGCATCGGGTCCGAGCGGGGGACTCTCCAGACAGCTGGAGGTTCACGATGGGCTCACTGAAAATCACTCTCTGTGCGGGTGTCGCGGTCGCCGCCGCGGTGCTCGTCCCCACGGCGTACGCCTCGGGCGGAGGCGTTCAGGACAGTGGCGGCGGAGGGGGCAGGAGCGGGAGCGTCTCCGTGACGCCGTCCACGCCCTCGCCCGGCGCCGACGTCACGCTGCAGGTCAGCGGCTGCGGCGGCAGAGCCGCCACCGCGGCCTCGGACGCCTTCGTCGCGGACGCCCGACTCGTCACCGCCGTCACCGCCGGCACCGGTGGCGCCGGAGGCGCGCTCGTCGGCGACACCCGGGTCCGCTCCTCGCTGGCGCCCGGCGCCTACGACGTGCGGATCACCTGCGTCGACTCCCAGGTGACGGCCCGGATCGAGGTCGCCGCGTCGTTGCCGTCGCAACGGTCGGCGACGCCCGCCACGACCCCCGTCGCCCCTGTCACCCCCGTGGCCCCCGTCCGGGCGGGCGGCGGTGGCGCCGCCCCGCTCCGTCCGCTCGCCGCCGTCGGCGAGGCGCGGGCGGACGGTCGCGGTCCCGGCACCGCGCAGACGGTCATCGGGCTGGTGCTCGCGGGCGTCGCCGCGACCGTCGTCGCGTTCCGCGGGATGCGCAGCAGACGCGGGGCGGAATGAGCGATGTCCGACGGCGAACGCTCTTCCGGTCGCTTCCTCACCGGCCTGACCTGGGCGGTGCTGCTGCTCGGGCTGTGGCTGTGGGGGAGTGAGGTGACCGACGTACGGCACGGGATATCCGCCCCCGCGACGGGCGACATCGCCGCGGTGGGACGTCCGCCGGACGCCGAACTCCCGCCCGCGGCAAAGCCGTTGGGGCAGGCGCTGCCGCAGCGCGTCGACATCCCCGAACTGGGCGTCCAGGCCCCGGTCGTCGCGCGCGGCCTCGACGCCCGGGGGGCCGTCGACCCGCCGCCCTTCGACCAGGCGGGCGTCGTCGGCTGGTACGCCGGCGGCGCGAAACCCGGGGCCAAGGGCACCGCCCTGCTGGTCGGGCACGTCGACACGGAGACCCGGCCCGCCGTCTTCTACCGGCTCAGCACCCTCAAGGCCGGCGAGCGGGTCCGGGTCGTCCGGGACGACGGCAAGGTCGCCGAGTTCACCGTCGACGACGTCGCGGTCGTCCAGCGCGACCACTTCGACGCCCGACAGGCCTACGGCCCCCGCCAGTCGGGCCGCGCCGAACTGCGCCTGATCACCTGCGGCGGCGCCTTCGACCGGGCGACCCGCACCTACACGGCCAACGTGATCGTGTCGGCGTACCTGACCGGCATCGCCGTCTGAGGCGATGTGCACGTGAGGTGACGTTGCGACAGGTGACGTGGCGTCACCCGGCCCGGTCGGCGGTCCGCTCCCCCGGAAACCGCCGACCGAGCCGGTCCTCGACCGCGCGCGCTCGGGTTGCGGGAGTGACCCGGCGACCGGCGCGGGAGGCTGTGAGGTTCACCTACCCCGTTGACGGCCGTAAAGACCGCTTTCCGGCGCTCTCGTGGGCAGTGCGGGTCTTATGTCAGGATTGAGACCGGGGTAGGCCGGTGCGGGAGTCCATGCGGAAGTCCATGCGGAAGCCGGTGCGCAAGTCCGTGCACCCAAGGGGGAGTTGGATGTACGTCAGGAGGGGGGCCGCGTTCCTGCTGGGCGCGGTGCTGCTGCTCACCGCATGCTCGTCGGGCGGCGGCGGTGGCGGCGACGGCAAGGCCGAAAGGCCCACGAGCGGACCCATGAACCGGCCACCGGGCGAGTCGGCGAGCGTGCCCGCCGTCACCCAACAGCCCAAGGAGGCCGACCCGTTCTGGGTCAACCCGGACGGCTCGGCGGCCCGTCAGGCGGCTGCCTACGAGAAGGCCGGCGAGAAGGACGAGGCCGCCGCGGTCCGGGAGATCGCCGAGCAGCCGACTGGCCAGTGGCTCGGCCCGGAGAACCCGGAACAGGAGGCCCGCGGCTTCACCGAGGCCGCCGACCGGGCGGGCCGCACCCCGCTCCTCGTCCTCTACAACATCCCGCACCGCGACTGCGGCCAGTACTCCCAGGGCGGCGCGGCCGACGGCGCCGCCTACCGCGCCTGGGTCGCCGCGGTGGCCCGGGGCATCGCCGACCGCCCGGCGATCGTCGTCCTCGAACCCGACGCCCTCCTGCACCTGGTCGACGGCTGCACCCCTGCCGCCTTCCACGAGGAGCGATACGACCTCCTCGACGACGCCGTCACCGCCCTCAAGTCCCTGAAGAACACCAGGGTCTACCTGGACGCGGGCAACGCCGGCTGGGGTCACCCCGACCAGATCCACGAGCCCCTCCGGCGTGCGGGCGTGGCCCGCGCCGACGGTTTCGCCGTCAACGTCTCCAACTTCTACTCCACCGAGGACTCCATCGCGTACGGCAAGCAGCTCTCGGCGCAGACGGGCGGCAAGCACTTCGTCGTCGACACCAGCCGCAACGGCAACGGCCCGTACGAGGAGGGCGACCCGGCGGAGCGCTGGTGCAACCCGCCGGGCCGCGCCCTGGGCCCCACCCCGACGACCCGGACGGCGGACCCCCTGGTCGACGCCTACCTGTGGGTGAAGCGCCCGGGGGAGTCGGACGGCGAGTGCAAGGGCGGCCCCAAGGCGGGGGACTGGTGGCCGACGTACGCCCTGCGACTGGCCCGCGGCTGACCGTACGCGCGGGCTCGGCCGCTGGGGCGCTCGGGTGCTGGGGTGCTGGGGCGCTCGGGCCTCAGACGACCGCGTCGATCCTCAGACGACCGCGTCCATCTTCAGACGACCGCGTCGATCAGCAGCTTCGCGGCCACGGCGGCCCCGTCGGTGCGGATCACGGCGGCCACGGCGGTCGCTCGTGCGCGGGTCTCGGGCGTGAGGGCCGTCCTGAGCGAGGCCGACAGGGACTCCACGGTCGGCGTCGGACCGTCGTGCGCCGCGCCGATGCCCAGCTCGGCGATCCGGCCGGCCCAGTACGGCTGGTCCGCTCCCTGCGGAACGATCACCTGGGGTGCGCCGGCCCGGGCGGCCGTCGTCGTGGTGCCCGCGCCGCCGTGGTGTACGACGGCCGCCACCCGGCCGAACAGCGCCTGGTGGTTGGCCTCGCCGACGACGAAACAGTCGTCCTTGTCGTCGATCAGGCCCAGGCCCGCCCAGCCGCGCCCGACGAGGACGCGGCGGCCCTGCGCGCGGACCGCCTCGACGGCCTCCCGTGCGGTGTCCTGCGAGACGCCGCGCATGCTGCCGAAGCCGATGAACACCGGTGGTGCGCCGGCGTCGAGGAACGCCGACAGCTCGTCCGCCAAAGGGCGTTCGTCCGGCAAAATCCACGCACCGGTGTGGACGACGTCGAGCTCCGAGGTCTGAGGCCACGGGCTCAGGGTCGGGTCCGCCGCCAGCCACGGTCGGTCGGTGAGCATGAAGGTGCGGACGTCGTCCACGGGTGGCAGACCGATCGAGGCCCGGTGGGCGTTGAGCGCCGGACCGTGCAGCGTGTTGAAGGTCTGGGCGTTCAGCTCCCACAGCGCCCGGTTGTCGGCCCCCTCCGGCGGGAGCGACTGGCCCGGCAGCAGCGCCGCAGGTGGAGCGTGGTGCGCCGAGGGCAGGATGAACGGGCAGAAGGTCGCGTACAGGTAGGGGATGCCGACCTTCTCGGCCGCCGACCGCGAGGCGAAATGCGCGAGACCGGTCGCCAGGAGGGCGTCACATCCCTCGGCCGCCGCCGCGATCGGGTCGAACATCGCGGCCAGTTGGGACACGCGCCGGTCGGCCTCAGCCGCCGACGCCGGCCGCACCATCGATCTCATCGGCGGGCCGACCGGAACCAGCGGCACCCCGGCGCCGGCCAGCAACTCCACGAACTCCTCGTCGGGCGGCGCGCACATCCGCACCTCCGCGCCGAGCTCCCGCAATCGCACCGCGAGTCCCACCAGCGGCTCGACGTCCCCGCGCGACCCGTACGTCGACAACAGCACACGCACTTGGTGACTCCCCTTGTTCCGCAGAAACCGGCTTCGGCCGGTGATTCTGCGGCACGACGGGGGCCTTGCCGCAAGGCCCCCGGTGCGCTATACGTTGGCTACGGCACCTTCACCCACCGCGCCTCGCTGGGAACCCCACGGCTGTCGTCGGCGAACAGCATGTACCAGCCGCTCGGCACCAGATTCCGGTTCGCCGGCACGGTGACCCGTACCTTATTTCCCGTGACGGTGAATTCCGCCGCCACCGACCGCTGATCCACGTCCGTCACATGCGTGGACGCACTCGGCCGGACCAGCCGTACCTTCCGCAGGGACGAAGCGTCCGCCGACGTGAACACCCCGGACGCGCCGCGGGCCATGCTCTTCGGCCCGCCGGAGAACTCCGGCCGCTTTCCCCGATACAGATAGGGCGGCGAGTAGATCTCGATCCGCTGCTCGAACTTCCCGGGTTTCGTGTTCGCCGCGTCCCCGTACAGCGAGTCGGAGCCGAAGAACATCACCCGGCCGTCGGGCAACAGCAGCGACCCGGAATGGTAGTTGCGGCCCACCAGCGGATCGGCGACCCGCTCGAACGAATTGCTTTCAGGGTGATAGAGACGGGCCTGCAGAATGTCGGAGTTGCCCCGTCCCCGGTAGTCCTCCGAGCCGCCGGACACCAGCACGCTGTCGTCGGGGAGCACGGAAACCTGCGGATACCGTGTTCCCTTCTCCAGCGCGGGACCGTCCACGAAACGCGGGCTCTCGTCGAGCAGGTCGACGAGTCGGGTCCGCGCACTGGAGCGCGGCGACTCCCCGACGCCCCCGCCGCCGACGACCATGTACCGCTCGTCCTGCGCGGGCGGCAGCAGCACGGTCGCCGAGGTCTCCATCAGGTCCGGGTCGCCCAGGCCCGGCAGCCTGGTGAAGCCGTTGCCGGTCACGTCCCAGATCCCGGGATCCCGCCCCACGTCCGCGGGCCCGTACCCCGCGTTGGATCCGGAGTAGAAAATCTTTCCGTCCTGCATCAGGAACAGCGCGGGATACGTGGGAAACTGCCGGACCTTCTTCGTGTACGTCCATTTCCGGGTGGCCGGATCGAACACCTCGTTCTTGCCCGGCACCAACTGCCCGATGTCGTCGAGCCCGGAGACGCTGAGGATCTTCCCGTCGCTCAGGGTCGTGAGCGTCGGATACCAGCGGGCCTCGTTCATCGGATCGACCTTGATGTACTTCTCGGCGACCGGGTCGAACTCGTAGGCGTCCCGGATTCCCTGGAAGTCCTTCTTGTCGAGGGCGAGTTTCTGCGCGATGCCGTAGGTGTTGCGCGCGTCGACGCCGTTCAGTCCCCGGATCCGGTAGTTGTCCTGAGTGCCGGTCTCGTACGTCGTCCCCGACTTCTGCGCCTCGACGTAGATCCGGCCGAGGCCCGGATCGTTGCGCAGGAACTTCCCGGTCTTCTTGTCGAAGACCTTCGTCGCGCGCGGCACGAGGACCGGGTCCTTCGACACGAACGTCTTGCGGTTCTCGCGCCCGGTGAACGCGGTCCCCGCCGGCAGGGTGATCGGTCTGTCCGGGTTCTCGTTGTGGACGATCATCAGCCCGCCGGCCTTGGTGACGTCCCCCTTCAGCTTCTCGTACCGTTTCGTCCCGCCCGCGATGAGGACGGAGCCGTTCGCGAGCTGGGTGTGGCCGGTGCAGAACAGGTCCTCGGGGGTGGGCACCTTCTTCACCGTGCCCTTCGCCGGGTCCCAGATCCGGGTGTCGAACCTCTTCGCGTCGAAGTTGTCCTGGTTGTTGCCGGAGCCCGCGACCAGCAGCACCTTCCCGGTGTGCAGGAGCACCGCGTGGATGGTGTCCTGGCGGTACTCCTTCGGGAACTCGACGATCTGCCAGTGGCCGTTGGCCGCCTTGTACTCGGGCCTGTTGATCGCGTACTGGTGGTATTGCTGGGTCCCGAAGCGGTAGACCCACGGCCCGTTCATCCCGGCCAGCACGACGACGACCGCCGTGGTGATCGCGAACCTGCGGGCACGCCGATGGACGACGAAACGGTCGACCCCGTCCCTCATTCCTCACGTCCCCCCAGTCCCCCCAGGCCGCCTGGTCCCCCCGGTCCGCCCACGGGGACCTCCCAGACGGTCTCGACCGCGGGAACCGTGCCCTGCGCCGGCACCCGTTCGCCGCCCCGCGCCTCCTGCGGCGGCCCTGCCTTCGCCTCCCGCGCCTCAGCGTCCCGCGCCTTCGCCGTCCGCAGCCTCGCCTCCCGCACCTTCGCCTCCCGTACGACCACCCGCCACGCCACGATCGGCGAGGCGGTGACCAGCAGCGCGAACGAGGCCCAGACGATCATCGCGGGCTGGGCGTGCCCGAACACGAACCCGGCGACGATGGACGCGGCGAAGACCAGCACGAAGAAGAGATGGATCCGGAAGGTCCCGAACAGCGTGTCCGGGCTGGCGGAGTCCCCCTTCGGCGTCACCACGAACCTGCTCCTGCGCCGCAGTACGGCGTCCATGAGCGAGCGGGCGTACACCGGCGCCGACAGCGCCGACATGGCCATGCCGGCCACCCCGCCCGACCCCTCCGGCTCGTGCGGGGAGACGTTGTGCCGCCGGTTCCACAGGTACAGGCCGATCTGCAGCGCCGAGGCGTTGCCGTACAGCATCAGCCACACCGCCGGGTCGATGTTCACGCCCGAGGCGCCCAGGCCCAGGAACAGCGCACAGCTCAGTGCGGCCAGGATCCAGTTGAGGGCCGACATCGGGTAGAAGACGATCATCATCGTGTAGTTGAAGAGCTTGCCCGGCGGCATGCTGAAGAAGCCCTTCCAGTACTGCTTGAGGATCGTCTCGTAGGTGCCGCGGGACCAGCGCAGCTGCTGGGTGAAGAAGTCGGTCCAGGCGGCCGGTCCCTCGCCGACGGCGAGCACGTCCGGGGTGTAGACCGACCGCCACCTGCGTCCCGTGGCCGGATTGCGGGTGCGGTGGATCTCGAAGCCGGTGGCCATGTCCTCGGTGATCGAGTCGTAGAGCCCGCCGATCTGCTTCAGCGCGCTGATCCGCACGGCGTTGGAGGTGCCCACGAACATCGGGGCGCCGTAGCGGTTGCCGGCCCGCTGGATCAGGGCGTGGAAGAGGAACTGCTGGGACTCCGCGGCCTTGGTGACGAACGTGTCGTAGTTGCCGTAGACCTGCGGTCCGATGACGAAGCCGACGTCCGGGTCGCGGAAGTAGCCCAGCATCCGCTCCAGGTAGTTGGGCAGCGGTACGTGGTCGGTGTCGACGGAGGCGAAGTAGTCGTAGGCGTCGCCGTGGGCCTCCAGCCAGGCGTTGTAGTTGCCGTGCTTGGTCTTCGCGCGGTGCGGGCCCGACGGCCGGTTCCAGCGCTCGACGCCCTTGCGGCTGAAGTGGTGCACGCCCAGGCGCGCGCAGACCTCCTTCACCTCGGGATCGTCGCCCTCGTCGAGCAGCCAGACGTGCAGCAGGCCCCGGTGGCGCAGCCGGACGGCGGCCTGAAGGGTCTTCGTCACCATCTCCAGGGGCTCCTTGCCGGGCACGAAGGAGGTGAGGAAGGCGACGCGGGTGCCGGTCTCGGGCACCACCGGGACGGGGTCGCGGGCCACCAGGGTGGCGTGCGCGTTCGACAGCACGTTCAGACAGCGGAAGAACTCGATCAGGCCGATCGACACCAGCATCACGATGTCGAGGGCGGGCAGGTAACCGTGGGCCGGGTGGTCGCGCTCGGTCCAGTGTGCCGGCCTCAGCAGCCACACCAGCAGCACTGCCGACAGCAGCGGCGCCGCGCAGAGCATCAGCGCGGCCCGGACCCGGTGCGGCTCCTGGGCCAGCAGCGAGCGGTAGCGGACGGTGTACGGTCTGCCCGGCTCCGGCTGGGTGAGGGGCCCCGCCAGTCGGCTGTAGTGCTCGTAGTCGTACTTCGGCAGAGACCTTCTGAGGCGGCGGTAGGTCAGCGTGCCGCCGGAACGTCCGGAATGGTGGTGCGCAGGCACCGTCATGAATCATCCCCCCACACGCGGCTCGCACCGCGTGTAAATCCCCCCAACTGCCGCGAATCCGCAGCATCTTGAGATCCAGGGTTCTATGGGGTTCAGCATGATCGCAAGATGCGAAACGCTCTGTTTACCGGTCATACGGGCGCAATGTGGCGCATGTGGGAGTGTTGTGCGCTTCGTGAACCCGCTGTGGGTAATCGCACGCGGATACGAACGAAGGCCCCTCGCTTTCGCGAGGGGCCTTCGGTGTCTGTGCGCCGCCAGGGACTCGAACCCCGGACCCGCTGATTAAGAGTCAGCTGCTCTAACCAACTGAGCTAGCGGCGCCTGCTGACGGGAGAACTCTACAGGACCCCCGGGGGTGCCCAGGACCACCCGCTCCCGGGTCCACCGGCCGCCGCCCTCTCGATGTGCGCGCGTACATCATTCGGACCGTCAGCATGCGCGTCGGGAAGACAGTTGAGAAACTGCCCTGTGTGCACAGTCGCGGACATTTCCAGCTGGAGTGTGAGGGGAATCGCATGGCGGCTCCGGTATTCGAGGAATTCGATCCCGCGAGCGACTGCGAATGCCCCGGATGCGTAGCGCGGCGGCGGGCGAACCGGCATTCCGCGCCCGCGCCGTTCAGCGGTCGCCCGGCCGTCCACCGCGCCCTGGCAGTCGCCACCGTGACGGCCGCGGCGCTCGGCGCGGGCCATGCGCCGCCCGCCGTCGCCGCCCCGCAGTCCCCCGACCGGCCGGGCGTTCCCGCAGGTGACGAGCCCGAGACGCCTCAGGGCGGCAAGGCGCCGCTGCACGGACCGGCCGGACAGTCGGCGCACCCCGGGAGTCTGGCGGGACCGGTCAGAACGCCCCCGACGACCCGGGCGGACATCATCCAACGGGCCAAGGAATGGGTTTCCGCCGAGGTGCCGTACAGCATGGACACGTACTGGTACGACGGTTACCGGCAGGACTGCTCGGGCTTCGTCTCCATGGCCTGGAACCTGCCCGGGAACGAGTGGACGGGCAGCCTCAACCAGTACGGGACGCGGATTTCCAAGCAGGAACTCCAGCCCGGCGACATTCTGCTGTTCCATAATCCGTCCGACCCCGAGAAAGGCTCGCACGTCGTCCTTTTCGGCGGCTGGACGGACTACACCCACAGCTACTACGTCGTCTACGAGCAGACCCGCCCGACCACCCGTCGCCAGGCCACTCCCTACGCCTACTGGAGCAATTCCGACCGATACGTTCCCTATCGCTACAAGGGCCTCACAGCGACCACAACGGGCACCGGCACGGCGGCGGGTACAGGCGCCGGCGCCGGTATCGGCATCAATGCCGGGGGACAGGTCGGCAACGCCGACGGCGGGGGGAACATGCCCGAGGTCGGGGACGTGGCGTCGACGCCGTACCCGGGGCGGGCGGCTTTCGGACCCGGCGCGAACAATCAGTACGTCACCCTGCTCGGCCGGCTTCTCGTCGAGCGCGGCGGCGCGCGCTTCTACGCCTCGGGCCCCGGCCCGCGCTGGTCGGCCTCCGACGGCTGGGCCACCATGGCGTTCCAGCGGGCCCAGGGCTGGAGCGGCCCGAACGCCGACGGCATCCCGGGCCCGCGCACCTGGTCCCTGCTGGTCACCCGTAAGGGCAGGAACATCGAGGCCTCGCTGCCTCCGGGGGCGACCGCCGGGAGCGGGGGCAGCCCCGGCACCGCCGCCGGGCCGGGCACGGGCACGGGCACGGGGGCCGGAAACGGGGCGGTCGGCCCGCCCGACTCCTCCGTGACGTCGCACATTCCGCCGTACCCCGGCCGGGCCGTGTTCCGGCCGCGTGCGCAGAGCGCGTACGTCACCCAGCTGGGGAAGCAGCTGGTGAAGAAGGGGTTCGGCAGGTACTACACGACCGGCCCGGGGCCGCGCTGGGGCGAGGCGGACCGGCGCGGAGTCGAGGCCTTCCAGCGCGCCCAGGGCTGGCGCGGCGGCGCGGCCGACGGCTACCCGGGCCCGGAGACCTGGCGGCGGCTCTTCCGGTGACCCGGTTCCCTCCCCACGACCCACTCACTGTCATGGCGTATCTGGCGCGGAGGCTGGAGGCACGCAATGCACACGACCACTTCACAGACGCCCGAGTCCGAGGGGCCGTCCAGGCCCGCCCGGCTCATCCAGAACGAGGCGACCACCGAGATCCCCGTCCACCTGCTGTTCCGTGACGAGCCCGAGCCGCGGCCGGTGCCGCTCGGGCCTGCCGTGGTGGGGAGCCGGGCGGGCACGGGCGAGCAGCCGCGGCTGCGCCGGCCCACCCCGGCCGGGCCGCGGCCGACGGCGCAGGTCGACCCCGAGCTGGTGGAGCGGCCGGCCCGGGTGCTGCCGGGCGCGGCGGGAGTGCTCGCCGGGGCTTGCGGGGCGGCGGGCTGTGTGGCCGCCTCGTGGTGGGCCGGGGTGCTGCCGCCGCTCGCGGTGCAGGCGCTGCGGCTGCCGGAGTTCGCGGGCGCCGGGCTCGGGCCGGCGCAGTGGGCGGCGTACGCCGGTGCGGGCGCGCTGGGGCTGTTCGGCTTCGGCGGTCTCGCCCGGGGGCGGACCGGGCGGGCCTGGGTGCTCGGTCTGTTCGGCCGCTACCGGGGGACCGTGCGGCGCACCGGTCTGCTGTGGGTGAACCCGCTGCTGCTGCGCCGCCGGGTGGACGTGCGGCTGCGGCACTGGCGCAGTGAGCCGATGCCCGCCGCCGACGGCAGCGGGGTCGCGCTGCGGGTGGTGGCCCTGGTGGTGTGGCGGGTGCGGGACACCGCGCGGGCCACGCTCGGCGTCGACGACCACGAGACGTATCTGCGCGAGTGCGTCGAGGCGGCCCTCGCCCGGATCCCGGTGGAGACGCCGGGCTCGGGGCGGGGTTCGGTGGAGGCGGCGGGGGAGGCGCTGACGCGGCGGGTCGCGCAGGACGCGGGCGCCATCGGTCTGGAGGTGTACTCCGTGCAGCCGCTGCGGATCGAGTACGCCCCCGAGGTGGCCGCCGCGATGCACCGCCGCCGGATCGCCGCGCTCGACGCCCAGCACCGGGCGACGGTGCTGACGTCGGTCGTCGACTCGGTGGAGGACACGGTGACCCGGCTGACCATGCGGGGGCTCGTGGAGCTCGACGACTACGAGCGCAAGGCGCTGGTGAAGGACCTGACCGTGGCCTTCTGCGCGGGACGCTCGGAACAGACGCCGTGAGGGGCGCCGTGAGGGGCTCGATGAGAGAGGCGGGCCGCGTCTTTGATATGGACACAGCCAAGAAACGGCAATAATCTCGAACTTGGTCTAGACCTGCACGGCTCAGCTCAGTGAACTCCCCACGTTCTCCAGGAGCGACAGCATGCGCAAAAAGACCAGGCTGCACGCCGCCGTGCTGGGCCTCGCCACCGCCGGAGCCTTCGTGCTCTCGGCCGGCGGCGCCAGCGGCCACGGCTACACCGACCTCCCCATCAGCAGGCAGAAGCTCTGCCAGAACGGGACCGTCCCCGACTGCGGCGACATCCAGTGGGAGCCGCAGAGCGTCGAGGGCCCGAAGGGCTTCCCGGCGTCCGGCGCGGCGGACGGCCGGATCTGTTCCGCGAACAACACCCGCTTCGCCCAGCTCGACCGCCCGAAGACCCCCTCGGGCGGGGCATGGCCGACCACCAAGGTGACCGGCGGTCAGAGCTACACCTTCCGCTGGCAGTTCACCGCGATGCACGCCACGACCGACTTCAGGTACTACGTCACCAAGCAGGGCTGGAACCAGAACCACGACCTGGCCCGCTCCGACCTCACCCTCACCCCGTTCCTGACCGTGCCCTACGGCGGTCAGCGGCCCCCGGCCACCCTCTCGCACAGCGGCACGCTGCCGTCCGGGCTCAGCGGACGGCACATGATCGTCGCGGTGTGGACGATCGCCGACACGGTCAACGCGTTCTACGCCTGCTCCGACGTCACGTTCTGAGCATCGCTTGAGCTCCTCCGGGGCCCCGCGCGGGTACGTTCCCTGCACGCCGCCCCGACCAGGCCGGCGCCGGAACCTCGGGGGAGCTCATGGAAGCCTTCTTCTACCTTGTGCCGTCGGTCATGATCGCCGGCCTGCTGCTCGGCGTGTTCCGGCTGGCTCGCCGCTCCCGGCGGGTCGCCCGGGCCTGGAGCGGCGGTCTCACCGCTGAGGCGCGCTGTCTGCGGTCGTACACGACGACCAGCGGCGGCGGCGACACCATGGTCAGCACGACCCTGCACCACGTCTACGAGTTCACCACCCGCGACGGCCGCACCATCCGCTTCGAGGAGGCGAACGGCCCCGGGACGACGCTCGAGGGCGACATCGTCACCGTCCACTACGCGGCCGGTCACCCCGAGGAGGCCACCGCCAAGGCCCCGGCCCCCGGCAGGCTCCTCGCCGAGTCGGGCTGCCTGCTGCTCTTCCTCGGCACGGCCATCGCCTTCTGCGTGTTCTTCATGGTCACCGCCCACTGGATGTTCGCCGAGAGCGACGGCTTCCTGCCGTAGCCCTCCACATCTGACGGTCTGTCAACTACCGTGCGCGGCCATGGAGTCCACCGGGGATACCGTCGCCGAACTCGTAGCAGCACGGTGGGGCGACCACCGTCCGGGACTGTGGTGTGAAGACCCCGGGAATCCGGTCCTCACCCACCACGAGGTCGCCGCAGGCGCCGCCGCGCGGGCGGCGCTGCTGGCCGACCTGCTGCCCTCGGCCGGCCCGCCGCACCTCGGGGTGCTGCTGGACAACACCCCGGAGTTCCCGCTCTGGCTGTCCGCCGCGGCCCTCGCCGGCGCGGCGGTCGCCGGGATCAACCCCACCCGGCGGGGGCCCGAACTGGCCCGGGACATCCTGCACACGGAGTGCCGGCTCCTCATCACCGAGCACACCCACCTCCCCCTCCTCAGGGGCCTCGACCTGCCCGGGGTCCGGCTGCTGATCACCGGCTCCCCGGAGTACGACGACCTGCTCGCGCCGTACACGGACGCCCGCCCCGACCCCTCCCGCGCCACCCCCGCCGACCGGCTCCTGCTCTACTTCACGTCCGGCTCGACCGGCGCCCCCAAGGCGGCCCTGTGCACCCAGGGCCGGCTGGCCGCCGCCGGACGCTCGCTGGCCGGGCAGTTCTCGGTCCGCCCGGACGACGTGCACTACGTCTGCATGCCGATGTTCCACGGCAACGCGGTGATCGCCGACTGGGCGCCCGCGCTGGCCGCCGGGGCGGGCGTGGCCCTGCGGCGACGGTTCTCGGCCTCCGGTTTCCTGGCGGACGTACGGCGTTACCGGGCGACGTACTTCACCTATGTGGGCCGGGCGATCCAGTACGTCCTGGCCACCGAGCCCGGCCCCGACGACCGGGACCACGCGCTGCGGCTCGGCTTCGGCACCGAGGCGGGGGCGGTGGACGCGGCGGCCTTCGAGCGGCGGTTCGGGGTGCGGCTGGTGGAGGGCTACGGCTCCTCGGAGGGCGGGGCGGCCGTGCAGTGGTCGCCGGGGACCCCGGTGGGCGCGGTCGGGAGGGCGGGTCCCGGGCTCGTCGTCCTCGACCCGCGAACGCGCGCCGAGTGTCCGCCGGCCGAGTTCGACCCGGCGGGCCGGCTGCTGAACGGCGAGCGGGCGATAGGGGAGCTGGTCAACCGGGGTCCGAACCCCTTCGAGGGCTACTGGCGCAACCCGGCGGCGGAGGCGGAGCGGCGCCGGGAGGACGGCGCGTACTGGACCGGCGACCTCTTCTACCGGGACTCCGACGGCTTCCTCTACTTCGCGGGCCGCACCGACGACCGGCTCCGCGTCGACGGCGAGAACCTGGCCGCCGCGATGATCGAGAACATCCTCGCCCGGTACGAGGGGGCGGACGCCGTCGCCGTCTACGCGGTCCCGGACCCGGTGACCGGCGACCAGGTGATGGCGACGCTGGCCGGGACCTTCGACCCGCTCGCCTTCGCCGAGTTCCTGCTCGCCCAGCCCGACCTGGGCACGAAGATGGCGCCCCGGTTCGTACGGGTGGTGGACCGGATGCCCGTCACCGCGACGAACAAGATCCACCGGGCGCTGCTGCGCCGGGAGGGCGTCCGCTGCGCCGACCAGGTGTGGTGGCGACCGCCGGGGGAGGCGACGTACCGAAGGCTGACGGCGGAGGAGGCGGGGGAAGCCGTGGGGGCCGGGCAGGCGGGGCGGGCGAGGCAGGCGGGGCAAGGCGAAGGGCCCCTCGTGTCCACGAGAGGCCCAGTCTGAGGGGGTGTGGGTGGCGGAGCCCCCGCAAGGCGCGGCTTCGCCGCGCAAAACAAACGGTGGCGGTTTGTGTTCGCGCTTTCTGCGAACACAAACCGCCACCGTCATCGTGCGCCGCCAGGGACTCGAACCCCGGACCCGCTGATTAAGAGTCAGCTGCTCTAACCAACTGAGCTAGCGGCGCATGACTCCCGCCCTCCGCCTTCGGCGGCTGGCGACGGAGAAAATACTACCTGGTCCGCGAGGGTGCTTTGGACCACCCTTCAGATCGCGAGCGACAGCAGTACCGGCGCCGCGTTCCTGTTCAGGGCGTCGGCGGCCTGGCGGAGGCGGTGGGCGTGGGCGACGGGCAGGGACAGGGCCAGACAGCCGGCCGTGGACCCCGCGGTGATCGGGACGGCCGCGCAGACCGTGCCGATCGCGTACTCCTGGAGGTCGAGCACCGGGACCGTGGGCGGCTGGGCCTCCAGACGGGAGAGCAGCAGCTTGTCGCTGGTGATGGTGCGCGAGGTGAGCCGGGCCATCTTGTGCCGGGAGAGGTGGTCGCGCCGGCCGTTGTGGTCGAGCTGGCCGAGGATGCTCTTGCCGAGCGCGGTGGCGTGCGCGGAGTAGCGGAAGTCGACCCACTCGTTGACGGACGGCGTGGCGGGGCCGTCGGCGTACTGGGTGATCGTGACCTCGCCGTCGACGTACCGGCTGATGTAGACGGCGGCGCCGACGGAGTCGCGGAGCCGGTCGAGGGTGTGCTGGAGCTTGTCGCGCAGGGCCTGCTCGCGGTGGTGCGCGGAGCCCAGCCGGGTGAGCGCGTCGCCCGTGACGTACGCGCCGTCGGCGATCTGCTCGACGTAGCCCTCGCGGCGCAGCATGCGCAGGAGCGTGGTCAGTCGCTCCGCGGTGAGGCCGGTCTGGCGGGCGAGTTGGGCGTCGGTGACACCGGTGGAGTGGCGTGCCACCGTCTCCAGGACGCGCAACGCTTCCTGGGCCGAGTGGTACGGCGCGGTCGGCTCGTGCTTCAGCGCCACGGTTTCCCCCCTGGTCGCTTTTCTGGCCGTGATCCGTAATCCGTGATCTTGACAGTGATCCGGGCAGCGTGATCCTGACAGCGAATCACCTTCCACGATAACGGCCAAGCGGCCGGGTGGGAGGGGTTGTTGGCGAGAATGTGTTGCACTTACGACTCGCCGAACTGCGCCACTGGCCCGCTGGCATATGCCAACGTCATGACCCGCCGCCCGGACCAGCGCTCTCACCCACCCGGCCGCACCGCGCCGGCCGCACCGCAACGGCCGCACCGGCTCACAGCACCGCGCTGAGAAACTCCCGCGTCCGTTCCTGCTCCGGTGAACCGAAGATCTTCTCCGGCGGACCCGACTCGATGACCCGGCCCGCGTCGAACATCAGGACCTGGTCGGAGATGTCCCGGGCGAAGTTCATCTCGTGGGTCACACAGAGCATCGTGATGTCGGTGGTGCGGGCGATGTCCCTGAGGACGTCGAGGACGCCCGCGACCAGCTCGGGGTCGAGCGCCGAGGTGACCTCGTCGAGGAGCAGCACCTGCGGCCGCATCGCCAGCGCCCGCGCGATCGCCACGCGCTGCTGCTGCCCGCCGGACAGCTGGGTGGGGCGGGCGTCGGCCTTGTCGGCGAGGCCCACCAGGTCCAGCAGCTCCCGGGCGCGCTGCTCGGCCTCGTCCTTGGACAGGCCGAGGACGGTCACCGGGGCCTCGGTGACGTTCCGCAGCACGGTCATGTTCGGGAACAGGTTGAACTGCTGGAACACCATCCCGATCTTCTTGCGGACCTCGCGGATCTGCTTCTCGGGGGCCGGGAACAGCTTCTCCCCGGCGACCGTGATGGTCCCCTCGTCGGGCTTGGTCAGTGTCATCAGCAGCCGCAGGATCGTCGTCTTGCCGGAGCCGGACGGGCCGATCAGCGTGACGTGCTTGCCGGACTCCACGGAGAAGTCGAGCCGGTCGAGCACGGTGTTCGACCCGAACCGCTTGGTGACCTGCTCCAGGCGGATCAGCTCGCTGCCGTCCACCGGCGGATTGGCGCCTGCGTCGGGATCTTTCGTCAGCGGGGTGTCAGTGGACAAGACGTCGCTCCAGGGCTCGCAGAAGAAGGGAGGCCAGGTAGGAGATGAGGATGAAGGCCACGCCGATCACGGTCAGGGGCTCGGTGAACTGGAAGTGCTCCTGGGAGAAGAGCCGCGCCTGCCCGAGCATGTCGAGGACGGTGATCGCCATCAGCATCGGCGTGTCCTTGAGCATCGCGATCACGTAGTTGCCGAGCGCCGGGACGACCCTTCGGATCGCCTGCGGCAGGATCACTGCCCGCCAGGTCCGGCCGGCCGGCAGGTTCAGCGCCGTAGCCGCCTCCCACTGCCCGGCGGGCACCCCCTCGATGCCGGCCCGGTAGACCTGCATCGTGTACGTCGAGTAGTGCAGCCCGATCGCGAAGACGCCGGTCGTCAGCGCCGAGAAGGTCAGACCCCACTCGGGCAGCACGTAGAAGAGGAAGAACAGCTGCACCAGCAGCGGGGTGTTGCGCACGAACTCCGTGACCACCCCGACCGGCCAGCGCACCCACCGGGTCGGCGTGCGCATCAGCAGCGCCCAGACCAGCCCGAGGGCGAAGGAGATCAGCGAGCCGAGGGCGAGGGCCTGCAGGGTGACCAGCAGCCCGTCCCAGAAGTGCGGCATGAAATCGGCGACCGCGCCCCAGTCCCATGTCATCAGGAACCTCCTCCGACTCCGACTCCGACGCCCACCCCGGCGCCGACCGGCCCGGGTTCCGTGACGGCCTTGCGCGTGGGCGCCTTCCCGACGCCCGCCTTCAGCCGCTTCTCAAGCCCGCGCATCACCCGCGTCAGCAGGAACGCGATCACGAAGTAGATGAGCAGCAGATACGTGTAGATCTCCGCGCTCTCCTGCAGCGCGAGCCGCACCAGGTTCCCGCTGAACGCCAGATCGCCCATGCCCATGACCGACACCAGCGCGGTGCCCTTGAGCAGCTCGATCAGCAGGTTGGAGAACGGCGGGATCATCTCCGGCACCGCCTGCGGCAGCAGGATCAGCCGCATCCGCTGCCAGGGCGTGAAGCTGAGCGCGATCCCGCCCTCCTGCTGCGCCGGGTCGACGGCCTTCAGCGCGCCGCGCACGATCTCCGAGCCGTACGCCCCGTAGGTCAGGCCGAGGGCCAGGGTGCCCGCCCACATCGGCACCAGCTGCCAGCCGAAGGCCGGGGGCAGCACGAAGAACACCCAGAAGATCATCACCAGCGCCGAGGTCCCGCGGAACACCTCGGTGTAGAACCCGGCGAGGAAGCGCACGATCCACAGCCGGTGGGTGCGCGCGACCCCCGCGGTGAAGGCCACGGCGCCCCCCAGCAGGGCGCTGAACACGAGGAGCTGGACGGTCGTCCAGAGTCCCTTGAGGACGAGTTCCCAGAGTCCGGAGGTCATCCGCCGCAGAGCTCCTTCGCGGTCAGGTCCGTCATCTCGGCCTTCGTGAACCCGAAGGGCCGCAGAACGCGGGCCAGTTCGCCGCTCTTCTTGAGCTTGTGCAGCTCGACGTTGAAGGCGTCCCGCAGCCGGGTCTCGGTGAGCCGGAAGGCGAAGGCGCCCCCGTCGATGGTCGGCTTGCCGTCGATCACGGCCGCGAAGGGCTTGGTCGCCTCGGTCTTGCGGGACTTCTTCACCACGTCGCGGGTGGTCACGGCCGTGCCGGCGAACACGTCGACCCGGCCTGCCTCCACGGCGTTCAGACCGGCGACCTGGTCGGGCACGATCAGGATGTCGCTCTCCTTGTAGCCCGCCGCCACCGCGTGCTGGATCTGCGCGTACCCGGTGCCGGTGGCGAACTTCGCCTTCTTCTGCACGATGTCCTGATAGTTGTCCAACCCCTTGGGGTTGCCCTTGCGCACCACGAACGAGTCGAGCATCTGGTAGTCCGGGTCGGCGAACAGGACCTGTGCGCAGCGCTCGGGGGTGACGTACATCCCGGCGGCCACCACGTCGAACTGCTGTGCGTTCAGCCCGGGTATCAGCGAGCCGAACTCGGTGGGCACGGGCTGCACCTGGTCCACCCCGAGCCGTTTGAAGATGACCTTCGCCAGCTCGGGCGCCTCGCCGGTCAGGTCGCCGTCCTTGTCGATGTACCCGAACGGGATCTCACCCGCGATGCCCAGCCGGACGACACCGGCCGCCTTCAGCCGGTCGAGCAGGTCGCCGCCGTTCGCGGTCGACGCGGTCGCCACACGGGAGCAGCCGGCGGCGCCCAGCACGCCGACCGCCGCTACCCCCGCGAGCAGCGACCGACGTGTGGTCCCAGGTATGCGTTCGCGTTCGCGATGTTCCAGTGGTGGAGCCATGGCGGCGCGGCTACCCCGGACCATGCGACTTATGCAGCCCGCTTTGAGCCCCGTTTCCGGCCGCGGCCCCCTTGACCGACGCGGGACCATGGAACGCATGGCTGACCGCTACATCGAAGTCTCGCTGGTCAAGCGGGGAATCACCTGCACGGCCGTCCTGCTCGACGACCGGGCCCCGATCACCTGCTCCGCAGTCTGGGATTCGCTTCCGCTTTCCGGCGACGTCTACCACGCGAAGTACGCCCGCAACGAGATCTACGCCCTGTTCCCGCCCTTCGCGCCCGCCGAGCCGCCCCTGGAGAACCCGACGGTCACGCCCATCCCCGGCGACCTCTGCTACTTCTCCTTCGCCGGCACGGAACTGGGCACCCAGGCATACGGCTACGACCGTGAGGTCCGCCCCGGCACGACGGTCGTGGACCTGGCCCTGTTCTACGAACGCAACAACCTCCTCCTCAACGGCGACGTCGGCTGGGTCCCGGGCATCGTCTGGGGCCGGGTGGTGGAGGGCCTGGAGGAAATGGCGGAAGCATGCAACGACTTGTGGAGGACGGGCGCGGCAGGAGAAACGCTACGGTTCCGCCCGCTCAGCCCGTCTGGGGGTACCCCCTCCGGGGGAGTCTGAGGACGAGGCCCTTTCGGGGGCGGAAAAATCCCCCGCTAGAATCCGCCGCACAACGCGTGCGCAGCCCGCAGCACCAGGTCGTCCCGATGCCGGGCGGCCACGATCTGCAACCCCACCGGCAACCCGGCGTCAAGCCCCACAGGGACACTCGCCGCAGGCTGCTGCGTCAGATTGAACGGATACGTGAACGGAGTCCACCCCGTCCACCGCCGATGCCCCGCTCCCGCCGGCGCCTCCACCCCCGCCTCGAACGCGGTGACCGGCAACGCGGGCGTGACGAGCAGGTCGTAAGCCTCGTGGAACAGCCCCATGCGCCGCCCCAACTCCATCCGGACATCCACCGCGGCCAGATAGTCGAGCGCGCTGAGCCGAGCCCCCGTGGCACAGATCTCCCGCAGCCCCGGATCGAGCGCCGCCCGCTGCTCCGCCCCCAGATGCTGGGTCACCCGCGCCGCCCCGGCGAACCACAGCGTGTGGAAGGCATCCACCGGATCGGTGAAGTCCGGATCGGCCTCCTCGACATACGCGCCGAGCCCCGCCAACCGCTCCACGGCCTCCCGTACCGCCGCCGCGACCCCCGGCCGCACCGCGACCTGCCCGCCGAACGACGGCGAGTACGCGACCCGCAACCCCCGCACCCCCCCACCGAGCCCCGCCGTGAACGACTCACCCGCCGCCGGCGGCCCCAGCGCCGACCAGTCCCGCGCGTCCGGCACGCCGATCACGTCGAGCAGCAGGGCCGCGTCCGCCGCGTCCCGGGTCATCGGACCGACGTGCGCGAGGGTGCCGAAGGCGCTCGCCGGGTACAGCGGCACCCGGCCGTACGTCGGCTTCAGCGCGAAGATCCCGCAGAACGCGGCCGGGATGCGCAGGCTGCCCCCGCCGTCCGTGCCCAGCGACAGCGGTCCCGCGCCGAGCGCCACGGCGGCCGCGCTCCCGCCGCTGGAACCGCCCGCCGTACGGGACGGATCGTGCGGGTTGCGGGTCACGCCGGTGAGCGGGGAGTCCGTCACGCCCTTCCAGCCGAACTCGGGGGTGGTGGTCTTGCCGAGGAACACCGCCCCGGCCTCGCGCAGCCGGGCGACGGACGGCGCGTCCTCGTCCCAACGCCCCTCCTCGGCAATGGACTTGGAGCCCTTCAGTGTCGGATGGCCCTTCATCAACAAGATGTCCTTGACCGTCACCGGCACCCCGTCCAGGGTTCCCGCCGGCTCCCCGCGCCGCCACCGGTCCGCCGAGCCCCGGGCCTGCGCGAGCGCCTCCTCGGGCAGGAGCCGTACGAACGCGTTCACCTCGGGCTGGATCCGCTCGGCCCGTTCCAGGGTCGCGCGGGTCGCCTCCACGGGGCTGAACTCGCCCTTGCGGTAACCGTCGAGGAGCTGTACCGCGGTGAGTGCGGTGAGGTCGAGGTCGGTCATGCACCCTCCCAAGGGCGGGGACGTCAGTGTCCGGGCACGTATCCGCGCTGCTTGTCGACCACGTTCTTCAGCGGCCGGCCCGCCGCCCACCGCTCGAACAACTCCACGAACTGCGCGCCGAGCTCGTCCCGCCAGCCGACCGTGTCGCCGCTCATGTGCGGCGAGATCAGCAGTCCCGGCACCTGCCACAGCGGGCTGTCGGGAGCGAGCGGCTCGGCGGCGAGGACGTCCAGCGCCGCGCCCGCGATCCACCTCCGCTGAAGCGCCCGCACCAGCGCGTCCTCGACGACGAGCTGCCCGCGGCCGACGTTCACGAAGCAGGCGGACGGCTGCATCACGCCGAACAGCGGGGTGTCGAACATGCCGTGGGTCTGCTCGGTGAGCGGGGCGGCGGCGATCACCCAGTCGGCGCGGGCGAGGAGCCGGTTCAGGTCGTCCGGGCCGTGGATGCCGGTGCGCGGGACCCGGCCGACGACGGCCGTGGTCATGCCGAGCGCCTTCAGCACGCGGGCGATCTCCCGCCCGATCGGCCCCGACCCGACGACGACGGCCCGCGTCCCGGCGACCCGTCGGCTCTCCCGGTGCCGCCACTCGCCGCGCTGCTGGAGCTCCCAGGTGCGTGGCAGGTCCTTCGCCATCGCCAGGACCAGCGCGGCGACGTACTCGGCGATCGGCTGGTCGAACACCCCGCGCGCGTTCGTCACGACCGTGTCCGACGCGGCGAGTTCGGGGCACATCAGGTGGTCCACGCCCGCGCTCGCGGTGTGCACCCAGCGCGGCCGGGGCCCCTCGCCGGGCCAGGCGGCGCGGACCGCGTGCGAGGTGAAGTCCCAGACCAGCAGGACGTCCGCCGCCGGGAGCCGCGCGGCGAGCGAGGCCTCGTCGGTGTGCAGCACCCGGGCCCGCCCGGTGAGCCGCCCGAGCCGGGGCAGCGGCTCGGCGTCCAGGACGAGCACGGTGGGGACGGACGGTGGGGCCGAGGCAGGGGCCGAGACGGGGCCGACGGTCATCCGGTGCCGCCTCCCTCCGTCGTCGTCGCTGGTGACCATGTGTCTGACGTGCGCGGATTGACCACGTTCGCACCCGAACCTACCGTCGTCAACAAGGCCGTCCATACGGCTTGTTGCGCATCCTGTATCCGCTGTATCCCGGTGAGGGCGGTGCCGGCCATGGACATCACCTTTCTCGGCGGTCCCCGAGGCCAGCGCGGTCTCGGCGTCGTCGCCCCCTTCGACTTCGCGCTCGACCGCGAGCTGTGGCGCTGGACGCCGGACGACGTCTCGCTCCACCTGACCCGCACGCCGTACGTCCCCGTCGAGGTCAGCCTGGATCTGGCCCGCCGGGTGAGCGAGCACGAGACGCTGGGGGACGCCGTCCGCACGCTGATCGCGGTCGCCCCCGAGGCCGTCGCCTACGCCTGCACCTCGGGCAGTTTCGTCGGCGGCATCGCGGGGGAGCGGGCGATGTGCGAGGCGATGACCAGGGCCGGCGCGATGCCCGCCGTGACCACGTCGGGGGCGCTGGCCGAGGCCCTGGCGGAGCTCGGAGCCCGCCGGATCGCCCTGGTGACGCCGTACACGGAGTCGGTGACCCGGGCGCTGGAGGAGTACGTGGCCGAGGCGGGCGGCACCGTCACCGGACGCGCGTTCATGGGCCTGACCCGGCACATCTGGAAAGTCCCGTACCGGGAGGTGGTGGAGATGGCCCACCGGGCGGTGCGCAGCCCCGGAAGCGCGGACGCCCTGTTCATCTCCTGCACCAACCTGCCGACCTACGACGTCATCCCCCAACTGGAGGCCGAACTGCGCATACCGGTCATCTCGGCCAACCAGGTGACCATGTGGGCGGCGCTGCGCCGACTGGGTACCCGAGCGGTGGGACCGTATCAAGCGCTGCTGGACGCATCGGCGCGCGCGTGGCCCCCCGTACTGCGGGAACCCCCGGTACTGCCGGAAGAAGAGCAGCAGCAGGAAGGCTGGACATGACCGCACTCGGTTTCCTCTACCCGGGCCACTCGGCCGAGGACGACTACCCCCGTATCGAGCAGCTCCTGGGCAGCGACGTCCGATTGGACCTGGTCCACACGGACATCGGCGAGGACGCGCACCGGGTCGACGCGCTGCGGCAGATGGGAGCGCCCGAGCGGCTGGCGGACGGCGTCGGGCAACTGCGCCTCGCGGGCGCCGAGGCGATCGTGTGGGCCTGCACCAGCGGCGGCTTCGTGCACGGCTGGGAGGGCGCCCAGGAACAGGTGCGCACCCTCGCCACGACGGCCGGGATGCCGGCCTCCTCCACCTCCTTCGCCTTCGTGCACGCGGCCCAGGAGATCGGCGCCGGGCGGGTCGCCGTCGGGGCGACGTACCCGGACGACGTCGCCGGGCTGTTCGCCGGGTTCCTGCGGGCCGGGGGCGTCGAGGTGACGGCCCTGAGCAGCGCCGGGATCATCACGGCCGCCGAGGTCGGCGCCTGGGACGAGTCCCAGGTCCTGGCCCTTGCCCGGCAGGCCGACACCCCCGACGCCGAGGCGGTCCTGCTCCCCGACGCCGCCCTGCACACGGTGGCCCACCTCCCCCGCCTGGAGAAGGAACTCGGCAAACCCGTCCTCACCGCCAACCAGGTCACCGTCTGGGAAGCCCTGCGCCTCGCCGACCGACGCGTGAACGCACCGGGCCTGGGCGCCCTCTTCACCCGGGAGCCGATCGTGCAGGTGTGAACCGGGGGCATGGGTGTCCTCGCGCCCCCAGGAATAAGCGGAGACACCCTCCTGTTAGTGGATCGAGGACAGCGCACGGTCGACAACAGGAGGAACCCCGTGGTGGCAGACGAGATCCGAGGCGCGGTGCTGGGGAGCGCCCCGACACCCCTCTCGGTGCTGGACCTGGTCACCGTCGGCTCCGGTCGTACCGCCACCGACGCGCTGCGCACCAGCGTCGAGCTGGCGCGGTTCACCGAGTCGCGTGGCTTTCTCCGCTACTGGGTCGCCGAGCACCACTCGATGCCGGGCGTCGCCTCCTCCTCGCCCGCGGTGATCCTCGCCCACCTCGCCGCCCACACCGACCGCATCCGGCTCGGCTCGGGCGGCGTGATGCTGCCCAACCACGCGCCCCTCGTCATCGCCGAGCAGTTCGGCACCCTGGAGGCGCTCGCGCCGGGCCGGGTCGACCTCGGCCTCGGCCGCGCGCCGGGCACGGACGGCGCGACGGCCGCCGCCCTGCGCCGCACCGAGCGGCTGCACGAGGGCGCCGACGACTTTCCCGAGCAGCTCGCCGAGCTCACCCGGTTCCTGGACGACGACTTCCCCGACGGCCACCCCTACCGCCGGATCCACGCGATCCCCGGCCCCGTCCAGGGCACGGCCCCCGGCGGGGTGCAGTCGGCGCACCGGCCGCCGATCTGGCTGCTCGGCTCCTCCGGCTTCAGCGCCCGCCTGGCCGGAATGCTCGGTCTGCCCTTCGCCTTCGCGCACCACTTCTCCGCGCAGAACACCGTCCCGGCCCTCGACCTGTACCGGGAGTCGTTCCGGCCGTCCGCGGTGCTCGCCGAGCCGTACGCGCTGATCGGCGTCTCGGTGCTCGCCGCCGACGACGAGCGCGAGGCCCGCCGGCAGACCCTGGCCACCGGCCTCAACATGGTCCGCCTGCGCGGCGGCCGCCCCGGCCTGTTCCCCTCCCCGGAGGAGGCGGAGGCGCACGAATTCAGCTCCCTGGAGCGGGAGTTCGTCGACTCCTGGACCGCGAACATCATCCACGGCACGGCCGACGAGGTCCGCACCGGCCTCGACGACCTCCACAAGCGCACCGGCGCCGACGAGCTGATGCTCACCAGCCACGCCCACCGCGGCGAGCTGCGCCTGCGCTCCTACGAACTGATCGCCGACGCCTACGGGTTGCCGACCGCGTAGGACTCGGTTCCGGACTCGGTCCCCAGCAGCTCGGAGATACGATCCGGCGACACCGGACGGGAGTACAGCCAGCCCTGCCCGGTGTCGCAGCCGATGCTGCGCAGCCGGGTCGCCTGCGCCGAGGTCTCCACGCACTCGGCGGTGACGGTCAGTCCGAGCCGGTGGGCGAGGTCGATCATCGCCTCGACGACGACCTCGTCGGCCGGGTTCGGCGCGGCGCCCGCGCCCTCGTACTGGAAGCCGCGCACGAAGGACCCGTCCAGCTTCAGCACCGACACCGGCAGCCGGCTCAGATAGGCGAGGTTGGAGTAGCCGGTGCCGAAGTCGTCGATGGCGATGCCCACGCCCATGTCGCTGAGCGCCTGCAACGCCTGCAACGGCCGCCCCGCCGAACCCATCACGGCCGACTCGGTGAGCTCCAGCTGCAGCAGATGCGGGGCGAGCCCGGTCTCGGCGAGGACCTCCGCGACGTCCGCCACCAGGTCGGAGTCCCACACCTGACGCACCGCCACGTTGACGCTGACGAACAGCGGCGGCTCGGCCGGGTTGTCCAGCTGCCACTGCCGCGCCTGGCGGCACGCGGTGGCCAGAATCCATCGGCCCAGCGGCACGATCGAGCCGTCCTCCTCGGCCAGCGCGACGAACCGATTCGGCGACAGCAGCCCGAACCGGGGGTGGTCCCAGCGGACCAGAGCCTCCACCCCGTGCAGCCGGCCGTCCGACATGCCGACCAGCGGCTGGTAGTCGAGGCGGAACTCGCCGCGCTCGATGGCCGGACGGAGCGTGGAGGCCAGCGCCTGGCGGGTCATCAGATGCGCGTTGCGCTCCGGGTCGAACAGCGTCCAGCGGTCCTTGCCGTCCACCTTCGCCCAGTACAGCGTCGTGTCGGCGGCCTGCATCAGCCCGGTCGCGGTGGTGCCGGCCGCGTGCCGCTCCACGACCCCGATCGACGCGGAGACGTTCAGCCGGTGTCCGGCCAGGTCGAAGGGGACCTGGAGCGCCTTGAGCACGGACTCGGCGAGATCGGCCAGCTGCTCGGTGCCGGTGGAGTCCTCCACGAGCAGGGCGAACTCGTCGCCGCCCAGCCGCGCCACCAGCGGCACGCTCGGCCTGGTCCGCCCGGCCTCCTCCGCGCACTCCGTCAGCCGGTCGGCGACGGCGGCCAGCAGCCGGTCGCCGACACGGTGACCGAGGGTGTCGTTGACGGCCTTGAAGCCGTCCAGATCCAGGTAGCACAGGCCGATCCGGCCGGTCCCGCTCTGCTCGTACGCCTCCGCCTCCAGCGCGGCCGACACCCGCTCGAAGAACAGGGTGCGGTTGGGCAGCCGGGTCACCGGGTCGTGCATCTGCAGGTGCCGCAGCCGCGCCTGGAGGTCACGGTGCGCGCTGACGTCGGTGACCGACAGCAGCACGCCGGGCGTGTCCGCGTCCAGCGGGGAGACGGTGACCTGCGCCCACAGCGAGCGCCCGTCGGGCTGCTTCAGCCGCCGGGTGCAGCGCAGTTTCGCCTGCCGGCCGCGCAGCACCTCGCGGTAGGCGTGCCAGGTCCGGGCGTCGGAGGCCAGGTCCAGCAGATCGGAGGCGACCCGCCCGACCAGGCCCGCGGCGTCGCCGAGCAGGGCGCCGAGCGCGTCATTGGCGTCGACGATCAGACCCTCGCGGTCGACCACGGCCATGGCGAGGGGTGCTGCCGCGAAGACGGAACGGTAGGCCGGAGGCCGGTGGACCCGGGGCCCGCTTTCCGTACTGTTGATGTCACTCTCTGTGACGGCTGACCGGTCGAGGTCTGCCGCGGGCGTCGGCCCTTCGGACGTTCCGCTCACCGCTCGCTCCCGCAGTGCACTCGATCTCTGTCCGTGCAGGAAAGTCTGCCGATCATAGAGGCTGCCCCCGGACCCGCGCAGCCACTGCCCAGTGTCCCGGAACAACCCACCCTTCTGACAGATCGTTTCTGCCCGCACCTGGCCCGGTTCTGCGGTCGGGCGACCGCTTGTGACGTTCCGTGAGAATTCCGGGGGTGTCGGGGTGATGCCCGCTTTCCGCCGCCTCACTCGTCTGGGGCAGACAAACAGGGCGTAGTACTACAAATTCACACAGGCTGGGTGGCGGTGTCCCGTGAACCGCCCCCGGAGGTCTGAAGTGCCGCGACTGCCGCGACGTCAGCTACCGCTACCGCTACCGCTACCGATCCCGCGCCCCCGACTGCGCACGACCACGGCCGTGTTCACCACCCTCTCGGCGCTCGCCGCGACCTCCCTGGTCGGCGGCCCCTCCATCGCCGAACCCCTCTCCGCGGCCCCCTGCGCCCTGACCCGCACCGCCGCCCACCACTCCGAGGGCCTCGACACCTGGAACACCGCCTACCCCCGCCCCGCCCGCTCCCTCGACGCGGTGATGGTCTTCCTCTCCTTCCCCGACCGGCCCCCCACGACCTCCCCCGCCGAACTGGCCGCCGACCATTTCCCGGCCACCAGCCGCTTCTACCAAGAGGCGTCCTACGGCAGGTTCACCCTGCGCCCGCACCCGCTGAAGCGCTGGATCCGCATGCCGAAGCCGTCCACCGCCTACGCCATACGGCGCGACTGGAGCGCCGAGAGCCGGGCCGCCTACCTGCACGACGCGCTGGCCGTCGCCGACCCCCAGGTCGACTTCTCCCGCTACGACGTCGTCTACTTCGTGGCCGACCCGGACGCGCCCGGCGTCGACTCGGACGCCACGAAGGTCGTCAACCTGGACACCCCGCTGACGGCCGACGGCACGGACATTGGCCGCGTCGTCACGGTCTTCGAGAAGCATCCCCCGGACCGGCTCGTCCTCGCCCATGAGACCGGCCACGTCTTCGACCTGCCCGACCTCTACCACCGCCCCGCCGACGGCAAGGGCGACTGGGACACCTACGTCGGCGACTGGGACCTGATGGGCAGCCAGTTCGGCCTCGCCCCCGACCTGTTCGCCTGGCACAAGTGGAAGCTGGGCTGGCTGGATCCACGCCAGGTGGCGTGCGTACGGGGCCCCGGACCGACCCGGCTGACCCTGGAACCCCTCGGCGCCGGACCGGGCGTGCCGGTCACCCGAGCCTCCGGGGCGCCGGCCTTCGGACTCGGCCACGGCGTCAAACTCGCGGTCGTGCGCACCGGCCCCGACAGCGTGCTCGCCTTCGAGGCGCGCAGCCCGGTGGGCGTCGACAGCGCGGCCTGCCGCTCCGGCGTCCTCGTCTACCGCGTCAGCAGCGGCGCCCGCTCCGGCCGCGGCCCCGTCGAGGTGATCGACGCCCACCCGAGCACCGAGGCCTGCTGGGAGAACTCCGTCTTCCCACCCCTCGCGGACGCCCCGGTCGCCCTCGGCGAAACCTTCACGGTGCCGGGCGACGGGGTACGGGTGGACGTGGAGGGGCGCACGGCGTCGGGGGAGTGGACGGTACGGATCACGCCCGCGGCGCCATAGGCCCGGTCCTGCCCGGGAGCACGCTAAAGCGGGCCCACGGGAAAGGGGTATGCGAAAGGCCCCTCGCTTTCGCGAGGGGCCTTTGCCGTCTGTGCGCCGCCAGGGACTCGAACCCCGGACCCGCTGATTAAGAGTCAGCTGCTCTAACCAACTGAGCTAGCGGCGCCTGCTGACGTCGTAGACATTAGCATCCTGGTCGGCGGGAGGTGAAATCGATATCCGCACGGCCGAACGGGCCGCCCGGACGGCCGCCCACAGCAGGATCTCGGGCCCCGGAAGCCACGGCTGACGCGTGTCCGGGGCGACCATCCAGCGCGTCGAGGCCCCCTCGCGGGCCGGGGTCAGCGCGGGCACGGTCACCGCGTCCCCGGTGCCGTGGCACAGCAGCGGCGGCACGGTGCCGGCCCGGCCGTCCGGCCGGCCGTCGGCGCTCCACTCCTCCCACTCCAACAGCGAGGGCAGCCGCTGGGCCGTACCCGGCGCCGAGAACAGCAGCGTCCGACCCCGGAACGCGGCCACCGGACCGGAGCCCGGCCCCTCGCTCCACAGCCGGTCCAGCATCAGCCGCCCGAACATCGCCGGTGCGCTGACGATGTCGAACACCGAGCCGCAGGGCAGGACCACCGGGGCGTGCGGCCGCTCCTCCCACAGGGCGAGCGTGCTGCGCGGATACGTTCCGGCGGAGGCCAGCCAGGCGGCGCCGTCCGGGGTGACGCCGATGGGTTCGTCGCAGGGGCTGCTCATACCGCACAGGTCTACCGGTGGTGAGCGGCCGATCTCACAGGGTTGCGGGAAGTGGGTACGGGACACGCCCGGAGGGGGTATCTTGCCCGCCCGGCATATGCCAGGCGGGACTTGCCCTCACACGGGGTCGACGTGCCCCCGCCCCTCGGCGTCGCCCCTCAGCAGATCCCGGCCGAACTCGACCATCTTCTTCGCGTAGTCCTCGGTCCACTCGGCGCGCTCGGCGATGTCCGCCGCCGTCAGCCGGTCGAAGCGGCGCGGATCGGCGAGCTGCGCCGCCGCCATCGCCTGGAACTCCACCGCCCGGTCGGCCGCCGCCCGGAACGCGAGCGTCAGCTCCGTCGCCCGCGCCAGCAGCGCGCCCGGATCGTCTATCGACTCCAGGTCGAAGAAGTGCTCTGGATCACCGGCAGCCTCGGCGGGCTCGAAGAGCAGGGGCGCGGGGCGTAGCCGCTGTTCGTTCCGACGCGGCGTGGGCTCCGCCATGTCTTCGCCTCCTCGTACGGTTCGGATGCGGACCACCTTCCATTGTCCCCTGGTCGCGCAAGAGGCCCTAGCCTCGCCCTCTCAAGGCCCCCGACCCCCTCGATGTTCCCGGGGTTGGGCGGGGTCGCGCTCATGGGTGCCAGACCTCCCGGTGCTCCGCCAGGTGCGCCGGCACCGCGGGGTTCGCTTCCCAGCCGTCCGGGGCTGTAACCATCGGCCGCCCCCGGCGGCGGGCCGCCGTGTCGACATGCCGCTGCCGCGGCGGGCGTCCGGCGGATCGGCCGGAGCTGCGCTGATCGCCCGCCGGGCGGGTGACGGAGTGGCGGTCAGGGACGCCAGACCTCCCGGTGCTCCGCCAGGTGCGCCAGCACCGCGTGGTTCGCTTCCCAGCCGTCCGGGAACTTCACGAGGGTGCCCAGCTGGACCGGTTCCGTGGACGGGTAGTCGTCCAGGAGGTCGCTCACGCCTGCCCGGCAGACCACCACGCACGCGTGCCGGTGGCGGGAGGCGAGGACGCACAGGCGGCCCGTCTCCAGGTGGAAGGCGGTGGCGTCGGGGCGGCCGGAGAGCGGGTGCAGGATCACCGTGACGTCGAACTCCATGCCCTGAAGGCGGTTCGCCGTGTCCACCGTGACGTCCGCGACGCCCAGTTCCGCCAGTGCCGCCCGCACCGCCGCCGCCTGGTCGCGGTGGGCCGTGCCGACGGCGACCCGGTCGGCGGTCAGGGCAGTGGGGGCGTCCGAGCGTTCGGACGTGGCCGCACCGCCTCGGTCCAGGAGCCGTCGCACGACCGTCGCGACCGCCCGCACCGCCTCCGGGTCGGTGCGGGGCGTGTGCCGGGCGGGCAGCTCCAGCAGGCCCCAGCCGGACTCCGCCGCCTCGTCGATCACCCGGTCGGCGGCCGAGCCGTCCGAGGACACGGCGAAGGACAGCCGGCGATCGCCGTGGCCGGTGCCGCTGCGGAACGGCGTGTAGGGGTAGAAGGCGTCCGAGACCAGCGGCGCCGCCGACGCCGGGAGCCGCCAGGACACCGGGAGACGGTGCTGCGGCAGCTCGGGGTTGTGCGCGAGGAGCGTCGAGACCGCCGAGGCCGACGGGTCGTACGACAGGCCGGCCCACTGCTCGCTGCCCACGATCGAGAACGGGTCCAGCTGCCCCGGATCGCCCACGAACAGCGCCCGCTCGAACAGCCCGGCCACGGCCAGCAGCCCGTCCGACCGCATCTGGTACGCCTCGTCCACGATCGCGTGCCGCCACGGCTCGTCGACCTTCACATGCGCCCACTTGGCGGCGGTGGAGATCACCACCGGCAGGCCGGCCAGCTCCGCCGCCTTCGCCGACTTCCTGACGTTCGGCAGCTCCTCCAGCGCCTTGTCGTACGGGTCGGCGTCGCTGCTGTGCAGGCGGCCCACCGGCAGCTCGGGGTTCTTCTCGGCGAGCCGCACGACCAGGTCGTCGACCTGCGCGTTGGTCTGCGCGACCACCATCAACGAGCGCCCCGCGTCGGCGAGTTCGAGCGCCGCGCGCACGACCAGCGTGGACTTCCCGGCGCCGGGCGGGGAGTCGACGACGACCCCGCGCGCGGCGCCGTGCAGCGTGTCGCGCAGGATCGCGTCGGTGGCCCGGCCGGCGGCGGCACCGGGGTCGAAGACGGCATCGTTGGTCACCGTTAGTGTCACCCTCGTAGCAGATGGTAGTGCTGGCGGCGTGCTGAGCGAGAACCAAGCCAGGACAACAACTCCAACCTCTGGGGAAACCGGGCTGGTTCCGACCCGGCTGGTGCTGATCGCGTAAGACTGGGGCGCTCGCGGAGCGTCCGAGCGGCGTGAGCCGGGAATCCTCCTCGTCCGCGAGGTGGAGGGTTCAAAGCAGGTCCTCCTGGGTCAGCGGGTCGGCGGCCTCCGGCACGGCGGCCGCCTCACCCGGCGGGCCGCCGTGCGTCCACGGGGTGTCCTCCGGGTCGGGCAGCTTCGCGCCGCCGCGCTGTTCGTGTTCGAAGAGCGTGAAGCAGAGCCGGTCGCCCTTCTCGGGCACGGACCCCGCCTCGGGCTCCTTGCCGCGGCCCATCTTGTCGACGATCCGCAGCACCAGCAGGCCCTCCTCCACCTGTTCCACGAACTCCGCCGCCTGCGGCTTCCCGCCCAGCGACCGGAAGACCTTCGCCCGCTCCGCGAGCCGCGGCCGGTCGTCCGACCGCACGGTGACCAGCGGGCGCGGGCTCGGCCGCTTGCTCTCGCTGTACGCCATGACGACGTCGACGACCTCGCCCGCGAACGCCTCCCCGGCCAGCCGCCGCCCGGCCATCACCAGCGGATCGTCCAGCGCCTCCTGGGCCTCCAGGCGGGCCTGTTCGCGCTCGCGTGTGGCGAGCTTGTTCGCGGCGGTGACCGCGTCGTCACGGCGGGGCTGCGGGGGCTCTCCGGCGACGACCCGGTCGCGGTGCCCGGTGAACGACCAGCGGTCGCGCGTCCACCGCTCCTCGACGTGCGCGCCCTCCGGCAGCGCCCGCAACAGGTCCAGGCCGTCCCAGACCTTCTCCCAGGTGGGGAGCGTCCGGCTGCCCACCAGCGCGCGGATCTCCTGCTCGGCGGCGCTGAGCGCGCCGAGCCGGTCGTCGGCCTGCAGGCCGTCCTCGGCGGCGGCCAGGGCGGTGCGCGCGCGGTCGTAGCGCTCGATGGCCGGGGCGAGCAGCTTGTTGTCGAACGCCGGGTCGGTCGCCGGACCGGCCGGCGGACACAGCAGCTGCCCGGCCGAGTCCCGTTCGAGCTCTGCCCGCAGGGCCGCCGTCGCGCCCGTCTCGCCCGGCGGCGGGGCGATCCAGGCGAGCAGCGCCCCCAGGTGCTGGTCCTCCAGGCTGGACTGTCCGGTCGCCCAGTGTCGGCCCAGCACCTCGGTCAGCGCCAGCAGCAGCGACGACCCCGGCACCCGGGACCGTTCCCCGAAGTGCGTCAGCCACCGCCCGAGCAGCGGCACGCGCGGGGGCGCGGGATACGGCGTCTCGGGGTCCTGCTCCGCCGTACGCCGGAAGCGCATGGAGCGGCCCAGGAGGCGGATGAAGTCGACGCCGGCGCGGCTCGGGACGATCAGCTGGGGCGCGTCGGCGCACAGCTCGACCTCGACCTTGACGCGCTTGCCGGTCTCCGGGTCGGTCTCGTTGCGCTCGGCGGCCTCCACGGCGTCCGCGTACGCGTCGATGTACGGCAGGACGATGTCGGCCAGTTCGGCGAGGAACGCGAACCTGAGGTCGCGGTCGCGCGGCTGGGGGACGACGAGCAGCCGCGGCGCGGTCCGGTCGGTGCCGATCAGCGCGCCCAGCGGGGCGCCGGCCTCGCCGGCGGTGGTGAGCGGCACGAGGACCAGCGGCCGCTCGGAGAGGCGCCGGTGGCGGACGGTGGCGGTTGGCTGGGCGCGGCCGGTGCGGACGGCCTCCAGGCGGGCGAGGGTGGCGATCAGTGACACATCGCCCCCAGGGCTTCGGCGCGCAGCTGTGCGGCTCTGCGCAGGGCGGCCACCGCCGGGTCCGTGGGGTCTCCGGCCTCGCCGCGGGCCGCCGCGAGGACGCCCTCGACGGTCGTCAGCCCGCCGAGTTCGGCGCGCACGGACCGGCCCAGCGAGGTGACCGCGCCGACCGCGCGGGAGCGGTCGCGGCAGTGGAAGGCCAGCTCGCAGGCGGCGAGGCACTCGGGCGCGTAGGTCGCCGGGACCGATTCGACGGCGGCCGTGAGCTGCTCGGCGGGCAGGTCGGGGGAGAAGCAGGCGCTCTCGGGGAGGGCGTCGGCGATGTCCTGGATGCGGGTGAGGCGGGCCAGCTGGCGGGCGGTGACCGCACGCTGCTTGCGCACGTCCACGGCGGAGGCGGTGGGCAGGTTGGAGAAGTCCTTGGGGCAGACCAGGAGCACCCGGTGGCGTACGCGCGGGGACGGGTCGAGACGGGCGGCGACCTCCTCCAGGGCCAGGACGTAGACGGCGGCCTGCCGGGCGGCGGCGCCGACCTTCGCCGGGTCCGCCGAGCCGTCCAGCATCGGAAAGGACTTGATCTCCACGACCGTCCAGCTGCCGTCCGGGTGCACCACCACCGCGTCCGGCTCCAGGAACGCGGGGGAGCCTGCGACGTCCAGCGCGATCATCGGGTGGTCCAGGAGCGTCCATGTGCCGCTCGCTCCGGTGGCCTCGCGCAGCGCCAGCGCCGTGCGCGCGGTGCGGCCCTCGGGGCCGATCGCGGACAGGTCGGGCACAGCGGCGCCCGCGGGCGGTGCGGCGGCCGGGTCCAGCCGCTCGTGCACCAGCCGCAGCAGTTCCGCGCCGCCGTCCGCCTTCACCTTCGCCTCGAACGCGTTGCCGCGTGTGAGGGCGAACTGGGACTGTCCGAACGTCGACGGCGAGCCCAGCGCGCCGGCCAGCGCCGCCTTGTCCACCCCGGCGCCGTCGAGGATCGCGCGGCGCTTGCAGCCCGGGTTGGCGGCGAGCGCCGCGAGGGCGCGGGCGTCCAGCGCCTTGGCCGGTACGTCCGGTCCGCGCAGCTCAGCGAGCCGCTGCCGGAGCGCCGTCCCCCGCGTCCGAGGGAGAGGCGCCCGGGTCGGTTCCGGGCCGAAGCCGTGACTCGCGCTGCCGTGGAATTCGCTCACCCGGGGAAGTCTGGCATCCGCCACTGACAATCGAGGCCGATGCGCCGGGAGAGTCCGCCGGGAGCAGGGGGACCCGGGCGGTGAACCACACCCGCGCCCGGTCCGCGCCGCGCATCACCAGCGGGGTCAGCAGCAGCCCGACGCCCATCACGGCCGCGCCCGCGACCGCGTCGAGGAAGTAGTGGTTGGCGGTGCCCATCACCACGAGCGTGGTCACCAGCGGGTAGACGACGCCCGCCGTCTTCGCCAGGCGCGTGCCGCCGTGCCGCCACAGCATCACGCCGCACCACAGGGCCCAGCCGACGTGCAGGCTCGGCATGGCCGCGTACTGGTTCGTCATGCCGCCCATGCCGCGCGGCGCGCTGGCCTCGCCGCCCCACCAGCCGTACGAGCTGTACTGGGCCATCGTGTCCACGAAGCCGTGGCCGGCCGACAGCAGCCGGGGCGGGCAGGTGGGCAGCAGGGTGAAGCCGATGAGGCCCATGAAGGTGGACGTCATCAGCCAGGTGCGGGCGGCCCGGTAGCGCACGGCCCGGGACCGGAACAGCCAGACCAGGATCGCGGGCGTCACCACGTAGTGCAGCGACGCGTACCAGAAGTCGGCCGGCACGCCGATCCACGCCTGGCTTCTGAACAGCCGGTTCAGCGGGTGCTCGGCGTTGATGTGCAGGAACTTCTCGATGCGCAGGATCGCCAGGCCGTGGTCGACCGCGGTCGTGACGTCGCCGCGCGCGAGCAGGCGGCCCGCCGAGTAGCAGGCGTACACCAGCACGATCAGGGGCAGCTCGGTCCACCAGCGCAGCCGTGTCCGCGGGGCCGCCTCGGTGCCTGGTGTCTCGGTCTGCGGCATCCGATTGCCTCCCCCTTCTTGTCGCTGTGTCTCGTCGCTGATGGCGCCGGTGGCGCGGGACGTGCCACTTTACGGCGCGTGTACGCGCCCGTGACGAGCGCCCCGGCTCTCAAAGACGCTGAGATCGCCCGGCGGGTTGCCCTTGTTCAGGGTGAGCGATGATGGAGGGGTTCCGCCTCCGTTTTCTCCCCTGATCCCTCCAAGGGTTTCCCCGGAAAGGCCCCTTATGGCACCGCGCATCCTGCTGGCCCGGCATGGACAGACGCAGTGGTCGCTGTCCGGGAAGCACACCGGCAGGACCGACGTGCCTCTTCTGGAGGAGGGCCGACGGGGCGCCAAGCTGCTCGGGGAGCGGCTGCACCGGGCGCCGTTCGACGGCTTGAGGGACGTCGAGATACGCACCAGCCCGCTGGCACGCGCGCGTGAGACGTGCGAACTCGCCGGCTTCGGTGAGCGGGCCACGACCTGGGACACCCTCATGGAATGGCACTACGGCGCCTACGAGGGTCTGACGCCCGCCGAGATCCAGGCGGTCCGGCCCGGCTGGCTCATCTGGCGCGACGGCGTCCCCGAGGGCGAGAGCCTCGCCGAGGTGGCCGCCCGCGCGGACGAGGTCGTCGGCTGGGCGCGTTCGGCCGACCGGGATGTGCTGGTCTTCGCCCACGGGCACATCCTCCGCTCCATAGGGGCACGCTGGCTGGGTCTGCCGCTGGACTTCGCGGCCCGTATCCGTCTGAACCCGACGTCGCTGTCGGTCCTGGGCTGGGCCTACGGCGAACCGGCGATCGAGAGCTGGAACGACCTCGGGCACCTCGCGTAGGCCAGGCCCTGACTGTCCGGGCGGTGACGCGAGGGCGGTTCGAGGGAGCCGGGGTTCACACCGTTCGCGGGGTCGAGGCGTGTCGCTCCAGGAACGTCGAGACGCCCGTCGCCCGCCGGTGCGGCAGCAGGACCCGCGCCGTTCCGGCCAGCATCGTCTGGATGCGGGACGACTGGACCTGGTCCAGCAGGTCCAGGACGCGCATCCCGGCCACCGCCGCCTCGTCGGGGCGGCCCCCGCGCGCGAGGTCGTCCGCCAGCTCGGCCGTGTACAGCGCGATGTTGCGGGTGAAGTGCGGGTCCTGGAGTTCCGCGGCCCGTCCCGCGTGCCGGGCCGCGCGCGGCCAGTCGCCCAGCGTCGACCAGCACTGCGCCTTGAGTCCCTCCAGCTCGGCCGCGCCGTAGAAGCTCATCCACTCGGGGTCGTCGTCGCAGGGGCCGCGGTCGTAGAGGGCCTGGGCGCGGACGAGGGCCTGCTCGCAGCCGGTGCGGTCGGCGAGCCCCGCCCAGCCGCCCGCCTCGCGCAGCGCGAGCAGCGACATCAGACGGGGCGAGCCCAGCGGCCGGGCGACGCGTTGGGCGGCCTGGGCGGCGCGGACGGCCTCGCGGGGGCGGCCCGCGTCCCGGGCGAGGAACGCGGTGTTGCAGAAGGCGTGCGCCTCCAGCGCCTGGTCACCGGTCATCCGGGCGGTGGCGAGGGCTTCCGCGTAGTGCGAGCGTGCGTCGTCGAACCGGCCCGAGTCGTGGGCCAGCCAGCCCACGGAGATGGCGAGCTCCCCGGCCCCGGAGTGGAGCCGGTCGGCGGTGGTCTGCCGGGTCGTCCCGGCGTCCAGCAGCGCGTAGGCGGCGCGCAGGGGAGCGGCCGCGCGCCGGTAGAGGCCGTCGGCCCCGTGCCGGTCGTCCAGCAGCCGGATCCGGCGGACCGCTTCTTCGAGGGCGCCTGCCTCGCTCGTCCCCGCGCGGCGCACGGGCCGTGCCGCCGCCGACGCGTCGGGGGCGAGCCCCAGGGGGCCCAGTGTGGCGGCGGCCATGGTGGCGCCTCCGCCGGTCATGAATGCGCGACGCAGCACGTCGCTCTCCTCGTCGTTGTGGTGCGTGTCGTACGGGTCCTGCGTGTCATACGGCTCGTGCGCCCTGCCCGTCTCACCCGTGTTCCGCCCGTCACTCGTGGTGCGCTCCGGTCTTGTGGTGTGCGTGGAGGGCGCGTCCTCGGTGATGCGCGCCCCCCGTCCGCGAACGGACGAGCGGGGGGCGAACCCCAGATCGGTCAGCGTGCGGCCGGGGAACATGTGCAGGAACACCCGTTCGTACGCGTAGTTGGGGCAGCGGATCTCCCCCGCCTCGACCCGCCCGATGTAGCGCGCGTCGCAGCTGACCCGCTCGCCGATCTCGCGTGCGGCCCGCCGTACGAGCGCGGCGAACTCGGCCGGCGAGCGCCGTCCGCGCACCTGCCGGAAGGCGAGGTTGGGCCGGGCCGGCCGGTCGGGCCGAGGTGGGGGCACCGTTGACGACGCCATGGCCGGGTCCTCTCGTGCGAACCGTCGAACCATGCCGGAATCGGGGTGAGTTGTCCGTGTGGCACCCTTGTTCCCGGCGGGCAAGAACGTACCTGCTGTGCTCGGGCCGCCATGCGCTGTTTGGCTACAAACCGGATATCTCATCCGTGATCTGCCATGAACTGCCATCCTTTGCGGCGGACTTCCGCCGTAGCCCTTGACGCCGTGCCGCGTTGAGCTTTGCGGACTACAGGCGGGCTGCGCGGTGGAGGCCGGGATGGAGACCAGCCAGAGCAACGATCCTTGTGTGCCGTCGGGGGCGGCGTGCGACCTAGTGACGGTGCCGACCCGGCAGGGGCTGGAGGCCGTCGACATCCTGCGGAGGGCGGCGGCCGGGGACGGGGTGGGGCCCGTCCTGCACGACGACGGCGGCGGCACCCTCGGCTTCGTGGTGCCGGCCGGGACAGCGGCGGCCTGGGACATGCCGGGCAGCACCTGCACACAGACCGACGGCCGCGGACTGAGACTCGCCCCCGAGCCCCCGGTCAAGGGCTCGGACTGGCTGGTGCCCCCCGGCGAGGCAGACCTCGCGACGGACCCGGCGGTGCTGCGGCGGGCGTTGGGCGAGGCAGCCCGAATGATCGAAGCAGCAGACAGCTGCCGCTGAGCCGCAGCCCGTCACCGCCGCCCCCACGGCCCGGCTCGGTGCCGGCACCCGTCACACCGACCCCGCAGCCCGTCGGCGCTGGAGCCGCAGCCAGTCGGCGCTGAGACCGCAGGCCGTCGGTGCCGGAGCCTCAGCCAGTCGGCGCCGGAGCCTGTCACACCGACCCCGCAGCCCGTCGGTGCCGGAGCCGCAGCCAGTCGGCGCTGAGACCGCAGCCCGTCGGTGCTGCACCAGCAGGTTGCGGGTGCCGGAACCCCAGGTCGTCGGTGCTGCACCAGCAGGTTGCGGGCGCCGGAACGCCAGGGCGTCGCTGCTGGATCCGTAGGGCGTTGTCGCCGGTGTCGGGGGTGGTTCGGCTGGGCGCGCGGGGGGCGTTCGGGGGCTGCGAAAATGTTGTCATGGGAAAGTCCAGGAACACCCGGCGTGAGCGGGACGCCGAAGCCGCTGTCGTCGAGACCGTCGACGGCGGACTCGCCCAGCTCATACCCGACCGGGACCGGGCGCGGGCCTGGACGCTGCTCATCGACGGAGCCCCCCAGTCGCACGTCGACCTGGACGACCCCGCGCACCTCTCCTTCGAGTACCAGCGCCGCCTCGGTCACGTCATCGACCTCACCGCACCGCCCGGCAAGCCCCTGCACGCCGTGCACCTCGGCGGCGGCGCGTTCACCCTCGCCCGGTACGTCGCCGCCACCCGTCCCCGCTCCACCCAGCAGGTCGTCGAACGGGACGCTGCCCTCGTCCAACTGGTGCGCCGGGAGCTGCCGTTGGACCCGGGGGCGCGGATCAGGGTCAGGTCCGTCGATGCGCGCGAAGGGCTCGCCAAGGTGCCGGACGGCTGGGCCGACCTCGTCATAGCCGATGTGTTCAGCGGCGCCCGCACCCCCGCCCACCTCACCTCGACCGAGTTCCTCGACGAGGTCCGCAGGGCGCTGAAGCCCGGTGGGCGCTACGCCGCCAACCTCGCCGACGGCCCGCCGCTCGCCCACCTGCGCGGTCAGATCGCCACCGCCGCCGCCCGCTTCCCGGAACTCGCGCTGGTCGCCGACCCGACCGTGCTGCGGGGCAAACGGTTCGGCAACGCCGTCCTCGTCGCCTCCGACCTGCCCCTGCCGATCGCCGAACTGACCCGCCGGGCCGCCTCCGACCCGCACCCCGGGCGGGTCGAGCACGGCCGCGCCCTCATCGACTTCACCGGCGGTGCGGCGCCGGTCGCGGACGCGTCGGCGGTGGCGTCCCCGGCCCCGCCGCCGTCGGTGTTCCGCTAGCGGAACAAGGGACCAGCGGGGTCCGGAGGCAGGTCAGAAGGCCAACCCCCGTGACAGCAACGGCAGATGCCGCTCGTACAGCTCCGCCAGGTCCTCCTTGCCGTCGCCGTCCACCCAGTGCCGTACGAGGGCGGTGAACACGCCGATGATGGCGGCGGCCGCGCACTTGATCTCCAGGTCGTAGGCGTCGCGGCCGGTGCGTTCGGCGATGATCTCGGCGATGGCGCGCTCGCTGCGCTCCTGCTCGGCGACGTTGCGGGCGCGGAGCGCGGGGTCGGTGAAGGTGAGGCGGGTGCGCAGCAGGAGGTCCTCGCGGTCCTGCTGGAGCATCGCGCCCAGGGGGCCTCGCAGGGAGGCGAGGAGCGCGTCCACGAGCGGCTCGTCGGCGGGGCGCTCGCGCAGGGCCGTGGCGAGGGCGGGGTCGTACTCGTCCTGGACGACCACGTCCTCCTTGGCGGGGAAGTACCGGAAGAAGGTGCTGGGCGAGACCTCCGCCGCGTCCGCGATCTGGTCGACCGTGGTCGCCTCGTAGCCCTGCTCGGTGAAGAGGCGGTAGGCCTCGCGGCGGATCCGCGCGCGGGTCTGCAGTTTCTTGCGTTCACGCAGGCCGAGGGCGGGGGCGGCGGAGGTCTCGTGCGGTGTCATGCGACCGATTCTGCGGGTTCGGAAGCGGTGGGGGCCACTGTGCGGGAGCAGCCCCGGGCCACCGTCCGCGAGCAGGTGGTGCGGCCCGGCAGGAAGACGGCGGCCAGGACGGCGCCCAGCAGGGCGATCGCCCCACAGGCCAGCAGGACCAGGTTCATGCCGTGGACGAACGCGCCGTGTGCGGAGGCCGTGAGCGCCGCGTCGTGCAGGCGGGCGGCGACCGCGTCCGCTCCCGAGACGGAGTCGCGGGCCGTGTCCGCCGCCTGCGCCGGGAGGCCGTCGGTGTGCAGGCGGGCCAGGTAGCCGTAGCCGAGCAGGCTGCCGAGGCCGGCCACGCCCAGGACCGAGCCGAGTTGCTGCACGGTCTCCAGGAGGCTGGTGCCCGACCCGGTGTTCTCGCTGGGCAGGGCAGTCATCACCAGGCTGGTGGCCGGGACGACGGCCAGTCCGAAGCCGAGGCCGGTGAGGCCGAGCCACAGGGCGGCGAACCCGTAGCCGTCGGCGGGGGCGGTCGTGGCGCCGAGCAGGCTGCCCGCGGCCAGGAGCGCGAGGCCCAGGGCGATCACCGTCCGGGCGCCGAGCCGCGGGACGACCGCCTCGCTCGCCGCGGCGGCCGCCATCAGGCCGCCGATCAGCGGGAGCACGCGCAGGCCGGTGCCGAAGGCGTCGGCGCCGAGGACGCCCTGGAGGTACTGGGGGACGACGAACAGGATGCCCATCACCGCGAAGTTGACGAAGACGGCGATCAGCGTGCCCCACAGGAAGCGGCGGTCGGCGAACAGCCTCAGGTCGACGATGGGGTGCGGGGTGCGGTGCTCGCGCGCGACGAAGGCGGTGAGCAGGGCGGCCGCGGCGGTGAGGGAGGCGAGGACGGTCGGCGCCGACCAGCCGTCGCGCGGGATCAGGATGGTGCCGTAGACGAGGGCGGTGATGCCGAGGCCGCCGAGTGCGGCGCCGAGGATGTCGAAGGGGGCGGCGACGGGGGCGGTGATGGGGGCGTCGACGGGAGCCTCGATGGTGGTTTTCGTTGATTTCGACTTGTCACGGGGGAGCAGCCAGAGGCCCGCGGCGACGGCGAGGGCGGCGACGGGTGCGTTGAAGAGGAAGACGGACCCCCACCAGAAGTGGTCGAGGAGCCAGCCGCCGACCACGGGGCCGACCGGCATGCCGAGCGCGGTGGCGGCCGTCCAGACGGCGATCGCCCGGGGCAGCTCCTCCTTGGCGAACACGCGCGGCAGGATCGCCATCGACAGCGGCATGATCGCGGCGGCCCCGAGGCCGAGGACGGCTCGGGCGGCGATGACCTGCGCGGGGGTGGTGGCGAGCGCGCCGCCGAGCGAGGCGAGTCCGAACAGTGTGATGCCGGACAGCAGCAGCCGCTTGTGGCCGTACCGGTCGCCGAGCAGCCCGACGGGGAGCATCGCGACCGACAGGGCGAGCAGGTAGCCGCCGCCGATCCACTGCAACTGGGCGCTGTCGGCGTGCAGTTCGCCGGCCATGGTCGGCAGGGCGACGTTGATGACGGTGCCGTCGAGGCCGACGATCAGCACGCTCAGGGTGAGCGCGGCGAGGGCGAGCCAGCGGCGGGGTGAGGTGGACAGGGCGGACAGGGCGGTGCGTTCGGACATGGGGACCTCCCCTGAGGAAGCAGCTTGATGAGAGGCTACTGCCAAATGGGAGTTGACTGTCAATATTTAGTTGGCTTCCACTTTTTCCGGCTCGGTGCGAGGCCTAGTACGTCCCGATCTCCACCCTCGGCGGCCCGTCGTGCCAGGTGCAGAACACGGACACCCGGTCCGCGCCCGAGGTGAACTCCACCCGGATCCAGGTCTCGGTCTTCCAGGTCTGCATGGACCAGCCGGGCCCGGGCGTCGCGGAGACGAGCGACGCGGACGTCCTGCCGAGTTCGAAGACCACCCGGCCGCCGTCGGTGTCATAGCCCCTGACCTTGTCGGACGCGGTGGATGAAGGGCTGGAGGAGGGCGCTGTCGAAGGCGTCGGCGTAGCTGACGTGATCGCCGTCGATGACGGGGTCGGCGTCGACGACGGGGACGGGGGCCGGGTCGGGGAAGGGCGGCCGGGCGCCGAGGGCAGCGGCCGCGACTCCTGCGTGGTCGCCTCGCCCACGGCGAGCGGGAGAGCACGCGGAGGGTCGTAGGCCGTGCCCGCCAGCACCGTGTGGACACCCCACCACGACAGCGTGACCGCCGCGCCGGTGGCGAACAACCAGGCGAGTACGTGTACCAGTCCCCTGCGCATAGCGGGCCATCCTGCCTCACCCACCCCATGGGTGTCGCACGGACAGGTCACCGGTTGTCCACAGAGCGGCAGTTGTCCACAGGCCCCGACCGCGCTCGACCGCATGGCGTACGGTGCCGCGCATGGCAAGTGTGCTCGTGGTCGAGGACGACCAGTTCGTACGCTCGGCGCTCATCCGGCAGCTGACCGACGCCTCGCATACAGTGCGCAGCGTCGGCACGGCGCTGGAGGCGCTGCGCGAGGTCGCCCATTTCCGCTTCGACGTGGTCGTCCTCGACCTCGGACTGCCCGATCTGGACGGCTCCGAGGCCCTGAAGATGCTGCGCGGCATCACGGACGTACCGGTCATCATCGCCACCGCGCGCGACGACGAGACGGAGATCGTCCGGCTGCTCAACGCGGGCGCGGACGACTATCTGACGAAGCCGTTCTCGGTGGAGCACCTGTCGGCCCGGATGGCGGCGGTGCTGCGCCGGGCCCGGCCCGGCGCCGGGGAGCCCCCGCCCTCCGTCGTCCTGCGCGTCGGCGGTCTGACCGTCGACCCGCTGCGCCGCCAGGCCGAGTTGGACGGCGTGCGGCTCGACCTCACCCGCCGCGAGTTCGACCTGCTGGCCTTCCTCGCCGGCCGGCCGGGGGTCGTGGTCCCGCGCCGGGAGCTGCTGGCCGAGGTGTGGCAGCAGTCCTACGGCGACGACCAGACCATCGACGTCCATCTGTCCTGGCTGCGCCGCAAACTGGGCGAGACGGCGGCCCGGCCGCGCTATCTGCACACCCTGCGGGGCGTCGGCGTGAAGCTCGAACCGCCGACGGAAGCGGGGCCGGCGTTGTGAGGTGGGCTCTGGTCAAGGTCTGTCTGGCGGTCACCACGATGGTCGTGGTCGCCTTCGCGGTCCCGCTCGGCCTCGTCATCAAGGAGATGGCCCGCGACCGCGCGTTCTCCAACGCGGAGCGGGAGGCCGCGGTCGTGGTCCCGGCGCTGTCCATCACGACCGACCGAGACCAGTTGGAGCGGGTCGTCGCATCGGCCGGTTCCGACGACGGCATGGCCGTGCACATACCGGCGAGCGCCGGCCGCGCCGCCGTCGACCTCGGCCGACAGCGCGCCGCCGACCCCGACATCGCCGCCGTACGGAGACTGGGCCGTGTCTCGACCGCCGAGGTCCCCGGGGGTTCCGCGCTGCTCCAGCCCGTCGCGCTGGGCCTGGGGACGGCGGTGATCGAGGTGTACGTCCCCGAGTCCGAGGTGAGCAACGGCGTCGGCACGGCCTGGGCGGTGCTCGCGGCGGTCGGGGTCGCGCTGGTCGTCGGCTCGCTGGCGGTCGCCGACCGGCTGGGCGTACGGATGGTGCAGCCGGCGCGGCGACTGGTCGAGGGCGCACACGAGTTGGGCGAGGGCAGGCTGGGGGCGAGGGTCCCGGAGGAGGGTCCGAACGAACTGCGCCTGGCCGCAGTGGCGTTCAACGCGATGGCCGACCAGGTGGTCCAACTGCTGGCGAACGAACGAGAGTTGGCGGCCGACCTGTCGCACCGTCTGCGCACTCCGCTCACCGTGCTCCGCCTCAACGCGGCCTCCCTCGGCGACTCCCCGGCCGCCGAGCAGACGAGGACGGCGGTCGCCCAGTTGGAGCGTGAGGTGGACGCCGTCATCCGTACGGCGCGGGAGGCGAAACCGCAGACCACGGCCCTCGGCCCGGGCGCCGGCTGTGACGCGGCGGAGGTGGTCCGGGAGCGGATGGCGTTCTGGTCGGCGCTCGCCGAGGACGAGGGCCGCAAGGTGCGCACGGCCGGCGTCGACCGCCCGGTCCGCATCCCCGTGGCCCGCACCGACCTGGCCGCCGCCCTGGACGCCCTCCTCGGCAACGTCTTCCGGCACACCCCGGAGGGCACGGCCTTCGCGGTCGACGTCCACAACGGCGAGGACGCGGTGATCGTCCTGGTCTCGGACGCCGGCCCCGGCATACCCGACCCCGAGACGGCGATGGCCCGCGGCCGTGGCTCGGGCGCCGCCGGCTCGACCGGTCTCGGCCTGGACATAGTCCGCAGACTCGCCGAGTCGACAGGCGGCGACGTCCGCATCGGCTCATCGGTGCTGGGCGGCACGGAGATACGCGTCTGGATCCAACTGGGCGGGCGGGAGCCGGTGCGCAGAGGCCACCGGGGGGCTGTGCGAAGGCGGAGACGGACGGCCCTCGGGCACTCGTGAGGCATTCGCCGACGACCCGAATTGGTCTCGACCTTTAACCACCGCCGATGCCTTCCTTAAGCGCGCCGTAAGTTCGCCAACGCCCGTCCCTATCAGGCACTTTGCCCGCTTCGGGATCGCTAGCGTGCTGCCGCACCCCACGCCCGGAAGCCTCCGGGAGTCCGGGAATCTCCGTGAGCAGCGAAGGCAGGCACGTGATGACGCGTATGCATCGGCGCAAGGCCAGTGGCAGGAACAGGGTCATCGGAGGTGCGGTCGCCGCGGCCGTCGTGGGCGGCGGCGTCGTCCTGGTCACCGGTACCGCGCAGGCGGCCGGGGTCGGGGCCGCGTACACCAGGACCAGCGACTGGTCGACGGGTTACACCGCGCAGTACGTCGTCACCAACAACAGCGGCCGGGCGAAGGCGGATTGGAAGCTGGAGTTCGATCTGCCGTCCGGGACGAAGCTGAGCTCCCTGTGGAACGGGGTGTCGAGCGTCAGCGGGCAGCACGTCACGGTGTCGTCGCCCGCGTGGGACACCGACGGGCTCGCCGCCGGGGAGTCCGTCACCGTCGGCTTCGTCGTCAACGGCAGCGGGGATCCGGCCGGTTGTCTCGTCGACGGGGCCAAGTGCTCGGCCGACGAGGGGGCCACGCCCCGGCCCAGTGGACGACCGACGCAGTCCACACCCCCCACCTCCGCCCCGCCCCAGACCTCCGCCCCCTCCCGGACCCCTGCCCCCTCCCGACCGGCCGACCCTTCCACGAGCACGAGCACGAGCCCCGGCGCAGGGAGCGCCGCCTCCGCCAGGTTCGCCCCCTACGTCGACACCTCCCTCTACCCCGCCTTCGACCTCCTCGCGAGCGCGGGCGCGACCGGTGTGAAGGAGTACACCCTCGCCTTCGTCACCGACGGCGGCGGCTGTACGCCGAAGTGGGGCGGGGTGACCGACCTCGGGAGCGACGGGGTGGCCGCGCAGATCGGGGCGCTCAGGGCGAAGGGCGGCGACGTCCGGGTCTCCTTCGGCGGAGCCTCCGGCGCCGAGCTCGCCACCACCTGCTCTTCGGCGGACGCGCTGGCGACGGCGTACGGGAAGGCGGTGGACCGGTTCGAGCTCACCAAGGTCGACTTCGATGTCGAGGGCGGTGCGCTGCCGAACACGGCCGCGAACACCCGCCGCGCCCAGGCGATCGCCAAGCTCCAGCAGCAGCACCCGGGCCTCGATGTCTCCTTCACGCTCCCCGTCATGCCCGAGGGGCTGACCCAGGACGGCGTGAGTTTGCTCTCCAATGCCAAGGCCAACGGTGTGAAGGCGGCCACTGTCAACGTCATGGCCATGGATTACGGTCCGGCCTACAGCGGTGACATGGGTACGTACGCCGAGCAGGCCGCCACCGCTACTCAGGCCCAGGTGAAGAGTGTGTTCGGGCTCAGTGGCAGCGCTGCCTGGAAGGCGGTCGCGGTCACGCCGATGATCGGTGTGAACGACGTCACGTCCGAGGTCTTCAAGGTCGAGGACGCCTCCCAGCTCGTCGCGTTCGCGAAGTCGAAGGGTCTCGGCCGGCTGTCGATGTGGTCGGCGACCCGCGACAAGCAGTGCCCGGGCGGGGCCAAGAACTACGCCGACGCCACCTGCAGTTCGATCCTCCAGGCCGACTCCGCGTTCTCGAAGGCCTTCGCCGCCCTCAAATGATCAAGAAAGTGATCAAGGAGGCGGTGAAGGAAGTGATCAAGGAAGGTGGGGCATGTGTGAGCAATAGGTGATCAAGGTGTGTCGATCACGTTTCGACAAATGAAGCCAGCGGCTCTTGACGCACGACCGGACATAAGGCTGTTATTGCGCCACCCCGTGTTCGGTCAAGTTGATTTCTGGTCGATTGAGATCAACTTTCAGCCAATACTTCGTGGCCGAACCTCGCGTCAGGAGCCGTTCATGCACCACCTCACCCCTTCCGGCCGCCTCTCCCTCCCCTCGCTGCCCTCGGCGAGTCGCCGCTCGGTGCTGCGCGGCATGGGCGCCGCAGCCGCCCTGGGCGCCGGCATACCCCTGCTGTCCGCCTGCGGCGGCAGCGGCACGGCGACCGACTCGAAGACGGTCACCCTCGGTTCCAACGCCTCCGACGCCGTCCCGAAGCAGGCGTTCGCGGAGATCTACGCGGCGTTCAAGAAGCAGTCCGGGATCACGGTCGACGTGAACACCAAGGACCACAACACGTTCCAGGAGCAGATCAACTCCTACCTCCAGGGCACCCCGGACGACGTGTTCAACTGGTTCGCCGGCTACCGCATGCAGTTCTTCGCGGCCAAGAAGCTCGCCACCCCCATCGACGACGTGTGGCAGAGCATCGGCGGCAACTTCCCCGACGCGATGAAGGCGCTCAGCAAGGGCGAGGACGGCAAGTACTACTTCGTGCCGCTGTACACGTACCCCTGGGCGCTCTTCTACCGGAAGAGCGTGTTCCAGCAGCACGGGTACACCGTGCCCACCACCTGGGACCAGCTGGTCGCGCTGTGCAAGCAGATGAAGAAGGACGGGCTCGTCCCGATCGCCTTCGGCGACAAGGACGCCTGGCCCGCGCTCGGCACCTTCGACCAGATCAACTTCCGCACCAACGGCTACGACTTCCACGTCGAGCTGATGGCGGGCAAGGCCGCCTGGACCGACGCCAAGGTCCGCAAGACCTTCGACCACTGGGCCGAGATCCTCCCCTACCACCAGGACGGCGCCGTCGGCCGCACCTGGCAGGACGCCGCCCAGACCCTCGTCTCCAAGAAGGCCGGCATGTACCTGCTGGGCACCTTTGTGGCGCAGCAGTTCACGAACAAGGCCGACGCCGACGACCTGGACTTCTTCGCCTTCCCGGAGATCGACCCGACGTACGGCCAGGAGACGGTCGAGGCGCCCACCGACGGCTTCATGCTCTCCAAGGCCCCGAAGAACAAGGCGGCCGCCGTCAAGCTGCTCGAGTTCCTGGGCACCCCGGCCGCCGAGGCGATCTACCTCAAGGCCGACCCGAGCGTGGTGGCCGCCTCCTCCAAGGCCGACACCTCCTCGTACTCCGCGTTGCAGCAGAAGGCGTACGCGATGATCAGCGGCGCGAAGCACCTGACGCAGTTCATGGACCGCGACAGCCGGCCCGACTTCACCTCCACGGTGATGCAGCCCGCGCTGCAGAAGTTCGTCCGCGACCCCAAGGGCATCGACAGCCTGCTGACCTCGATCGAGCGTCAGAAGAAGACGATCTTCGCCTCCGGCTGAGACAGCTGAGACGGCCGAGATGGCCGAGACAGCTGAGACTGCCGGAACGGCTGAGACCGCCGAGACGGCCGAGACCCTTCTGCTGAGCGGATGAGCACCGACACCATGACCGTGGACACCACGAAGACCCCGGAGGCGGCAGCCGTGCCGCCTCCGGGCACCGCATCCCCGAAGAAGCGGGTTGTGCAGGGCCACCGGCGCCTGCTGACCCGCCGCGACCGGCTCACGCTGGGCCTGATGGCCGGCGTGCCGACGATCCTGCACGTGGCCCTGGTCTGGGTCACCGCCCTGGCCTCGATCGCGCTGGCCTTCACCACCTGGGACGGCATCGGCTTCGACTCGATCAAGTGGGTGGGGCTGGACAACTTCAAGGAGCTGTTCACCAACAACCCGCAGTTCTGGCCCGCCGTCGAGCACAACGTCATCTGGTTCGTCGTGCTCATCCTGATCCCGACCCCGCTGGGCCTGTTCCTCGCGATCCAGCTGGACAAGAAGATCCGGTTCAGCCGCGTCTACCAGACGGCCTTCTTCCTGCCGGTCGTCGTGTCGCTGGCGGTCACCGGCTTCGTCTGGCAGCTCGTCTACAACCCCGACACCGGCCTGATCAACAGCATCATCGGGGCGAACAAGCCCGGCCACTACATCGACTGGATCGGCGACCCGCACCTGAACCTGTGGGCCGTCCTGGTCGCCGCCTGCTGGCGGCACACCGGCTACATGATGATCCTCTACCTGGCCGGCCT
>NZ_JBITCT010000043.1:0-96432 GCF_044453465.1 Streptomyces sp. NPDC051677
GCCGAACAGGCGACGGCCGAACCAACGAATCTGAACACCCATCAACCCCTGCTGACCAGCTGATCAGCACATCCCGCATGACGGGGGAACCTCAGTCCGGATCGTAGAACTCGGGGCCGTACGCCTTGCCCAGGTAGTCGCGGTCGCCGGGCCGGGACGCGCGGACCTTCAGGCGTTTCTCGGCGATGCGGCGGCCGTGCGGGCCGTACAGCTCGAACGTGTACGTGCCGTCCGCCAGGACGGGCTTCAGCTCCGGCCGCGCCGAGAAGGCCCGCGGGTTGTAGAAGTCCATGGTCGCGTCGTGGACGAGCCGCACGGGCCCGGACAGGGCCGCGGACCGCACGGTGAAGTCGGTGCCCCGCTCACCGGGGTACAGGTCGTCGAAACCCATCCACACCGGCTCCCCGGGGCGGGTCACGTCCCACGAGGCCGGCAGGGTGAAGGAGGGCCGCTCGGATCGTACGACCTGGATCCTGTCGTGGGCCACGGTGCGGCCATGGACTGCGACCGTCAGCGGATACCAGCCGGGCTTGTCCGTCATCTTGAGGGTCGCCAGGGCCCAGTAGTGGTCGCCCTCCCATCGCAGCCGTAACGGGCCGCTCAACGCGGGGGACTGGGCGGTCACCGCGTCGCCGCCCTGCGCGCGGCTGACGCCGTAGAGCATCATGTGGACCAGTTGCCCGGGGCGGGCATCGGTCTCGCCGTTGAGGATCAGATCGGGCTTGCCGCGCGTGGTCGCCGGACTGCCGGCGGTGGTGGACGCGGTCCTGTGCGCGGAGGCGCCCGTGCTCGGCGCCGCTCCGGCCGTGCTCGCCGCGGTGGCGCACCCACACAACATGAGACCGGCCGCTGTGACGGCCACGGCCCTGGACCAGTTCATCGTTCCCCCAGTAGGTCGGTCACCCTTAAAGAAGGCGAAACTGCGCTGCTGGTTACCTTCGGCGGCAAGAGAGACGCGAAATACACCTTTCGCGCTCGTCACACGATCTACGCAGCGGACGTATCCGGTGGTGAGCTTGCGTTAGTCGGAGTGTCCGGTTCTCGCCGGTCCGCGGTAAATGCCTGGACTGAGACCCTCCCTCAACGGGACACTTCCGACTTCCGAACTACCGGGAGTGTGATGGGGACCACAGATATGCGAGGGCCCACGCCGGGCAGGAGCGCGGTCGTTCTGGCGCTGCGCCGCTACGGACGGGAACTGCTGCGACTACGGCGGCTGGCCCTGCCCGCGCTGCTGCTGCCGGCCCTGGGCAACATCGGCACCCGCTACGTCGCCCCGCTACTGATCGCCAAACTGGCAGGACAGGCCGCCGACGACGGCGGCCTCACCCTCAACTCGGCGCTGCCGTACGTGCTGGGCTTCGGCGTGACGCTGCTGCTCGCCGAGGCCGTGTGGCGGGTCGGGCAGCACTGCCTGAACCGCGTGGACGCCCTCGGTATGGAACACCTGTACGTGAGCGGCATGGACGAACTCCTCGCCAAGGACGCGGCGTTCTTCCACGACAACTTCGCCGGCTCCCTGACCAAACGGGTGCTGAGCTTCGGCAAGCGCTTCGAGGACTTCGTCGACACGGTGACGTACCGGATCGTGGGCAGTCTCGTCCCCCTGGTGTTCGGCGCCGTGGTGCTGTGGAGCTATGCACCGATGCTCGTCGTCGGCCTTCTGGTGATGATCGCGCTGACCGTGGTGGCCGCGACACCTCTGATCCGTCGCCGGCAGAGGCTCGTCAACGACCGTGAGGCGGCGATCGCCCGGGTCTCCGGCCACGTCGCCGACAGCCTCATGAACATGGAGACCATCCGGGCGTTCGCGGCCGAGCGGCGGGAGGCCGACGAACACCGCTGCCGTGTCGCGGACTCCCGGCGTCTGACGCTGAGGTCCTGGGACTACGGCAATCTGCGCGTCGACACGCTGATCGCCCCCATGTCCGTGCTGACCAACGTGCTGGGCCTGTTGGTCGCCATCGCCTTCGGCGGCCCGGGCCAGGGAGTGGAGGAGGTCGTCGTCGCTTTCACCTACTACTCCAACGCGACCCAGATCATGTTCGAGTTCAACCAGATCTACCGGCGTCTGGAAAGCTCGATGACCGAGGCCGCGCAGTTCACCGAGCTGCTGTTGGATCCGCCCACCGTGCTCGACCCGACGGAACCCGAACCGCTCGCATCGCGGGACACCGGCATTCGCTTCGAGGCGGTGACCTTCGCCCATGCGGGCGCGAAGCCGATTTTCCGGGGACTCGCCCTGGACGTGCCCGCAGGCGCACGTATCGGTCTGGTCGGCAGGTCCGGCGGCGGCAAGACCACACTCACCCGGCTCCTGCTGCGGATGTCGGACATCGACGAGGGACGCATCCTGATCGGCGGCCAGGACATCAGCCGGCTGCGCCAGACCGACCTGCGCTCACTGATCGCCTACGTCCCGCAGGAGCCCGCCATGTTCCACCGCAGCCTGCGGGACAACATCGCCTTCGCCCGGCCCGGCGCCACCGACGAGGAGATCCACGCCGCGGCCGCGGCCGCGCACGTCACGGAGTTCGCCGACCAACTCCCCGACGGCTTCGGCACTCTGGTGGGGGAGCGGGGAGTGAAACTGTCGGGCGGCCAGCGCCAGCGCGTCGCCCTCGCCAGGGCCATCCTGCGCGACGCCCCGGTCCTGCTGCTCGACGAGGCGACCAGCGCGCTGGACTCGGAGAGCGAACTCCTCGTCCAGGACGCCCTGTGGCGGTTGATGGACGGACGCACGGCCCTCGTGGTCGCCCACCGTCTGAGCACCGTTGCCGGCATGGACCGTCTCGTCGTCCTCGACCGCGGAAGCGTCGTTGAGCAGGGCAGCCACGAGGAGCTGCTCGTGGCGAACGGCGCCTACGCCAAGCTGTGGCAGCACCAGTCGGGCGGCTTCCTCGGCGAGAGCACCGAGTCGGCCCTCGGATGCCCGGTCCCGGGAGCCGGTCCCGCCGGACTGCCCGGACCGGTCGACCCGGCACCGGACGGGGACCGCAGGACGTCGTCGCACGCTCGTACGAGCACCGGGTCCACGTGACCGAGTCGGTCACGGAGATCCGTGCCCGCTGACGGTGTCGTGCTGATACGTCCGTCGCATGCGGCAAACCGCGAAACGTCGGGACGAGGGTGAACGACCGCTGCCACCGCTCGACCCGGGGCAGTCCGCCACGCCCTGCTCCGGGAGCCACGCGGACCGACCGGCCTCGCCCTCGTCAGCCGCAGTGAAGTCATCGACCCCGCGGGCGCCACCGCGGACCGGTTCCGGGAGCGGTACAAGGAGCCGGCCGGGTGGTGCCCGCGGCAGTTCGCAGGACTCCGCCAACAGGACGGGGTCGAAAAACGAGTGGACTCTGATGCAGGTCCGCGATCTGAGCCGCTGTCAGGTCGACTTGCCGAGCGCGCCTTCACCTACAGCCTCGCCGCCGGAGCAGCCGCCGCCTCCACGGTTCGCCCGACCCCAGACCGGGGCCGCAGGTACCGCAGTTCGTCCACTTTCCGCGGAAGACGGTGACTGTGGCGGTCTCAACGTCGCGCGTGGCGGATCGTCAAGCGCCCGAAACCCATCGTCCCGAGGATCCGGATCGTCGGCCCGCCGGGGCCGGAGCTCGGCCGTGGCTTGTACCGGGTGTCCTTCCACCCCGTGTGCAGATCCTCGTACTCTACGATCGCGTCGCGCGGCACCGTGATCTTCGCCCCGCCGGTGCCGAGTTGCAGCTCGATGTCGACCACCGGATGCTCGATGACCGCCCGGGACAGGTCCAGGCGCACCCTTCCGTACGCGGACTCGACCTTGAGAATCCGAGGTACCCGCCATGCGCCGCTGCGCTTGATCCGTCCGCCGGCAGCGGCGATCGTCGACGTGGTGCCGGCGTTCTCCCCAGGGACTTCCGGGAGCGAGTCCAGCGCCGCTACGAGTTCGCTGTTCGTCCTGGCGGTGAGCGCCTGATGGAGGCGTTCGTCCAGCTGCTCGTGCGAGATGTGCCCTTCGGCGTACGCCCCTTGCAGGCGCTGCACGGCCCTGTCGCGGTCGTCTTCGCTGAACAGTGACGGCGGGTTTTCCGGCAAGGAAGTCACATTGTCACTCTACCTGCGAGCGGGCGGCCTGCCTCCGATCGAACGACGCGGCCGGCCGGGTTCCGAGAGCACCAAGACCAACTACCTGCGGGTCTACATGGCCCAGCCGTGGCGCGCGGGTAGCTCCGGATCAGACTGACGGCGGCCGCGAGTTCGGCCACCTGCTCGGGCAGTCGTCGCGGCGGCCGGTGGCGCGCGACGCGACCGGGTCCCAGGACCAACGCCTGATCGGCAAACGGACTCTTCTGCTGTTATTATGCAACTGCATATTAGTTGCAATAGAGTCGGAGGGCGTTGGACATGGCGTTTTACACGCTCCCGGAGCTTCCCTGCGACTACGCGGCGCTCGAACCGGTCATCAACCCGCAGATCATCGAGCTGCACCACGACAAGCACCACACGGCGTACGCCAAGAGGCTCCGGCTGGGGCGTCCTCGCCTACGAGCCGCTGAGCGGTCGGCTGATCGTGGAGCAGGTCTACGACCACCAGGGCAACGTCGGCCAGGGCTCCACCCCGATCCTGGCCTTCGACGCCTGGGAGCACGCCTTCTACCTCCAGTACAAGAACCAGAAGGTCGACTTCATCGACGCCATGTGGGCCGTCGTCAACTGGCAGGACCTCGCCCGGCGTTACGCCGCCGCCAAGGAACGCGGCGACAGTCTGCTGCTCGCACCCTGACGCCGTAGCCGCGACCGCGCATCGGCTGCATTCCGCACATGTCCTGCTTGTGATCGTCTTCTCAACCTTCACCTGCAGGCGGCACAACGAAGGGCTCCCGCAAGGACGTGACCTGCGGGAGCCCTTCGTTTTCCGCGGTGTAACGGGGCGTCAGGCAGTGGGCACAGCCGACAGCACGTGGTCGCCGACGCTGTCGGTGCTCAGGCACAGCGAGCAGACGACGGCGTCGTGCGTGACGCAGGCGGCCACGTCGGGTCGCTCGAAATCCTGTCGGCACACGTGGCACTGGTATGTCACGGCGCTGGGGTTGCCGTCCTCGTCCAGGAGCGGCTCGTCGATGCCGTCGTCGGTGCGGCGCAGGTAGTACCTGCCCTTGGTGACGACCGCCATGAGCGGGGTGAGGACGAACGCGATGAGGGCCGCGGCGACGGGGGAGTATGGCTGGAGGGTGTCGCCGAGGGCGTGGAAGTACAGGGCGATCGACAGTCCGGAGGCCGCGACGAAGGCCACCACCCCCACCGGGTTGACGGCGTACAGCATGCCGCGGCGGAACTCCGGCTGGAGCGGGGACAGCTTCAGCAGGTACTTGTTGACGCCGATGTCGGTGGCGACGGTGACCACCCAGGCGATCGCGCAGTTCGAGTAGAAGCCGAGGATGTCGTTGAGGAAGCTGAACATGTCGGCTTCCATCAGGGCGAGCGCGAATCCGAGGTTGACCAGGACGAAGACCATGCGGCCGGGGTAGTGCTTGGTGACCCGGGTGAAGGAGTTGGTCCATGCCAGCGAACCGGAGTACGCGTTCGTGACATTGATCTTGATCTGGCTGATCACGACGAGGGCGACGGCCAGCGGGACGACCAGCCAGGACGGCATCATCGCGTCGAAGGCGCCGCGGAACTGCTGGATCGGCTCGGGCGCGGCGTCCGCGCCGACCTTGGCGAGGATGTAGACGGCGAGAAAGACACCGATGGCCTGCTTGAGCGCGCCGAGGACGACCCACCCGGGTCCGGCCATGATGACGGCGGTCCACCAAGTGCGCTTGTTGGCCTCGGTTTTGGGCGGCATGAAGCGCAGGTAGTCGATCTGCTCGCCGATCTGGGCGATCAGAGAGAGGCAGACGCCTGCGCCGAGCAGCACGGACGCGGTGCTGACGCCGCCTTCGCCGTCGGTGCCGGCGTAGGAGAGAAAGCGGTCCACGGTGCCCGGGTCCGTGGCGATCAGATAGACCAGCGGGGCGACCATCAGCACCAGCCAGACCGGTGTCGTCCACACCTGGAGTTTGCTGAGCGCCTTCATGCCGTAGATCACCAATGGGATCACCATCAGCGTGGAGACCGCGTAGCCGAGCCAGAGCGGCAGTCCGAGGCCGAGCTTGAGGCCCTGGGCCATGATCGAGCCTTCGAGGGCGAAGAAGATGAACGTGAAGCTGGCGAAGATGACGCTGGTGAGGACCGAGCCGTAGTAGCCGAAGCCGGAGCCGCGGGTGATCAGGTCGAGGTCGATGTTGTAGCGGGCGCCGTAGTAGGCGAGCGGGAAGCCGGTGACGAAGATGACGACGGCGGCGACGGCGATCGCCACGAGCGCGTTGCCGGTGCCGTGGGCCAGACCGATGCCGGCGCCGATGGAGAAGTCGGCCATGTACGCGATGCCGCCGAGGGCGGTGGTCGCCACGACCATGGGGGTCCAGCGGCGGTAACTGCGGGGCGCGAAGCGGAGGGTGTAGTCCTCCAGGGTCTCCCTGACGGCCTGGTCGGTACCGGGCGCTGCCTTCTGCGCCGGTTCCTGCTCGGTGACTTCTGCCAGTCGTGGCTCGGTGCTCATACCGCGCCTCCTTGCTGCGGGTCGGGGACTGCTGTGGGGGTGCCTCACATCGGAGATGGGCGAGGGCGCCGGGCCCGTGTGACAACGTTGGCTGAGCGGGAGTGGGGGAGCAGAGAGCGGAGGCGGGACAGCCCGGGTGGTCCGTGGGGCGGGCGATCCGGTCGCTTCAGAACTCCTCAGGTGATGTCACGGAGACCGGCGCGAGGTGCGGGAGTCGCTGTGGATCCGGCCGGCGGGCGGGGGCGTACAGACCTTCATGTCCATGACGGGGGACGCTAGGAGGCGGTCGTTACCCCTACATGCTTCCGGGATGAAGGTAGCGTTTCGGAAGGCTCTCGGGAGGCGGCTGCGGGACCCTGCAGGCCAGGTGAGGAAGCAATACACGAGCCACGTCCAAGGCGCCTGTAGGCGACGGGGGCGATGTCCGGTGCGAGCACATTCCGCGAAGTGGTGGTGACCTGATGCTGGGAGTCCTGCCTGTTTCGGTGAACATAGGCCGCCCTATGGACCGTCTGCTGCATCTCGACCGCACGATCGAGGAGTTGGACTCACCCCGGTGGGCGCCTCCTGCCGCTGACGCGACCCACTCGGTGCGCACAGTGCATGCGTTGCGGCGCGTTCCCCCGGGCATCATGAGGATTTCTGAGGTCCTTGTTCCCGCCACCGTCGGAGGCACTTTCCAGGTGCCCTGGTACTCGAATGCATCCTTGCCAGAAGCACCCGAGCGGCGCGGCTCGGTAGCATGCAACGCATGGCCATCAAACTTGAGAACGTCGGCATCGCCGTTCGCGACCTCGAAGCAACGATCTCCTTTTTCACCGACCTCGGCCTCACCGTCGTCGGCCGTGACACGGTCAGTGGTGAGTGGACCGACACCGCCGTCGGCCTTGATGGCAATCACGCCAAAATCGCGATGCTCCAGACGCCAGACGGTCACGGTCGCCTTGAGCTCTTCGAGTACATCCACCCCGAAGCGATCGAGTCGGGGCCCACTCTTCCCAACGAGATCGGCATGCATCGCGTCGCCTTCTCGGTTGACGACATCGACAAAGCCCTTGAGGCAGCCGCAAAGCACGGATGCCGTCCGCTTCGCGGTGTGGCGACCTATGAGGACGTCTACAAACTCACGTACGTCCGCGGCCCCAGCGGAATCCTTGTGATGCTCGCCCAGGAGCTGAAGAAGAACTGACGGCTGATCGGGTCGATTAGCCTCGCGCTTTCACGCGGTGGGCTGTCCCAATGGTGGTCAAGAACGCAGAAATTGCCTCTGGTTGGCTCTGGTTGCCTCTGACCAGCGAGAATGAGGATTGCTGGGACTGTCTGGCACTGGCGCAAACTCAGGTGGCCTCAGCGCACGATCTGGATAGAGTCGGGCAATGCCCGAGCTGAAGCGGCTGCATGCCGGCCACGCCCCGGCGGTCCTGGCCTTCGAGCTGGCGAACCGCACCTACTTCGCTGCCTCGATCTCCGACCGCGGCGACGGCTTCTTCGACCAGTTCACCGACCGGTACAACGCCTCGCTGGCCGAGCAGGAGGCCGGCGTCTGCGCCTTCTACGTGCTCGTCGCCGAGGACGGCTCGGTACTCGGCAGGTTCAACCTGTACGACTCGGAGGACGGCACTGCCAGACTCGGCTACCGGGTCGCGGAGCGGGTCGCCGGCCGCGGCGTGGCGACCGCGACCGTCCGGGAGCTGTGCCGGATGGCGACGGCGATGCACGGCCTGCGCACACTGCGGGCGGCCACCTCCCACGACAACGCCGCGTCCCAGAGAGTCTTGGCCAAGGCTGGGTTCGTCCCGGTTGGCCCTGCCACCCCGGCCGATCTCGGCGGCAAGTCAGGCACTTGGTACCAGCGCGACCTCCAGCCACCTGGCGACGCCGCCAGCAGCCCCGAGCCCAAGCCGGCCGTCGCCGACGACAAGCCGCGGATCAGATACGAACATCACGATCGGCTGCCCCACCCGGCGGAGAACGACCAGCCCGTTCACGGATGACGGCACCGGGCCGGGGCGATAAGGCCGGCGAGCGCACCGCTGGCCCACTGGGCGAGGTTGGCGGTGCGGCCCGCGTACCAACAGGGGTAACGCCGTCGTCGTATCTGCCGAGCAGTAGGCCGCGCCGACGGGTGGCAGGCGTCGACCAGCCGCTTGAAGACGATGCGATGCCTTCGATGCTGGTTCGGCGGCAGGCTTGCACGGCAGACGCTCTGCCATCGCGTCAGCCTTCGACTTCCAGGAGTCATCAGGTGGCGAGGCGGCGTACGGCCTCAAGGAGAGCGTCGATGTCGTGCTCGGTGTTGGAGAAAGAGGTGACGAAGCGGCAGACACCCGGCTCCCAACGGTCGTGGTAGAAGGCGAATCCTTCGGCCAGGAGCTGGTCGATGACCGGCTGGGGCAGGCGGCAGAAAAGGAGGTTGGCCTCGACGGCATGCAGCAGATCGGCGCCGGGGATGGCCTTGAGCCCGTTGCCCAGGCGTTCGGCCATCGTGTTGGCGTGGGCGGCGTTGCGCAGCCACAGGCCGTCGGTGAGGTAGGCGTCGAGCTGGGCGGACTGGAAGCGCATCTTGGAGGTGAGCTGGCCGGCGCGCTTGGCCCTGAAGGACAGTTCCGGGGTGAGGGCGCGGTCGAAGACGACGATGGCATCGGCGGTCATGGTGCCGTTCTTGGTCGCCCCGAAGGACAGGACGTCGATGCCTGCCTGCCAAGTCAGCTCGGCCGGGGTGCAGCCCAGGGCGGCGACGGCGTTGGCGAAGCGGGCTCCGTCCATGTGGACGTACAGGCCCGCGTCCTTGGCGATGCGGCCCAGATCCCGGATTTCGGCGAGGGTGTAGAGGGCGCCGGTCTCGGTGGCCTGGGTGATGCTGAGCACGGAAGGCTGCACGCTGTGCACGTCGCCGATCCTCCGCGTCGCGGCCGTGCGCAGCTCGGCGGGGTCGATTCGGGCGTCGTCGCCGGACAGCGGAACAAGCTTGGCGCCGTTGGTGAAGAACTCCGGCGCGCCGCACTCGTCGGTGTTGACGTGGCTGTCGCGGTGGCACAGCACACTGCCCCACGGCGGGGTGAGGGCGGCCAAGCTGAGGGCATTGGCTGCGGACCCGGTGGAGACGGGCAGGAAGTCGACGTCGCGTTCGAAGACCTCGGCGAAACGGGCGCCGGCGCTGGCGGTGAACCGGTCGGCGCCGTAGGGCAGATCCTGGCCGGCGGCTGCCGCGGTGACGGCCTGGACGATCTCCGGGCAGGTGCCGGCGGTGTTGTCGCTGGTGAATGTCCGCTGGGGCGTGATGGGGGCGGGGACGCTCATGTGCAGGGGTGTCTTTCAGGTGATGATGGGGGAGGCGATGACGACGGTGACGTCGGCCGCCTCGGGGCCGGTGCGGTAGACGTGCGGGGCATCTCCCGCGAAGGCGAGCAGGTCGCCGGGGTGCAGGTCGGTGGGAGCGTCGGCGGGCCCGGCGGTGAGGTGACCGGCGGAGACGAGCAGGTGCTCGATGGTGCCGGTCGCGTGCGGCACGCCGTCCAGGTGTGTGCCGGGGGGCATGCGCAGCCGCCAGATCTCCAGGCTGTTGCCGCTGCTGATACGGCGCAGCAGCTCGCGTCCCACTTCGCCGTCGGCCAGGTCGGTGCCGGGCAGGAACACCGGCCCCGGGTCGGTGTCGCGGGTCAGAAGGTCGGTCAAGGGGATGCGCAGGGCGATCGCGAGCGCGTCGAGGGTTTCGATGGTCGGGTTTCCCCGCCCGGCCTCCAGCTTCGACAGCGTCGCCTTGCCCAGGCCCGCCCTGCGGGCCAGCTCGGCACTGCTCATGCCGCGCTGCTCGCGGCGCTGGCGGATCTGCGCACCGACCGCGATTGCGGTGCTGCTGGCGGGCCGGCGCTCCCCAGGCGGCGGCATCACCGCTCCCGGTGGGTGGCGCTGTAGGAGACGCGGATGCGGCCTTTTTTGACCTTCAGTGTCGGCAGTACGACGTCGGCGAGGTCACCGAGGCTGCGCACATGGGTTCCCCCGCACGGAGCCGAGTGCAGGTGGGCCAGGTGCACGATGCGACGCCCCTCGGCGTCGCTCTCCCAGGTCACGGGCAGGTCCTCGGCAATAGCCTTGGCGACCTCCGTCCGCAGGGCCTCGGTGGCCTCCTCCCTGCCCTCCGGGGTGTCCAAGCGGGCGTCGGGCGTCGGCGCGGTGAACTCGATCCGGGCTTGGCCGGGGAAGTGGTTGTTGGCAGCCAGCACCCAGCCCTGTGCCCGTCCGGCCGCCTCGATCAGGTGGCCGGCGGTATGCAGGGCGGCATGCGCGAGGCGCGTCGGAAGATCGATGCGAACCTCGACCGGCTGCCCGGCCGAGAAGACCGGCAGCACCGTCTCACCGCAGGCCACGGCCACGACGAGCCCGGAGTCGTGATCCCGCACGGGGACGATCCCGTGACCGTCCACCCAACCGCGGTCGGCCGGCTGACCGCCACCCTGGGGGTGGAACAGACAGTGCTCGACCGCCACCCACGGTGTGCCGTCGTGCTCGCCTATGGCAGCGACCTGGGTCTGGGCCTGCCCCTCGTACGTGTCCGCATAGTAGGCGGGAACCTGCATGACACCCTCGCTAAGTTCGATGAACGCTACGTTCACTATAACGAACGATGGGAGTTGGGTGTAGCTCCAGCTCCGGGAAGTCCGTGGGTCGGGCCGTGAGTCGGTCATCGTGCTGGTCGGGGGTGGGGTGGAGACGTTCATGCTCCCGGGCGAGGTGGAAGGTCGACTACTCGGCGAAGTCGCCGTCGTCGTTCGGGGCGCGGAGTCCGAGGACGGCTTCGGCGTCAGCCAGACCCCATCGGGCGCCGGTGACGTCGAGGTGGTCGCCGATCAGGCGGCGGCAGGCGCCCTCGATCGCGCCGGGGGCGATCGGCCGGCCCGCGCCAGAGCGGTGTCGTAGCCAAGCTGGTCGAGGTGGCCGGGGAGATAGCCGACGCAGGCGTCGACGGCCCACGTTCCCTTCGGAGGAGCCGCACCCATCGGTAAATGAGTAGCCTGTTGTCACGGGTGTCGCGACACTGCCTCGGTGATTCATACGGCACTGCCTCAACTGCTTCGACCTCGTGCCCTGGCACCCGGAGATCTCGTAGTCATCGCGTCGCTGTCCGGGCCGCTCCATGCCGCTTACGAGCCCGACCTCGAACAGGCCGTGGTCGTACTCGTGCGGATGGGATTCCGTGTGTGTCGGGCGCCGCTGCTCGAAGCGGGGCGGCACCGTTGGTGGAGCGCGGCTCGGCCGGCGGAGATCGCCGAGGAGCTCAACACTCTCCTGCGTGATCCCGAGGTGCGCGCGATCATCGCGCACGACGGCGGGCAGACGGCGCTCGGCTACCTGGACCTGATCGACGTCGAGGCGATCACTGCCGACCCCAAGCCGATCCTCGGCTACAGCGACATCTCGCTGCTGCATCTGGTGCTCTACGCGCGCACGGGCCTGGTCGGGTTCCACACCGACTTGGCCACGCCCGGTCTCGGCGGGGCGTGGCAGACCGCGCCCGCGGCGCGCAGAGCGGAGCTCGAGAGGCTCTACTCGACGCTGCTGACCGGCACGGAGGCGATCGGTGCGCTGCCGGCCACCCCGTCGTGGGAGTGCTGGCGTCCCGGTCGGGCCGAAGGCCGCCTCATCGGCGGGGTGATCAATCGCATCGTGCTTGCGCAGGCGACGCCGTACGCGCTGCCGCTGGAGTGGTTCGACGGTGCGGTGCTGTTCTGGGAGGAGGCGGGGGGTCTGGCCGCGTATGTGTGGAGCTATCTGCAGGTGCTGCGGCACTGCGGAATCCTCGATCGGATCGCAGGCATGGTCGTGGGCGTCCCGGACGGGATCGACGGACTCGGGGCAGGCGCGCCCGACGCGTCCCCGAGCCTGCGCGAGATAGTCCTCGACGTCCTCGGCGACCGTGACATCCCCGTCCTGGGCAACGTCGAGTTCGGACACGCCGGCCCGAATCTGCCGATGCCGGTCGGCATCCGGGTGGGCCTCGACGCGCAGCAGCGGACATTGTCGCTGCTCGAACCGGCGGTACGGCCGCACACGATGACGGGACCGGTCGAGCACGGCTTCGCCCGCCGCAGGCCGCCGTCCCCGACTTGATAGGCAAGTGAACACTTGCCTATCCTGTGTTGTGGCCGACGACCTCTTCAAAGCACTGGCCGACCCCACCCGCCGCACCATCCTCGACGAGCTCGCGGAGAAGTCCGGACAGACACTGTTCGAGATCTGCTCCCGACTGAGCATGAAGCACCAGCTCGGCATCTCTCGCCAGGCGGTCTCCCAGCACCTCGCCGTGCTGGAGGCTGCCGGCCTCGTCGAGACCAGACGGGAGGGCCGCTACAAGGTCCACGACCTGAACACGGCCCCGCTGCGGCAGATAGCCGAGCGATGGCCCGTGCCCGACCCCTCCGGACCAGAGAAGAGCGCTCCATGAAGATCCATCTGACCAGCGTCTTCGTCGACGACCAGGCCAAGGCCGAGCACTTCTACACCGAGATCCTCGGCTTCGTGAAGAAGCACGACGTCCCATTGGGCGAGGAGGCCCGGTGGCTGACCGTCGTCTCGCCCGACCAGCCCGGCGGCACCGAACTCCTCCTGGAGCCCGCCGGCCACCCGGCCGTCAAGCCGTACCGCGACGCGCTCGTCAAGGACGGCATCCCGCTCGCCCAGTTCGCCGTCGACGACGTAGAGGCGGAGTACGAGCGTCTGCGCGGCCTCGGCGTTCGCTTCACCCAGGAGCCCCTGGCGATGGGCCCTGTCACCACCGCCGTCTTCGACGACACCTGCGGCAACCTGATCCAGATCGCGACCCAGCCGCGGTAAGCGGTCAGCCTCGCGCGAGCGCCCGGTCGCCGCAGCGACCGAACCCTCGCCCTGGAGTTCGCGCCCGGTCCGCAACCGCCACAACACCCCGTTGGTCACCTGTCGACGCGCCCGCCACGGCCGAGGGCGGGGGTGGGGAAAATGCTTCGCGAGGCGGGTGGACCCAGTGGCAGGGTGCGGCGCATGGCACCCCGGTACCAGATCCGCGCAGACTACGATGCTGACACGATCGTGGTCTACCAGGCATACGCGCCTGTCATTGCCGATGCAGCACTGCGAGCGGGCCGCTTCGTTGCGCCGTTCTCATTCCACAGGATGACATGGATCAAGCCCTCATTCCTGTGGCTCATGCACCGCAGCAACTGGGCCCGCAAACCCGGTCAAGAGCGCGTGCTCGCAGTGCGGATAACCCGGCAGGGCTGGGAGGAAGCTCTGTCCCAGGCTGTGCTCACGACCGCGGATCCGGCAGTTGTTGCACAGGCAGCCGTGCATGTCCAGTGGGACCCGGAACGCTCGTTGCGCGGAGCGGCACTGAACCACTACAGCATCCAGGTCGGCATCGGCCGCAATCTGATCCGCACCTTCACCGACGACTGGATCGTCAGCCTCACCGACCTCACCCCCCAGGTCCGCAAGGCCGCGGCACTGACACAAACCGGGCACGCTGCCAAAGCCCAGCGGCTATTCCCCGCAGAGCGGGTGTATCCACTGCCACGGACACTGGAACACATCCTTTCCCCGGGTAGATGGGGGAGATCTGGCTGCGGTCAGCATCCGCGCGGCCCTGGTTGATGTACCTGTGCGGGAGGTTCAAAATGCCGGTGAAACCGAGGGCCTTGATCTCTTCTGCGGGGCCCCAGGCCAAAGGGCTGTTCGGACGCCGGTTCGTCTGCGTGGAGAGCGGCCTGATGTCAGGTGCTCGGGCTGCCCGCGACCCACTCGCTCCACGGCATGTTCCAATCGCTGAGACCGTTGTCCGGGGCCAGCATGGTCTTGTCCTGGGAGTTCTTGACGATCACGACGTCGCCGATCATCGAGTGGTCGAAGAACCACGTGGCGGGTTGCCTGCCGTCGCCGCCACCCCTGACATCCTTCAGGCCAATGCAGCCGTGGCTGGTGTTGACCTTGCCGAAGACCGAGTCGGCGCCCCAGTAGTTGCCGTGGATGAACGTGCCCGAGTCGGTCAGGCGCATGGCGTGCGGTACGGCCTTGATGTCGTACGAGGGCTTGCCGTCCTTCTCCGTGAGGCCGACGCTCGCACCGTTCATATGGATGTGCCTGAACTTCTCGGAGATCACCATCTGGCCGTTGTACGTCGGGTGCTCGGAGCTGCCCGCCGAGATCGGGAAGGTCTTGATCGTCTTGCCGTTCCGGGCGACGGTCATCTGCTTCGTCTTCGCGTCGACGGTGCTGATCTGGCTCCGGCCGATCTTGAACGTGACCGTCTTCTGGATGCCGTGGCGGTTGAGCGTGACGGTGACGATGGAGCCGGGCTTCCAGTAATTCCTGGGGCGGAAGTCCAGGCGGTGGTCGTTGAGCCAGTGGCCGACGACCCACTGGCCGCTGCTGGAGCTGACCTGGATCTCCGACTGCACGGTGGCCTTGTCGCTGATCGCCTTGTCGAAATCGACTGTCACCGGCATGGCCACGCCGACGGTCGAGCCGTCCTCGGGGGAGAGGTGCCCGATGAAGTCGTTGGCCGGGGAGACCGTGGTGATCGTGGCGCCAGCGGTGGCGGAGCGGCCCTTGGCGTCCTCGGCCTCTGCGGCGATCTGGTACTTCGTGGCACGGTCCAGCTGGCCGTTCGGCTTCCAGGAGGTACCGTCCGCGGACAGGGTGCCCGGGATCTCGGCGCCCGTCGCGACGGCGGTCATGGTCACCTTGGTGAGCTTGCCGTTGCTGACGGTGACACTGACCGGGCCGTTGATCCCGACGGCGTAGGCGCCTTGCCCGGGCGTTATCTCTATTCGGGCGTCGGAGGCTTCCTGGGCGTCCGCCTGCTTTACCCCCGCCTGCGATTTCGGCTGGTTCCCGGCATCGTTGCCGCTGGCGGCCGCGTTGCCGGTACCGCCGAAGGCTGTGACTGCGAGTACCCCGCCGAGTACGCCGGCCGTAGCCACCAGTCCGGTGCGTCGTTTACACAGCGCGATCAACCGCTTCTCCAACCACTGGTCTTCTGCATCCCTGTGCTGATCGCCGCAGGAGTGCAACCAGCTTTCCCATCACTTATAGACATGCCTCTGTCCATAAATGGGTAAATTGTGGTGAACCCCACGCATTGTCGGGCGCGTCGTCGAGATACATCGCGTTCGATCCGGAACTGCTACTGCTCCGCCGGCTCCTCGAACCGTCCGGCAGCGGCCGCGCTCACCGTGACCGGCCGGGTCTCGCGCACGACACCGTGCAGACGACGAGCGGGCTGACGCGGCGCCGAGGCCACGCTTGTCCTGAGGACACGTCACACGGCGGCGCGTGGCTGGGATCCGGACACTCCCCACCGAAAAGGCTGCCGGCCTCGGGCCTCGGCGGCGAGCGCACGGTCATGGGTTGCGCCGAAGTGGGGCAGCAGCGGGTTGCCCACGGCTCCTCGGCCGTCGACAGGGCCGCCTGGGCGGGCCTGCGGAGGAGCTCGCCTGAGGTGGGTGCGGTGGTCGCGCGGCTGGGCCCGCCATTTCAGTGGGGCGGGGCGGTTTGGGTGGGCATGCGCCCGGGTCGGCCGGGTCAGGTCAGAGGCCGCCGGTGTTGAGCAGCCGGTTGGGAGTGTCGGAGCGGACGTCGTGTACGACGCCGCGGGTGGCCGTGTGGTCGAGCCAGACGTGGACCTCTTTGGCCGTGGCGTGGGGGTGTGCCGACAGGTACAGCGCGATCACGCCGGTCGCGTGCGGGGCGGCCCAGGACGTGGCGCCGTCGTTCTGCGTGGTCGTGCCGCCGCCGGCGAGGGCGGCGGTCACCTTCTGGCCGGGGGCGTACAGGTCCACGCACCGTCCGTACCCCGATCCGTAGGAGCCGCCGTCGCTCCACGCGCGGTCGTTGGAGGTGGAGGCCGCCACGACGATCGTGCCGGGGACGCCGGCCGGGGAGTGCTTGCAGGCGTCGTCATGGAAGTTGCCGGCCGACACCACCGTCGGGATCCCCGCGTCGACCATCTTCTTCACGGCGGACTCCAGGGCCGCCGACCGGTGGTCGAGGTTGAGCGACATGTTCACCACCGCCGGCTTCTGAGCGTGCGCGGTGACCCAGTTGACCGACTTCACCAGGGCCGCCTCGGCCGCCGCCGGGGAGCCGCCGCCCTCGCTCTCGCACAGGATGCCCTGGACCCGTACGAGCTCCGCCTTGGGCGCCACCCCGTACTTCGCCCCGCCGATGATGCCCGCGACGAACGTGCCGTGGCCGGTCCCCTCCTCGTTGAAGCAGTCACCGGAGTCCTTCGGGCCCACGAAGTCGGCGCCGAGATGGGCGCGTCCGCCGAACTCCTTGTGGGCGATGTCCATCCCGGTGTCGATCACGTAGACGTGCACGCCCTTGCCCGTGGCGGTGGTGGTGAGCTTCCCGTTCAGCGGCCGCGACCGCTGGTCCAGAATGTCCAGGTTCCACGGCACGTGCCGGGTGATGGGCGACGCCGCGGCCTGCGCGATACCGGACAACGTCCCCACGGTGCCGGGAGATGTCGTTGCCGAGCCGGACCCAGCCCCCTCGCCGGCGGACGCGGCGGACTCCCCCTTCCCGTATGCGGGGAGGGTTCCGTGGCTCTCCGCGGGCGCTGCGCCGGCTTTCCCGCCGCAGGCCGAGGCCCCGAGCAGTGATGCGATGGCCACCGCCATGAGACCGGCCTTCGTCACGTTCCGCGTCACAACGTCCCCCACATGCCCGTTTTCGTACACAGTCAGCGCACAAGACGACTACAGGGGGCGGACGGTTGCAGCGAGGTGCGGGTGGGGCGGTTCACGCGCTCACCGGAGACGATCCCGGTGGCGCGTGGCAGGAGCGCCGTGCAGCGCCGCCGATCGGTTCCGTTGCCGCGCGGCGCCACCGCCCAAGCCGGCCGACCTCGGTGAACACTGCGGCAGGGCGGCCTCGTCGAGCACGGCGGCTTCGCGGTGCACTTCTTCGACCACGCCCTGGTCGATGCCCTCGCAGACGGCTGGATGCTGGAGGAAGTTCACGCCTTCGAGGAGGGCGACCTGCCGCGCCGGCTGTGGCGCGTCACCCAGGCTCTGCCCCGGTAGCGTCCAGTCGGCCGGCTGCCGGACGTCGGCGGTCCGGCAGCCGCCGCCGTGTCAGCCCTGGCAGCCGCACCCGGAGGCGCTCTTGGCCTCGGTGACGGTCAGGGCGGGGTCGGCGGACGTCTCGGCCGGGGTGCAGCAGGCGTTCACACCGCAGCAGGCATCGGCCGACTCCGTCGCTTCGGACGGGGTGGCTGCGGCCACCGGCTTGACGGCACGGACGATGGCGGAGTGCATGCCGTCGGCGACGGCGTGTGTCGGGGTGATCGAGATGTCGGTGAACCCCGCGGCCTGAAGGCCCTCCCGATACTCGGCGAAGGACAGCGCGCCCGCGACGCAGCCGACATGGTCGCCCCGCTCGCCCCGCTGGGCGGGCGTGAGGGTGTCGTCGGCGACGACGTCCAAGACGCCGATCCGGCCGCCGGGCTTGAGCACGCGGAAGGTCTCGGCGAACACGGCCGGCTTGTCGGTGGACAGGTTGATCACGCAGTTGGAGATCACGACGTCGATGGTGCTCGCGGGCAGCGGGATCGCCTCGATCGTGCCCCTGAGGAACTCGACGTTCGTCGCGCCTGCTTCGGCGGCGTTGGCGAGGGCCAGTGCGAGCATCTCGTCGGTCATGTCCAGGCCGTGCGCCTTCCCCGACGGGCCGACGCGGCGGGCGGAGAGCAGGACGTCGATGCCGCCGCCGGAGCCGAGGTCCAGGACACGCTCGCCTTCGCGGAGTTCGGCGACGGCGGTGGGGTTGCCGCAGCCGAGGGAGGCGGCGACGGCCTCCGCCGGCAGGGCGTCGCGGTCGTCGGCGGCGTAGAGGGTGGAGCCGAAGTTCTCGTCGACCTCGACGGGCTGCGGTCCGCACCAGGCGGTGCCGCCCTCGGTGACCTTCACGGCTGCCGCGGCGTAGCGCTCGCGGACGATTTCACGCAGGTCGGTGGACTGCTCGCTCATGACTCACTCCTGGGCGACGGGGCATGGGGATGCCCCGGAACAGCTTGTATTGACGTTCTTTGATGCAACATTGCGCCTTGAATCGAAAAACGTCAACATAGAGCCATGTCGAAACAAGAGCTTGAGGTGGTCGGCCAGGACGCCGACGGCTGCTGCGACGGTCTCGCGTCCGCGCCGCTGGACGAGGAGCGCGCGGCGCAGCTGGCGAAGGTGTTCAAGGCCCTCGGTGACCCCGTCCGGCTGCGGCTGCTGTCGATGATCGCCTCGCGTGAGGGCGGCGAGGTCTGCGTGTGCGAGATGACGCCCGCCTTCGACCTTTCCCAGCCGACGATCTCCCACCACCTCAAGCTGCTGCGCCAGGCCGGCCTCATCGACTGCGAACGGCGGGGCACCTGGGTGTACTACTGGGCGCTCCCCGGCGCCCTGGACCAGCTGGCCGCGTTCCTGACCACGCCGCAGACCGCAGGAGCCACCGCGTGAGCGCCCCACTCGGCCGCCGCATGGCCTCCGAAGCCCTGGGGACCGGGTCGCTGGTCGCCGTCGGCTCCGGCATCCAGGCCACCGAACTCACGCAGGACGTGGGCGTGCAACTGCTCGCAAACTCCCTCGCCACCGTCTCCGGCCTGGGCGTGCTGATCGCGTTGTTCGGACCGGTCTCCGGGGCGCACTTCAACCCCGCCGTGACCCTCGCGGCCTGGTTCACCGGCCGTCGTGACCGGGACGGCCTGACCCTGCGGGACGTCGCCGCGTACGTGCCCGCCCAGATCGCCGGGGCGATCGGCGGGGCGATCCTGGCCGACGCGATGTTCGCGAGGCCGCTGGTGAAGCTCTCCACCCACGACCGGTCCGCCGGCCATCTGTGGCTGGGCGAAGTCGTCGCCACGGCCGGGCTGATCCTGCTGATCTTCGGTCTGGGCAGGATCGGCCGCGCCGCGCTCGCCCCCGCGGCGGTGGCTTCCTACGTCGGCGCCGCCTACTGGTTCACCTCCTCCACCTCGTTCGCGAACCCGGCAGTGACCATCGGCCGCGCCTTCACCGACACCTTCGCCGGCATCGCCCCAGCCTCCGTCCTCCCCTTCATCGCGGCCCAACTGCTCGGAGCCGCGCTCGGACTGAGCGCCGTCACGGTGGTCTACGGCCGCCCCGCTCCCGCCGGGGACGAGATCGTCGTCCCGCACGGCGAACCCGAACTCGCCTCCCCCTGACCCGCCCCTGTCGAGAAAGACTCCTGCCATGAGCGCTCCCACCCCGCGCGCGTCGGTGCTGTTCGTCTGCGTCCACAACGCCGGCCGCTCCCAGATGGGCGCCGCCTTCCTCACTCACCTCGCCGGCGGGCAGGTCGACGTCCGTTCGGCCGGCTCCGCGCCCGCGAACACCGTCAACCCGGCCGTGGTCGAAGCCATGAGAGAGGTCGGCGTCGACATCTCCGCCCAGCAGCCGAAGATCCTCACCACCGAGGCCGTGCAGTCCTCGGACGTGGTGATCACCATGGGCTGTGGGGACACCTGCCCGGTCTTCCCCGGCAAGCGGTACCTGGACTGGCAGTTGGACGACCCGGCGGGCCAGGGCGTGGACGCCGTGCGGCCCATCCGGGATCAGATCGAGCAGCGCGTACGCGGTCTGCTCGCCGAACTCGGCATCCCGGCAGCGGCATGACCGCGGGGCGGGGCGGCGCGCTCATGCCGCCGCGGCGAGTCGCCGGCCGCCACCGCTTCGAACTCGACGTCGAGGACCTCCAGATCCTCCGCCGTCACCTCATCGTCGACCTGACTGCCTGACCTCGCAGACTCACGGCAGACCAGCTGCCCCATGTGACTGCGCGCTCTGCTGGCGGCATGCGCAACGTGAAGCGCTCAGGCACCCTGCCGTGATCGTCTGGGTGCAGGGGCTTACCAGGGCAAGGGCCCCTGCGCGTCGAAATAGCCTCCAGTGGGACCGTCGGGGCCCGCCTGCGCCATGCGGACGATGATCTCGGCGCCCTCTTCGACGGTCTGGATGCCGGTGTTCCCGTTGAGGTCCGTCTTGGTGTAACCGGGCTCCACCGCATTGATCCGCATGTGCGGGAACGCCTTCGCGTACTGCACGGTGATCATGTTGAGTGCCGTCTTCGACGCCGGGTACGCGACGCCCGGGTAGGCGTGGGTCGGGGTGCCGGGGGTGGTGACCCGGGCGAGGGAGGCAAGACCGCTGCTGAGGTTGACCACGACCGGGGAAGCGGACCGCTGCAGCAGCGGCAGGAACGCGTGGGTGACCCTCACCGTGCCGAAGACGTTGGTCTCGAACACCTGCCGCATCATGTCGGCGGTGACGTCCGCGGCGCCGATCACCCCGTTGTCCTCGTTTCTCCCTTCGATGCCGGCGTTGTTGACCAGCACGTCCAGTCCGCCGTCCGCCTCGATGGTCCTGGCCGCGGCCGCGACGGAGGCGTCGTCGGTGACATCGAGCTGTACGGTCCGCGCGCCCAGCCGCTCGGCGGCCCGGCGACCGCGCTCGGCGTCCCGGCTACCGATGTAGACGGTGTGGCCTGCGGCGATGAGGCGGCGGGCGGTCTCGAAGCCGAGACCCTTGTTCGCTCCGGTGATCAGTGTTCTCGTCATGTCTCCACCGTGCTTCGGGATCATTCGATCAGCCAGGCGTCTGTCCTTCCTGGGACTGGCAGTGCCAGGAAGGACAGACGACGGCGGTGCACACTGGCAGGCATGGCGACGACGGAATTCGGGCAGGCGGTGCGGCGGTGGCGCGATCGAATGCCACCCGAGGCGGCCGGGCTGCCTGTCGGCGTGCCTCGGCGCACGACCGGGCTGCGCCGCGAGGAGTTGGCCATGCTCGCCGGGATTTCCGTCGACTACGTCACCCGGCTCGAACAGGGCCGCGCCACCCACCCCTCGCCGCAGATCGTCGAGGCACTGGCCAGGGCACTGCGGCTGTCGGGGGACGAGCGCGTCCACCTGTTCCGACTGGCCGGACTCGCACCGCCGGGCCCGCAGACCGTGCCGGCGCACATCACCCCGAGTGTCCAGCGGCTGCTCGACAGACTGGCGGGGACACCCGTGGCGGTCTATGACGCGTCCTGGACCCTCCTCATGGCCAACGCGCCGTACGCGGCCCTGATGGGGGATCCGTCCGGTTGGCATGACAACGAGCGCAACGCTGTGTGGCGACACTTCCTCGGCCCGGGCACCCGGGCCCGCCACACGCCTCAATCCCTGCGCGACTTCGAGGCAGCGCTGGTCGCCGACCTGCGCACGGCGGCCGGTCGTTACCCGGCCGACCGGCGGCTGCAGCGACTGGTTGCGGAACTGCGCGCGACCAGCGACCGATTCGCCGCGCTGTGGGATGCCGGCACCGTCGGCCACCACGAGGCCGCACGCAAGACCATCGACCACCCACATGCAGGCCCCTTGCAACTGGACTGCGACATACTCACCGTGGCGGGCAGCGACCTTCGGATCATGATCTACACGGCCGAACTCGGCACCGAGGACGCTGAACGCCTCGCCCTGCTGACGGTGCTCGGCACCCAGACCCTCGCCGACCCCGCCAACTGACACGCCCACAACCAGAGATCAAGATTGATCCCTGGAGGACTAGCGCGGAAACAGGGGGGACTGACAGGCCCGAGTCCTGCGGCGATGGTTACGCGGTCGCGGCATCACGCCCCGTATCGCACGCAAGGGCATGGACTCCAGCCAGCGGCTGGGCCGGCACCGCTGGACTGTCGAACGCACCATGGCCGGGCTCGTCGGATGCCGACGTCTGCACCGCCGCTACGAACGCAAAGCCGGCCGCTTCCTGGCCTTCGCCGGCATCGCCTGCACGGCACTGTGCTGTTCGAGCCTGGCGGGGAGCTGTCTGACGACGAACTCGCGGCCGAGAACATCGGTGAGCTGAAGTGGTGCTCCTTGCCAGACGTCTCCGATGATCGGGGCGTCGCTGCCGGGCGCTGACGGAAGCTCTCGGCGATCAAAGATCACGTTCCGCGCAGACCGCGCCTCTCCGCGATCTGTGGCGCGCGTCCCAGGGGCGTCCCAGAGTCCGTGGAACGTCACAGGCAGCTGACCCAGGTCTGTCAAGTGCTCGTGCTTGTCATGGGCCTGACCGTAAGACCCGCCCCGGCCGGGCCAGAGTCGGTGGCGGGGTGTGGTGATCGCGACTGCGGATCCCAGACCAGTGTGTGATCGCCAGGACAGCCCCTGGTCGAGGGCCTGGTCGAAAGCCTGGTCGAGGCGTCCTTCGGCCTCGCGGTGTATGAGAGACCCGACATCGATCATGGTCTGACCATGCCGCACTCGGTGTACTGCTCCGACTCTGGCCCTTGGCCGCGCGCCTGCAACGGCTACCACGTACGCGCCTCGAACACGGCGGCCGGGATGGTCCTGTTCGAGAGCCTGTGTCCGAGCGCCGAGCGGGCGTGAGCCTCACCTGAGAGGCGACCCGGTCCTTACGGTCCGGCTCTTTCTCCGGTCAGCGGTAGGTGTTGTTGCTGGTGTGATCGCCCTTGAGCCAGGAGGCGAGCTCGGCGTGGGCGGTGCGGCGGCGTTCGGCGTCGCTCGCCTCGATGCCGGGCGCGTCCAGGGTGAATTCGAGGAGCAGTCCGTTGGGGTCGCTGGTGTAGAGAGAGCGGCAGTAACCGTGCTCCAGCACGTACGTGTCATCGGGCCGCCAGCCGGCCGTCTTCAGCCGCTCGGCGATCGCGGTCTGCACCGCCTCGGTGACCTTGAGCGCGATGTGCTGGAACGGCGAGTGCGGCATCTCGGGGCCGAACTGCCTCTGGTCCTCGGGGTCGGCGAACTGGAAGAAGGCGAGCGCGCTGCCGTCGCCGAGGCCGTAGAAGGTGTGACAGTACGTGCGTACCGCGCCGAAGAGTTCGTCGGACTCCTTCCAGGTCGCGACGAGCGGCAGGCCGATGAGGTCCTCGTAGAAGGCCCGGGTGGCCTCCTGGTCACGAGTGACGTAGGCATTGTGGTGCAACCGCGACGGCAGGGACGCGATGGCCGTTGCGGACGTGGGTGCAGGGGAAACCTGGGCCATCGTCGACTCTCCTTTGCGCGGTTCCCTGACTGACAGGTCACGGGAAGCGGATCAGCGGGAAATCGTCGGACACTTGTCCGCTGTACGATCGTTGTTGGATACCTTCTTGCCTGACGCCCCCGGCGTCAAGGTCTGGGAAGGCCCGCTCGGGGGCAGTCGACCCCGCTGCGGAAGAAGGGCGGGACATCGGAGAAGCGGCAGTAACCTTGGGCGACCACCAGTCGTACGACGCGAGAGGCAGGTCCATGCCGCGTACGGGCACCGGGCCGGATTTCATCGAAGCGCTGGCCCGAGGGCTGGACGTGATCACGGCCTTTGCTCCGCAACGGCCGGTGATGTCGCTGTCGGAGGTGGCGACGGCGACCGGTCTGGCCCGGCCGACGGCGCGACGCATCCTGCTGACGCTGGAAGAGCTCGGCTACGTCCGCATCTCGGACAAGGGCTTCGCGCTGACGCCGCGCGTGCTCGACCTGGGCACGGCCTACGTCCGCTCGCTCGGCCTCTGGGACGTCGCCCGGCCGCACATGGAACAACTGGTGGCACATACGCGCGAGTCCTGCTCGATCGCCCAGCTCGACGGCAGCGACATCGTTTACGTCGCACGGGTCGCGGTACCGAAGATCGTGACTCTCTCGGTGCAGATCGGCACCCGCTTCCCGGCGCTCCCGACCTCGCTGGGCAAGGTGCTGCTGGCGGCGCTGGACCCGGAACGGCTGGAGAAGACGCTGGCGGAGCCGACCCGGTCCGGGCTCACTGCGCTGTGGCAGCCGCGCCGCGAGGAACGAGACGCGGTCCTGCGTGAGGCACGGGCCCGGGGCTGGGCTCTGGCCGACGAGGATCTGGCGCTGGGCATCCGCTCGGTCGCGGTGCCGCTGCGTGACGGCGAAGGCCGGGTCATCGCGGCGATCAACGTCAACGCGCATGCGGCCGAGACCTCGGTGAGCAAGCTCCAGGACGAGCACCTGCCGCTCCTGTTGCAGACGGCGGGCGAGATCAGCGGGGACTTCGCCCGGCTGGCGGCCGTGCCGCATGCGGTGGTGGGCCCCCTGTCCTGACGGATTTCGGCCCGGGTGTACGCAGGCGCATGCCCGGGCCGGGCCGGCGGGTCGGTGTCGAGGGCCTCGCAATTCCTCCCGGAGCCCTCGTCGCGAAGAACGGGGGCGTGCCACAATCGTCGCTCAGCGGACAGATGTCCGTCAGGCGGTCGAAGGAGTGGTTCAGTGGAGATGTCTACAGGATCGGCAGCGCCCGGCCGGGGCGGCGGGCCGCTGACCGGGGTGCTGGTCGCCGACTTCTCCCGGGTACTCGCGGGCCCGTACGCGACCATGCTGCTGGCGGACCTCGGCGCCGAGGTGGTCAAGGTCGAGTCGCCCGGCGGTGACGAGACACGGACCTGGATGCCGCCGACCCGCGGCGAGACATCCACGTACTACCTGGGGGTCAACCGCAACAAGCGCTCCATCTCGCTCGACCTGCGCGAGGAGGAGGACGCCTCGGCGGCGCGTGAGCTGGCCCATCGCGCTGACGTCGTGATCGAGAACCTCAGGCCCGGCGCACTCGCCAAGTTCGGTCTGGACTTCGACAGCGTCGCGGCGGCCAACCCCGGCGTCGTCTACGCCTCGATCAGCGGCTTCGGGTCCGGCGCCGGCCGCCATGTACCCGGCTACGACCTGATGGTCCAGGCGATCTCCGGCCTGATGAGCCTCACCGGCGACCCGGAGGGCGAGCCCTACCGCGCCGGTATCTCGGTCTTCGACGTGATGGCCGGCAACCACGCCACGATCGGCATCCTCGCCGCGCTGCGCCACCGCGACGCGACCGGCCACGGTCAGCACGTCGAGGTCAACCTGCTCTCTTCGGCGCTGTCCGGCCTCGTGAACCACAGCTCCGCGTATCTCGCGGGCGGCACTGTGCCTTACCGGATGGGCAACGCCCACCCCAGCGTCTTCCCCTACGAGCCTCTCCCCACTGCTGACCGCGACCTGATCGTCGCCGCCGCCAACGACGGGCAGTTCCGACGTCTGTGCGAGGTGCTCGGCATCCCCGAGACGGCCGACGACCCACGCTTTGCCCACAACCAGGATCGCACCGCCCACCGCGCGGAACTGCGTCCGCTGCTGGTCGAACGGCTGGCCGCCCGTGGCGCGACCGAGTGGTTCGACGCCCTGGTCGACGCCCGGGTCCCGGCCGCGCCCATCAACACCATCGACGGTGGTTTCGCTCTGGCCGAGCACTTCGGACTCGACCCGGTGGTCCAGGTCGGCGAGGGCGAGCGAGCGGTGCCCATGGCCCGGCATCCCATCGCCTTCTCCACCACCCCGGCCCGCTACGAGCTGCCGCCCCCCGAACTGGACGAGCACGGCCCGGAACTGCGCAAGTGGCTCGCGACACCGCGGACTTCGGACGCGGCACGGGAGGCCTTCGGACGCGGCACGGGAGGCCTTCGGTGACTGACCAGCCGTCGTACCCCACCGCGCTCGGCGCCTCCAGCCGCACCGCGATCACCCTGCTCGGCCAGGACCTCGCCCACGACGTCATGGGCGAAGTGGGTTTCGGTGAACTCGCCTACTGGCTCGCAACCCAGCGCCGCCCCACCCCCGGCCAGGTACGGGTCTTCGAGGCCGTACTGGCGGCGCTCGCCGACCACGGCTTCACCCCGACGGCCATCGTCACCCGCCTCACCTACCTGTCGGCGCCGGACTCGGTACAGGGTGCGCTCGCGGCCGGGCTGCTGGGCGGAGGTTCCCGCTTCCTCGGCGTCACCGAGGACACCGGGACCTTCCTGCACGAGGTGCTGGAAGGTCATCCCGGCCCGCTGCCGACCCGCGACGCCGACTGGGACGCGCTTGCCCTTGAAACCGTCCACGCGAGCCGCACGGCCGGCCGGTTCGTGCCCGGCCTCGGCCACCATGTCCACAAGGACGGCGACCCTCGTACGCCCCGGCTGATGGAGATCGCGGCGGAGGAGGAACAGTTCGGCCCCCACTTGTCACTCTTCGCCGCGATCGGGCGGACACATCCCCAGGTCCTGGGCAAGACCCTCCCGTTGAACGGGGCCGGAGCGTGCGGAGCCGCCCTGGCCGACCTTCACCTGCCCATTCCGCTGCTGCGCGGCTTCGCGCTGCTGGCCCGTGCGGCAGGACTGATCGGCCAACTCGCCGAGGAGATTCGTAACCCGGTCGCCAACGACATCTTCCTCTCCGTCGATCTGAACAACCGTCCCGTCGCCCCCGACCCGTACCCCGGAAACCGCCCATGACCGAGCCGCCCGCGCGCGAGCCGTTCGTGCTGCTCGTGCACGGAGCCCATCACGGCGCGTCGTGCTGGGAGGAAGTGACGGAACGTCTGCGGGCGGCCGGCGTCCGCAGCCACGCCATCGACCTCCCCCTCACCTCCTTCACCGACGACACGGAAGCGGTGCGCGCAGCGGTAAGCGAAGGCGCACGACAAGGGCCTGTCCTCCTGGTCGCGCACAGCTACGGCGGGCTGCCGGCCTCGGCCGGCGGGCAGGAGGCCGCCCGCCTGGTGTACGTCGCCGCACGAATGCCCCTGCCCGGCGAGTCCCCGGCACGGCTCACACCCCGCTGGAACGACCCTGCCTTCCGCCGGTCCGCCCGGACGGCCGCCGACGGCACGGTGACCTTGCTGCCGACCGCACGAGACGCGCTCTACTCCGCCACGCCTCCCCACCGTGCCGACCGAGCGGTGGCACTCTGGCGGCCGATGCGCAGCCGCGTACCGCAGGAGCCCCTGGACGACCCGGCATGGCTGACGGTCCCGAGCGCATACGTCGTGTGCGCCGCCGACCGGACCGTCCTCCCCGAGGCCCAGCGCGCCTGCGCCGCTCGCGCCGAAACCCGCCTCGAACTCGACTGCGACCACTCGCCGTTCTACTCCGCGCCCGAAGCCCTGGCCCAGTTCCTCGCCGCGCAGGCCGCCATAGCGGCAACCATCTGACTGTCACGGGCGCGGCACAGGGAACTCATGGCCGTCGGGATCGACCATGACCGCCCGGAGGACCTCGCCCCAGCCGATGTTGTCGGCGGGGGCATGCTGCCGACCAACGAGCACGCCGGCGGCTTCCTCGACGCCGACGCCGAGGCCGCCCTGCGAGCGCTGACAGGAGAGGCCCCACGTTCGGGGCCCGCACCACGAACCTTGTCCTCGGCGCAGCGCCCAGCCTCGCCGTGCGCCTCGAGCGGACCGAGGGCAGTGCGGACGGCGCCGTGTTCGAGTTCGTCCTGCCGGCCGCGGGCCCGCCTCCATCGGCTACGAGGCCGGTGCCCGGGCACGGTCCACGCGCAGCGGTACCGGCCTCTCCACGGGGTCGGCGGAGGGTCTGCCGCTTCTGTGGTAGCGGGGGCGGCTGCTGCCGTGCCTGGTCAGAGGAGGAAGTCCAGCAGTGCCTTCGTCAGCGGTTGCGGAACCTCCTCGGCCAGGAAGTGGCCGGAGCCGGGGATGACGACTCCGGTGACGTCGGTGGCGACCTTGCGCATGTCGTCCGCCGGGGCGGTGCCGGTGCTGTACTCGCCGCCGATGGCCAGGACCGGGATGGTCAGCGGCCCGCCCTCCTTGTTCCAGTGCTGGAACTGCTCGGCGGTCTCGTCGAGGCGGCGATAGACCTCGAAGCTGGCGTGCCGGGCGGCCGGGTCGCGCAGCGCGTCGACGTAGACGTCCACGGCGTGCTGCGGGATGGCGTCGGGCCGGGCGGCCTTGGAGGTGAACTGGTGGCCGAAGTAGATCTCCTCGCGGCCGGCGACCATGCGGTCGTTGATGTCGGCCAGCCGGTTGAAGGCGAAGTGCCACAGGAACTCGTTGGTGACCGGGTCCGACATCAGCGGCGGCGACGGGGAGAAGCCGGGCAGGATGGCCTCGCCGACGACCAGGCGGGTGACGCGGTCGCGGTACTTGGCGGCGAGGGCGTGGCCGACGAGCAGGCCGTAGTCGTAGCCGGCGACGTCGAAGCGGTCGTGGCTCAGGCCGGTCATCAGGGCGGCCATGTCGTCGGCGGCGGTGGCGCCGTCGTAGCCGGTGGCGGGCTTGTCGCTGGCGCCGGTGCCGCGGACGTCGGCGGCGACGACGGTGAAGTGCTCGGCCAGCGCGGGCATGACCAGGCGCCAGTTGTACCAGAACTGGGGCCAGGCGGGCAGGAGCAGCAGCGCCGGGCCGCTGCCGCCGACGACGGCGTGCAGGGTCAGGCCCTCGCTGGTGGTGACGGTGCGGCTGGTGAACGTGTCGGTGAACCCGGCGGGCAGGTTCGGCACGTCGTTGACGGTGAACGGCATGGTGGGGCCTCCTGGTGACGCATGTGTGCCTGGGCTCAGCGGTGCCTGGGCACAACGGCGTCATATTGAAACGGATAACGTATCCATTTGACCGTAGCATAAATGGATGACCTATCCGGTTATGCTGTGGGTATGACCACAGCACCGATGCGCAAGGACGCTGCCCGTAACTGGCAGCGCATCGTCGACGTGGGCCGGCAACTCGTGGACGACGGCGTCCCGCTGCAGCTCAACGACGTCGCCCGCCTCGCCAAAGTGGGGGTGGCGACCGTCTACCGGCACTTCCCGACACCCGAAGCCCTGATGGAGACCGTGGCGACGCCCGGACTGGAAGCCCTGGTGGCCCGCGCCGAACAGGCACTGGAGGAGGACGACCCCTGGCAGGCCCTGACGGACTTCCTGGACACCACCTTGGACGCGCAGCTGACCGACCCCTCCATCACCGCCGTGCGCTCCGCACCGGAACACGTCCTGCCCCGCACAACGGAACTCGCCACCACGATGGACTCTCTGGCCGGCCGGATGCTGGAACGCGCGCACGCTGCGGGGACCGTGCGCGGCGTGGTCACCTGGGAGGACCTGCGGCCGCTCATGTGCGGGATCGCCTACGCCGCCCAGGTCCACGCCGACGACCTGGAGACCCGGCTCGACTCCGGCCGCCGCTACCTGGGCGTGATGCTGCAGGGCATCCGCGTCTGAAGCAGCCGCGCGTCCGCTCTGGTGGGCCTTGATTCCGTTGGGCTGGCCCGCGAAGGGGCATGGGAGACGGTGGTCGGCGTTGGGGAGCGCTCGCCCAGTGGCCCGCCTGACCGACGACATGCCCAGTGCCCCCGCGTCCCCGGCGTGCCCGCCGCGCTGGACGGCGCACCGGCGGATGCTCGCAGTCGGCGACGGTGGACGACGCCTCCACTGAGGCGATCGCCACGGAACCGGACTGCCCTGCCTGCGCGGTGTCGGCCGAGTTCTGCGGCATCCCTCAAGCCTCGCGGCTTCTCAGCGACTTCAGGCCGCGCGGGCGGGTCGCGGCACTGGCACCTGCACCGAGTCCAGGGCGACCGCCGGGTAGAGGTCCGGCAGGTCGGGAGTCAGCGCGGTGGGGCCGCAGACCCAGTCGGTGAAGCCGTAGTCGTACGGGTCGCGTGATTGCAGCAGAGCATTGCGCTGCAGCCGCTTGATCCCTTCGAGGCGCCAGAGCCTGCCCCACTCACGTGCGGTGAGGACCACCCGGCGGCAGTGTTCCGTGCGGACGGCCTCGTACGCCGCGAGGGCCGCCGCCCAGTCGACGCCGGAGGAGTGCCCGGTCCGCTGCGGGCGTCCGGCGCGCATGTGTTCGGCGAGCACCCAGCCGTCCTCGATGGCCATGACGGCGCCCTGGGCCATGTACTGCAGCGGGGATGCGCTGCGTCACCGAGCAGCGCGATCCGGCCGGTCTCCCAGTTCGTGATCGGGCCGTGGTCGTGAATGCGCCACCAGCGGTCGCGCCACATCAGCGGCAGGCCCTGGTGGATCTGGGCGCAGGCGCCCTGGAAGGCCCGGTCGAGCTCGTCACAGCGAACCGGCCCTCGTCCAGCGGACCCAGGTTCTCCAGCACGGCAGGGATGCGGGAAGATGCAACAGCACGAACGGGACTCTCATGATCATCGGGCTTGGACGCCGGCCCAATATCCTGCGCGAAGTAGGGACTTGGGGTTCCGGTCGGCGGCGGAGACCCAACACTAATGATCACCGGAGTCACCAGGGAGCCCGCAGCATGACCGGCACCACGGAAGCCCTTGGCGGGTCGGCTGCAGTCGACAGTGCAGTACGAAGTGTCACGCGCCCGTTCTACGTATACGCCGTGCTCACCAACACGCTGTTCCAGCGCGGCGTATTCGTCCTCTTCCTTCAGCAGCGAGGCTTCTCCGCCGGGCAAGTGGCCCTACTGCAGACACTGCTCTACCTGGTCAGCGGACTTGCGGAGTTGCCGACGGGAGTCGTCGCCGACCGCATCGGCAGGCGTGCCAGCATCGTGATCGGCCAGATGCTGATAGCTGGATGTCTGCTCGGTCAGGTGGCGTTCTCCAACTACTGGGTGTTCCTGGCGCTGTTCATCGGGCAGGGCGTGGGCATGGCATGTGTGTCCGGTTCGGACACCGCCCTGCTGTACGACCTGCTCGTGCGTCGTGGTGCAACGGCCGGCTACGTCAAGATCAAGTCCCGGTTCACCATGCTCGGGACGGTCACCTCGGGAGCCGCGATCGTCCTCGGCGGCCAACTGCAGCAGATTTCCTGGGCAGTCGTCTACGTCGGTTCGGCGGCGTGCCTCGCCCTGGCCGTGGTGGTGCTGATGTCACGGGTGCCCGAGATCCGCGGTGCGGACGCGGTGGACGAGCAGGACGGAGCCGAGGAGGAGCACGGCGACGCCACAGCATGGCGGGCGATGCTTCGGGTCGCCACGCCGGCGCTCGCGACGCTTGTCGTGGTGTCCGGATTGATGCATGCGACTCTGACGCCGTACATCATTTTTACGCAGAAGACCCTCTCCGATCAGGGAGCGGGCACCGCATTGGTCAGCGTGGTCATATCGGCGGGATTCTTCGCCGGCGGGCTCACTCCGCTGCTGTCGGACCGCGCGGACCGGCGCATCGGGTATCGGGTCATAGTCCCGGTGTCTCTCCTGACGCTCGCCGCGGCACTTGGCCTGAGCGGCCTGGGCCTTGTCTGGGTCACCATCGCCGCGTTCCTGGCCCTGGTCGGGATTCCCGAGATCACCGCCGTGATCGTGGACAACGTGTTCAACGAGGCCGTGCCGTCGCGCCACCGGGCGAGCCTGCTGTCGATGATCGCATTCGTGGAGTCGGTGCTCATCGGCATCGGCTATCTCGTCCTCGGCGCGCTCATGGACGGGCTGGGCTCCAGTGTGGGCATGGCCACCTACGCCGCGGTCCCCCTGCTGGCATGTCTCCTGTGGCTCCCGGTGCTCTTCCGAGGGGCACGGGTGACCACCGAGCTCGAGAAGCCCGCCGACCAAAAGGCATCCTGAAACAGACCATCTCGAGCAACGCCCTGCCCGATGGCAGGGGCGTTGCTCGTTGACACGTCGCTCCCAGTCGGCGACAGCCCCCCAACCACGGAAACTTGAAACTGCCCTGGGTGCAGACGACCTCGCCGCGTTCGTCGGGCGGGACGGCACCCTGACCATGGGTTTCCACAGCGGGGCCGTCGACGAGAACTGCCGTGTCCGCCTCGGCGGTTACCCGGGTGCCTTCCGAGAGCTCCTCGGCGTGCGCGGCGACGAGCCCTTCCCCTTGCTGCCAGGTCAGTCGGTCGGCCTGGCCGGCCAGGCCCCGCAGGGCGCGAGCGCCGAACGCGTCGGCCGGGAGGCGGGCGTACGTACCTCTCCCTCATCGACCACGCAGGCCACGGCGCCGAGATCCCAGCCGAACGGGTCGAATGGTCCCCGAGGGAGGCGTCGCCGTGGTCCAAGCGCCGGTGCCGGCCCCGAGCGAGTCAGATGCGGCCGTCGCTTCACACGGCCCGGTGGATGGCGGAGCACAGCAGACCGTGATCAGTGGAGACCGTCTATCCGTGGCTCCGTGGCTCCGGCACTGAAAGTGATCCAGGAGACGAGACGGTGGCCGTACCGCCTCCCCGGTTCGATGGGCGCGGCCGTCGCCGCCCAGGCGCTGGGAAACGGCCACCGCCTCCCGGCGGTACCGGATCACCTGGCGACCCTTGGGCCCGCGTCGGGCGTGGCCATGTGCAGCGCTGCCTGCTCTCCGGGCCGGGACGGCTTGGGCAGGCGGGGTATCCAGACCAGGCCGATGGCCGCCGCGGCCAGCATCAGGCCGAAGAGCGTGCCGGACTGCGAGCCGCTGCCCCCGGCTACCGCACCCTGGAGATAGCCCCCCACCCCGGAGCCGGCCTCACCTCGGCCGGCGCCTCCCTCGCCACTCCCTACGGCACGGCATCCGTCGACTGGTCACTCAGCGGCACCACGCTGACGGTGGACGTCTCGCTGCCACCCGGCACGACCGGACGGTTCAGTACGCCTGAAGGCTGGCGTTGCAGCACGCAAGCCGACCGCCTCGGACCCGGCGCCCACCGCCTGATCCTCCACTCCGACGACCGCCCCGTACGATCAGGGAAATCCCCTCGCTCGTACTGAGCCAGGGCGCCGACCGCGTCGGCGGTCTCCAGGGCGAGGTCGGATTCGGCGCGCCCCATGGCGATGCCGGTGTGGGCGACGGCGAGCGCGGGGGCGTCGTTGACGCCGTCGCCGACCCCTGGCTTCCGGCCTGCCTTCTCCGACCGGTGACGAACTGGTGGGCGCGCATGACTGGTTGACCGCGCAGGAACCTGGCTCCACGCATCAAGCCCCCTTGGAATCGATCATCTAGGCTGGCGCGGTGACTGATGAGCAGGAGCGGGTGCAGCCGTCGGGAGTGTGGGCCACGGCGGTGGGGGTGGCCAGGGTGCGCGCGGTGGAGACCGAGCGGGAGAACGCGCTGTTCCGCGACCCACTGGCACAGGCCTTCGCCACCGCCGGCGGCCTGGGGCCCTCCTCCTCCTCCTCGCCGCCGCTGCCCGACGACGAGGCCGCGCGGCGCCGCCGACTGGGCGTGGCGTTCTCCATCGTCATCAGGACGAAGTTCCTCGACGACCTGTTGAAGCAGGCCTCCGCGTCCGGGGTCCGGCAGGTCGTGCTGCTCGGCGCCGGCATGGACAGCCGGGCCTTCCGGATGGACTGGCCCGAGGGCACCCGGCTGTTCGAGGTCGACACCGCCGCGCCACTGGACTTCAAGGCTTCGGTGCTGCGCCAGGAGCGGTCCGTCGCACGCTGCGAGCGGATCACCGTCGCGGTGGATCTGCGTGACGACTGGCCGGGCGCGCTGGCCGCCGCAGGGCACGACCCGGCCGTGCCGACCGTGTGGATCGCAGAAGGACTGCTGATCTATCTGCCCGAGGACGCGGTGGAGCTGCTGCTGGCCCGGATCGGCGCGCAGTCGGCGGCAGGCAGTCGGATGGGGCTGACGCTGGGCTCGCGCGGCGTGATCGAGCGCTTCGGCGCGGACGCCGTTCCGGGATCGGCCGCGTCCATGTGGGTCTCGGAGATGCCCGACGACCCGGTGGGCTGGCTGGCCGGGCACGGCTGGGAGGCCGACAGCCACACCCTGCGCGAGCGCGCTGCCGCCTACGGCCGCCCGATCAGCACCCCGCCGCAGCGCGAGGAGAGGCCCGGCGGACTGATCTCGGCGGTCCGCCGGTCATGCGCGCACTGACCGCCTACGACCACTGAACCCCATGCACTGATCGGCGCAGCTGACGAAGGCTTGCGGCGTCGTGCATGGAAACCTGGCGGCATGGATACGTTCGTGGGCCGGCTCGACGGCGGATGGAAGTGGTGGGTCTTGCCTGCGTCGATGCCGGCCCAGATCGCGGCCATGGTGCCTCCGTGCGGTGCGGTGTGTTGATGCCTTCCGACGGACGACCTCGCTGTCGATTCCCTACAGAGCGATCATTCGCAATTCCTAATTGGCAGCCGAGTCGTCGTGGGGCGTCGGGCGGCGAATCAACACGAGCCACGTCCGGCAGAGGGCTGAGAGCCACACCCGACGCCCCTGGGTGGGCCAACCACACGAAGGGCTCGCCCGGTCTGGTAGAAGAACGTAGGGAGGGCTGAGCCGTTGTGGGTGGAGACGTTCACGGGGCTGCGGGCGGAGCAGTTCGAGCGGTTGTTGAAGGTGGTGCGGGAGCGGGGCGGCGACGGGCCTCGGATCGGGCGACCATGGTGTCTGCCGCTCGCCGACCGGGTACTGGTGGTGGCTGTCTACTACCGGACGAACCTGACCATGCGGCAGCTCGCGCCGCTGTTCGGGGTCTCGCCGGCCACGGTGTGCCGGGTCGTCCAGCGGCTGCGGCCGCTCCTCGCGCTCGGGCCGGTCTCTCGTCCCGCCGGGGCTGCGGACCGCTGTGGATCGTGGACGGCACGCTGGTCCCGGTCCGTGGCCGCAAGGTCGGCGCCTCGAGCCGCGACTACCGGTTCTCGGCGAACGTGCAGGTCATCATCGACGCCGACACACGCCTGGCGGTGGCCGCAGCCCGTCCGGCCCCGGGCGACAAGGCCGACGCCCATGTCTGGCGCAGCTCCGGCCTGCCGGAGCAGTGCCAGGGTGCGCGACGGCGGGCGGCTCGACGACCCGTTGGGTTTCGAGCATGAGGGTGACAGGTTTCTCGTGGGTGAGTGGCAGCGGCGCCGTTGCCGCCGGTGGGATCAGCGGTCGCCGCCGGGTCGCCCCGGTGCACCGTGGGTCGCCGCCAGATGCGCCCGCAGGGTCTCCGCGAACGTGTCGGCCGCTTTGGCCAGAAGGTGGCCGAGCAGGGTCTCGTGCTCGTCGGCCAGCACATGCAGTCGCTGGGGCCTCGGCCGCAGCGCGGAGACGCTCATCCGGCGCTGGCGGTCGCCCAGCGTGGCGTAGAAGCGGCCCGCGAGACGGTTCCCAGAGGCATCGACGATGCCGCGGTGGAAAGCCTCGTCCGCGGCGGCGAACGCGTGGACGTCGCCGTCCTGCGCCAGTTCGCGCTGCCGGGCGATCAGCCCGCGCAGGCCGTCCTCGCTCTCGGGGGTGAGCCCGTCCCGGGCGATGCTCTGCGCGGCGGACTGTTCCAGCGCCTGCCGCAACTCCAGCACGTCCGCGGCCTCGCCCGTCGGCACGGGTACGACGACGGCCCCGCGCTTGGGGTGCAGGGCCAGCAGTTCCTCGGACTCGAGCCGCAGGAACGCTCCACCACCGGAGTCCGGCTCATCTGCACCCGCTCGACGATCTCGCCCTCGCTGATCAGGGTGCCGGCGGCCAGCTCACCACTGAGGATGAGCTCCTTGGTGACGGCGTACACCGTCTGCGCGGCAGACGCGCGCCCCGCTCTTTCGGCCATGGAATGACCCTGGCATCCATAGATACAAGCTTCCATCCATGAATGGATGGAAGCTGTGGCCGCCCCAGCGGCGCCGAGGGGCCGTAGCCAGATATGAGCCCGGGTCGTCCGTCCTGCGGTTTCGAGCTGGAGGCGCCGCCGACGGCCGCTTCGGGTGACGGGCCGAGAGCCGTTCCGCCGGTGTCGCGCGGCCTCGTTGGCGTTCCCGCTCCGGAGGTCGACGCACCGGCTGCCGCGCGTTTGCCGGCGCGGTCGAGCGGCAGGGCGGCAGTCCGTACGACTGTCCGTTTCCTCCCCGTCTCGCTGCGGCGTTCCGGCCGATGAACTCGACCGCGACGACTTTGCGCGCGCCCACTTCGAACTCGACCCTCTCGGCCATTACACCCGCTCCGAGGTCTCACCCTCCACAACGACGAATCAGAGCGTGCCGGTGCGGTCGTCATTGGGGCATGGCCGTCAGATGAACCGTCAGATTGCCTTGGAGGCAAAGAGTTGTGCCCCACGAAATCGACCTGTCCTGGTGAGGCCCTGGTAACACGCGCTTGTTCCGGATGACTCCGTTCGGAAATACCTCGCGGCTGAAGTATTCCTCCATAAGGCAGCGGCGAGAGGTCACTGCCTCGGTGCCTCCCCTGGAGGATCTCATGCCTGAGACGTATTTTCACGTGCGCTGGCCCGATGGCGAGACCCAGCGCTGTTATTCCCCTTCCACCGTGGTCGAGGACTATTTCACCGCGGGCGACGAATACGAACTCGCGGACTTCGTGGAGCGCAGCCGTACGGCGCTCGGTATCGCCGGGGAGCGGGTGAAGGAGAAGTTCGGCTTCTACTGCACCGGCGCGTCGGACCAGCTCGCTCAGATCGAACGGACCGCCGCCGCGTACCGCACCCTCTCCGGCGCGAAGGTGACCGTCGAGTCGCTGACCGGCGCGGACGGGAGCCTCCGGTGAGCCCGGCATCCCAGCTCGCCGGGGCCCACTACCCGGTCGCCGTGATCGGTGGCGGCCAGGCCGGCCTGTCCGTCAGCTACGCCCTGCGGCAGCGCGGCGTCGAGCACGTCGTGATCGAGGCGAACCGGGTCGGACACGAGTGGCGCGAGCGCCGCTGGGACTCCTTCTGCCTGGTCACCCCGAACTGGCAGTGCCGGCTTCCCGGCTTCCCCTACCAGGGCGACGACCCCGACGGCTTCATGGTCCGCGACGAGATCGTGCGGTACCTGGAGGACTACGTCGCCTTCTTCCGGCCGCCGCTGGTGGAGGGCGTGTCGGTCACCCGGCTGCACCGGGCGCCGGAGGGGACGTACGAACTCGCCACCACGGCCGGGGACTTCACCGCCGACCAGGTGGTGGTCGCCATCGGCCCGTACCACACGCCGTCCATTCCGGCGATGGCCCAGCGCCTGCCCGACGGCGTCGCGCAGGTCCACTCCTCCGGCTACCGCAGCGCCGAGCAGCTCCCCGAGGGCGCGGTGCTGGTGGTGGGCACCGGTCAGTCCGGCTGCCAGATAGCCGAGGACCTGCACCTGGCGGGACGGCAGGTGCACCTGGCCGTGGGCAGCGCCCCGCGCGTGGCCCGTTTCTACCGGGGCCGGGACTGTGTGGCCTGGCTGGACGACATGGGCCACTACGGCAAGTCGATCGACGAGTTCGACGACGCCGGCGCGGTCCGGATGCGGGTCAACCACTACGTGACGGGGCGCGACGGCGGCCGGGACATCGACCTGCGCTCCTTCGCCCGGGACGGGATGCGCCTGTACGGGCGGCTCACCGACATCGGCGGCGAGCGCCTGGAGTTCGCCGACGACCTGAAGGTGAACCTGGACCACGCGGACGCGGTGGCGGACGGCATCAAGGACGCCATCGACGCCCACATCGCCGGGCGGGGCATCGACGCCCCGGAGGAGGCGCGGTACGTACCCGTGTGGGAGCCGGCCGAGCAGCCCCGCAAACTCGATCTCGCCGAGGCCGGCATCACCTCCGTCGTCTGGTCGACAGGCTTCCGCCGCGACCACCGGTGGATCGAGATCCCCGTCTTCGACGGGCGCGGCTACCCCATGCACTGGCGTGGCGCCACCAACGTGCCCGGCCTGTACTTCCTGGGTCTGCCCTGGCAGTACTCGTGGGGTTCGGGCCGCTTCGAGGCGGTGGGCCGCGACGCCGAGTTCCTCGCCGACCACATCGACGCCTCCCGTCGCCTCGCCGACGTGTGCGGCGCCCTCACCGGCGCGCCGGGCGAACTCGCCTCCGCGCTCCCGATCGGCTGAAAGCCCCATGGTCTACGACGCACACCGCCACATCGGCGTCCTGCCCGCCTTCCCCTTCTACGGCGGCCCGCCCGTCAACCCCGACACCACCGCCCGCGCCACGGTCAAGCAGCTGATCGCCGACCTGGACGCGGAGGGCACCGAACGCGCCCTGGTCATCCCCAACTACGGCGTCCCCGACCCCGCCATCGCCTTCTCCTTCAACGAGCTGGCGATCGAGGCGGCCCAGACGGACGACCGGATCCGCGCCGGACTGTGGGTCTCGCCACGGCCGGAGGACGCCGAGCGCACCGAGCAGGCGCTCAGGCTCGCCGGCGAGCCCGGAGTAAAGGCGCTCAAGCTCAGCTTCCTGCTGGGCGGGCGTCCCACCGACCCCGCCTGCCGCCCGCAGCTGGACCGGATCTTCGCCACCGCCGCCCGCCACGGCCTCGTGGTCCACGTCCACACCTCCCCGGGCGCCGCCTCCGACATCGACGAGGTCGGCCACCTGGTGGACTGGTACGCCGACCGGGTCGCCGTCCATCTCGTGCACTTCGGTGGCGGGATGAGCGGCCACATCAAGCTCGCCGGCTCCCGGTTCTTCGACTGGATCGCGGCCGGCAAGCGCGTCTACACCGACCTCTCCTGGGCCATCGGCTTCCTGCCGCACTGGCTGGCCCGGGAGATCGAGCACCGCGGCATCGGCCACGACCGGGTGCTCTTCGCCAGCGACCAGCCGTGGGGGGACTTCGCGGGCGAGTACGCCCGGATGACTGCCGCGACCGGCGGTGGCGAACTCGGCGACCTCGTCTTCCGGGACACCTTCGCCGCGCTCTACGACTGACGTCCACCCCCTTCCGTAAACACAAGGAGACAGCCATGTCCGCATCCCCCGCCGAGCTCAGCGACGTCGAGCAGAAGTCCCTCGACGAGATCCCGCACCCCTCCCTGCCCGAGGGCTCCAGCATCTACGGCTCCACCAAGGTCTTCCCCGACTACCAGGCGGAGAACGGCGAGACCTACTTCACCCTCGTCCACGGCATCGCCCACGAGTCCTCGGTGTCCTTCGTCGCTGTCCTGCAGGCCACCCGCGCCCTGCGCAAGGGCTTCGAGACCGCCATCTACTTCTACGGCCCCGGCTCCCTCAACTGCCTGGCCACCCGCGGCTTCCCGACGGTCGGCAACTCGGCCTTCCCCGGCGAGCACAACATCAACAACCAGCTGAAGACGTTCATCGCCGAGGGCGGCAAGGTCTACTGCTGCCGCTTCGGCCTCTCCCTGCACGGCGCCCGCGAGGAGGACCTCATCGAGGGCGTCATCCCGGCCCACCCCCTCGACGTCCAGGACGCGCTGATCCACTACGCGCGCAAGGGCGCCGTCATCAACTCCACCTACCAGCTGTAAGGGGCACGACGTGAGCGTTGGCACCGGAACGACGACCGTGGACGTCCGCATCATGACCCGCGCCGAACTCGCCCTGCGGGGAGTGGCGTTGGACACCCCAGTACGGCGCCCCGACGGCGCGGGACCCAGCGACGACGGACACGTCCTCGTCGACGGCGCCAACGCCGCGCTGCCCACCAACCCCGAAAGTCCCTACCGGGTGCGCGACGGCAAGGTCTGGCTCGGCGAGGAGGACACCGGCCTCACCCTGAGCGCCGTACGACGCCCGAAGTTCTACGACCTCACCACGGCCGACGGCACCCCCTACGAGCACATCGCCCGCCTGCACGGCGCCGACGTCCTCGCCACCACCGTCGTCCAGACCTGTATCCGCTACGCCGAGTCGGACCGCTGCCGCTTCTGCACCATCGAGGAGTCCCTGCGCTCCGGCGCCACGGTCGCCGCCAAGACCCCGGCACAGCTCGCCGAGGTCGCCGAGGCCGCCGTACGCCTCGACGGCGTGAAGCAGATGGTGATGACCACCGGCACGACCACCGGCCCGGACCGGGGCGCCCGCAACCTGGCCCGATCCGTCCGCGCGGTCCTGCGGGCCGTACCGGGCCTGCCGATCCAGGTGCAGTGCGAGCCGCCCGGCGACCTGTCCTGGATCCGCGCCCTGCACGACGCCGGGGCCACCGCCATCGGCATCCATGTCGAGTCCCTCGACGACGAGGTGCGCCGGCGCTGGATGCCCGGCAAGTCGTCCGTGCCGATGGCCGAGTACGAAGCCGCGTGGGACGAGGCGGTGCGGGTGTTCGGCCCGAACCGGGTGTCCACCTACCTGCTTGTCGGGCTCGGTGAGGACCCGGATGAACTCATTGACGGGGCAGGGAAGTTGATCGACCGTGGCGTCTACCCGTTCGTCGTCCCCTTCCGCCCGATGAGCGGCACCCTCGCCGCACGTGACGGCGACCGGGCCCCGAGCGCCGACCTCCTGCGGTACGTCACCGAGGGCGTGGCGGCGAAGCTGCGCGCGGCCGGGATGAGCGGCGCCGACCAGACGGCCGGCTGCGCGGCCTGCGGGGCGTGCAGCGTGCTGAAGACCGCGGGCGGGTGAGGGACGTGTACCTCGACGACGTGGCCGCGTCCGCGGTGGTCGAGCAGACCGACATCCTCGCGCTGCTCGGCGACCGCAGCACCCTCGCCCGCCACCCGGCCTTCCACGTCGAAGAGGCGGTCGGCAGCACGGAGTTGGCGGCCTACCGGGCGCTGCGCAAGGAGACCTTCGTCGACGATCAGGGCTTGTTCACGGGCGACGACCTCGACGACCGCGACGCCGACACCCGGACCGTCGTCCTGGTCGCCCGGGCCCCGGACGGCACGGTGATCGGCGGGGTCCGGCTCGGTCCGGTCGACGACGGCCCGGACATCGGCTGGTGGCAGGGCGGGCGGCTGGTCGTCGACCGGCGGGCCCGTGGCGCCCACGGCATCGGCGCGGCACTGGTCCGCGCGGCCTGCGCACGCGCGGAGGCGGAGGGCGTGCTGCGGTTCGACGCGACCGTCCAGGCCCGGGCCGAGATCCTGTTCCGGCGGCTCGGCTGGCAGCGGGTGCGGGACGTGACGGTCGCCGCCGCGCCCCACGTCCTGATGCGGTGGCCGATCGGCCGGATCGCGGATCTCGTCGCCGCCACCAAGTCCCCCCTGGGCTCCCTCCTGACGTCTCTCGCGCCCGGCGGCGCGGGTTTCGTCGGCGACGACGGCGCGCCCGTGCCGGGCACCGACATGATCGCCGCGTGCGACGCGATCGTGCCGTCGATGGTCGAGCGTGACCCGGAGTGGGCCGGCTGGTGCTCGGTCCTGGTCAACGTCAACGACCTCGCCGCCATGGGCGCCGCGCCGGTCGGCCTGCTCGACGCGGTCGGCGCGAAGGACGCGGGGCACGCCTCGCGGATCCTCGCCGGTCTGAGCCGGGCCGCGCGGGCGTACGGCGTCCCAGTGCTCGGCGGGCACACCCAACTCGGCGTCCCGGCAGCCCTGTCGGTGACCGCGCTCGGCCGCACGGACCGTCCCGTGCCTGGGGGCGGCGGCCGTCCGGGGCACCTGGTGCGGCTGACCGCGGACCTCGGCGGCGGCTGGCGCGAGGGGTACCGCGGGCGCCAGTGGGACTCCACCACGCACCGGCACGGTGACGAACTGCGAGTCATGACCGGCGCGGTGGCCGCCGCCCGCCCGGCCGCGGCGAAGGACGTCTCGATGGCGGGCATCGCCGGGACGCTCGGCATGCTCGCCGAGGCGGGCGGTTGCCGTGCGGTGCTCGACGTGGCCGCCGTACCCCGGCCGAGCACGGCGACCATGGGCGACTGGCTGACCTGTTTCCCCGGGTTCGCCATGCTCACCGCGGGCACGGCGGGCGGACCGCCGCTCGCGGCCGGCCCCGCCACAGGCGCCGTGTGCGGCGCGCTGACCACTGGAGAAGGCGTCGGGCTGCGTTGGCCCGACGGAGAGATCACTGAAGCGGTCACGTCCACGGTGACCGGGATGGGACCTGCATGAGCACCCTGCGCCTGGCGGCCGTTGCCGCCGAGTTCGGCCGCGACCTGGAAGAGGACTTCGCGATCGCCGAACGGCTGATCAAGGAAGCGCGCGAGGAGGGCGTACATCTGCTGGCGCTGCCCGAGGCATGCCTCGGCGGCTATCTCCTCAGCCTCGACAACCCTGCATCGATTGAAGAGGGCGACCTCGACGAGGGCCCGCCCGCGCTCGCCCTCGACGGGCCCGAGATCAGCCGGCTGGCCGCCCTCGCCGGAGACATGACCGTTGTGGCCGGCTACTGCGAGGCGGCGGCCGACGGACGGCGCTACAACAGTGCCGTCTGCGTCACCGGCGACGGCGTCCTGGGTAGCCACCGCAAGGTCCACCAGCCACTGAGCGAGGACGCCTCCTACGCCTCCGGTGACCGCTTCCAGGCCTTCGACACTCCCGTCGGCCGGATCGGCATGATGATCTGCTACGACAAGGCGTTCCCGGAGTCGGCCCGTGCCCTGGCCCTCGACGGCGCCGAGATCGGCGTCTGCGTCTCCGCCTGGCCGGGCGCGCGCACGAGCGCGGTCGCCAACCTGGAGGAGGACCGCTGGAAGCGCCGCTTCGACCTGTTCGACCGGGCCCGCGCCTTGGAGAACCAGATCGTGTGGCTGTCCGCCAACCAGGCGGGCACCTTCGGGTCGCTACGCTTCGTTGGCAGCGCCAAGGTCGTCGACCCCGGCGGCGAGATCATCGCCGACACGGGGGTGACGGCCGGAATCGCCGTCGCCGAGATCGACGTCACGCAGGCCCTCGAGACCGCCCGCCGGTCCATGGGGCACCTGCGCGACCGGCGCCCGGACGCCTACACACCCGCAGGAGCAGTCACCGTATGAGCACCATCCGGATCGCGGCCGCGGCCGCCCACTTCGGCCGCGACCTGGAGTTCGACCTGGCGAGGATCGCCAAGCTCATCGACGACGCCCGCAGCTCCGGCGCCGGACTCCTGGTGCTCCCGGACGCCGCGCTCGGCGGCTATCTCGCCGATCTGCGCCATCCCGACCCGGATGCCCTGCCGCCCGCCCTCAAGCCGGACGACCCGCTGATCCTCCAGGTCGCCCAGCTCGCGGCGGAGATGGTCGTGTGCGTCGGCTACTGCGAGGACGGCGGCACCGACCGCTACAACGCCGCCGTCTGCGTGTCCGGCGACGGCGTCCTCGGCCGGCACCGCAAGGTCCACCTCCCGGCGGGGGAGACCGCCGCCTACATGCCGGGCGACCGTTTCGAGGCCTTCGACACCCCGGTCGGCCGCCTCGGCATGCTCATCGACTACGACAAGACCTTCCCCGAGTCGGCCCGTTCGCTGGCGCTGGACGGCGCGGAGGTCCTCGCCTGCCTCTCCGCCTGGCCGACCAGCATCACCAACCGCGCCCCGCGCATGGCACAGGACCGTCAGGCCAAGCTCTTCGACCTTTACGACCAGGCGCGCGCCGCCGAGAACCAGGTCGTCCTCGCCTCCTCCAACCAGACCGGCGCCATGGGCGGCATGCGCTTCCTCGGCCAGGCCAAGGTCGTCGGCCCCGGCGGCGACATCCTCGCCCGCACCTGGGCCAAGGCGGGCCTGGCGGTGGCCGAGGTCGACGTCGCCGAGGAGATCGACCGGGCCCGCCGCGTCCTGCGCCACCTCGAAGAACGCCGGCCGTCCGCCTACCGGGAGACCCCGTCGTGAAGATCGCACTGCTCAGCTACTCCACCAAGCCGCGTGGCGGGGTCGTCCACACCCTCGCCCTCGCGGAGGCATTCGCCGCACTGGGCGAGGACGTGACCGTGTGGACCCTGGGCCGAGGCGGCGACGAGGGCTTCTACCGCCGCGTCGACCCAGCCGTGCGCCTGTGCATCGTGCCGTTCCCGGACGGCCCGTCCGGTGAGAGCGTCGGCGAGCGCATCCTGCGCTCCATCGACACCCTCCGCGCCGCCTTCGACCCGGGCCCCTACGACATCATCCACGCCCAGGACTGCATCAGCGCCAACGCCGTCGGCCGCTGCGTGCGCACCGTCCACCACCTCGACCACTTCACCACCCCCGAACTCGCCGCCTGCCACGAGAAGGCGATCGTCGAGCCGTACGCACACATCTGTGTCTCACGGTCGGTGGCGGAGGAGCTGAAGGAAGGCTGGGGTCTGACGGCGGAGGTCATCCCCAACGGGGTGGCGTACGAGCGCTTCGCCACCCCCGATCCGACGGCGCGGGCGGGGTGGCGCTCACGCCTCGGCCGTTACGTCCTCGCCGTGGGCGGCATCGAACCCCGCAAGGGCTCCCTCGACCTGCTGGAGGCCTACGCCCTGCTGCGCAGCGAACATTCGGACGTGCGGCTGGTGATCGCCGGCGGCGAGACGCTCTTCGACTACCGGGACTACCGGGCCCGCTGGGAGGCGCGAGCCGGCGAACTCGGTGTCGAGCCGGTCGTGCTTGGACCGGTGGCCGACGACGAACTGCCGGCCCTGGTGGGCGCCGCGGCAGCCTTCGCCTTCCCCTCCCTCAAGGAAGGCTTCGGCCTGGCCGCGATGGAGGCCCTGGCGGCCGGCGTACCGCTGGTCGTGCGGGACCTGCCCGTCCTGCGTGAGGTGTTCGGATCCGCCGCGCGTTTCGCGGACGGCCCGCACACCCTGGCCGCCGAACTCGGCCACGCCATGACCGTGGAGGACCCGGCCCGACGGGACGCCGGACGCGACCTCGCCGCCCGGCACACCTGGGACACGGCGGCACGTCGGCACCTGGCCCTCTACCGTTCGCTGCCCGGCCGCGGCCCGGGCGAAGCCGCTACGTGAGCTCGTCCTCGTCGGCGCGCGCCACCCAGTCGGCGAAGGTCTCGCCAGGAGCGCGCGCCGCGTCGAAGCGCCGTACGACGCGCTCGACGTAGTCGGGGAGTTCGTCGGCGGCGACCTTGTGGCCGCGGAGTTTGCGGCCGAAGCGGGCCTCCATGCCGACCGTGCCGCCCAGGTGCACCTGGAAACCCTCGACCTGGCGTCCGTCGGCGCCGAGAACGAGCTGGCCCTTGAGACCGATGTCGGCGATCTGGGACCGCACGCAGCTGTTCGGGCACCCGTTGACGTTGACGGTGAGGGGCTGGTCGAAGTCCGGCAGGCGCCGCTCCAACTCCTCGACGGCGGTGACCGCTCGGCGTTTGGTCTCCACGATCGCGAGTTTGCAGAACTCGATGCCGGTACAGGCCATGGTGTTGCGGCGGAAGGTGCTGGGACGCGCCTGAAGTCCGAGTACTTCCATCCCCCGGACCAGGTCCTCAACTGCCTCGCCGGGCACGTCGAGGACCAGGATCTTCTGGTGCGGTGTGGTGCGCACACGGCGGGATCCGTGTGCCTCGGCAAGCTCGGCCAGGGAGATCAGGGCAGTGCCCGACACCCGGCCCGCCGTCGGTGCGGCACCGACGTAGAAGCGGCCGTCGCGCTGGGGATGGACCCCGACGTGGTCGCGCGGGCCGGCCGGCGGGGGAGGCGCGGGACCGTCGGTCAGAGGGCGCTTGAGGTACTGGTCCTCCAGCACCTCGCGGAACCGTTCGATGCCCCAGTCGGCGACGAGGTACTTCAGCCGGGCCCGGTTGCGCAGCCGGCGGTAGCCGTGGTCACGGAAGAGGGAGACGACGCCCGCCCAGATCTCCGGGACCTCCTCCAGCGTGGCGAAAGCGCCCAGCCGCTCGGCGAGCATGGGGCTGGTCGACAGCCCGCCGCCGACCCACACGTCGAAACCGGGGCCGAGCTCGGGGTGGCGTACGCCGATGAACGACACGTCGTTGATCTCGTGGGCGACGTCTTGGAGCGGCGACCCGCTGATGGCCGTCTTGAACTTGCGCGGCAGATTGGAGAACGCGGGATCCCCGACCCAGCGCTCGTGGATGGCGTCGATGGCGGGGCTGCCGTCGACGATCTCGTCCGCGGCCACACCGGCGACCGGGCTTCCCAGGAAGACACGCGTGGTGTCACCGCACGCCTGGGCGGTGGTCAGTCCCACGGCCTCCAGCCGCCGCCAGACCTCCGGCGCGTCCTCGATGCGGATCCAGTGCAGCTGGATGTTCTGCCGGTCCGTGAGGTCGGCGGTGTCCCGGGCGAAGTCGCGGGAGACCTCGCCGACGGTGCGCAACTGCTCGGTGGTGAGGCGTCCGCCGTCGACGCGGACGCGCAGCATGAAGTACTCGTCGTCGAGTTCGTGCGGCTCCAGGGTGCCGGTTCTGCCCCCGTCGATCCCGGGCCGGCGCTGGGTGTAGAGGCCCCACCAGCGCAGCCGCCCGTGCAGGTCCTCGGGATCGATGCCGGCGAACCCCTTGTAGGCGTAGACCGTTTCTACGCGGTCGCGGACGTTGAGCCCGTCGTCGTGCTGCTTGAACCGTTCGTTCGCGTTGAGCGGGGTCCGGTCACCCAGCGCCCACTGTCCCTCGGGGCGCGGCGTACGGGCGGCCCGGCTGTCCGCACTCGGGGATCCGGCCCCTGCTGTGGCGGAACGGGCCGGTACCGGACCGAGATCGGTGCGGCCTCCGACCGGGCCGATGGGCGGGGGATACGGCGGGTTGGCCATGGTGTCGCCACTCCTTCGGCGTCGTGGGACGAGGCTTGGATGTCAGTCGGCGGTGGGCAGGGTGATGGGAACGCCGACCAGGGAGCCGTACTCGGCCCACGACCCGTCGTAGTTGCGCACGTTGTCGTGTCCCAGCAGCTCGCTGAGCACGAACCAGGTGTGGGCGCTGCGCTCGCCGATACGGCAGTAGACGATCGTCTCCCGCCCGGAATCGACGTCCGCGTACAGGGCCGCCAGTTCCTCGTCGGACCGGAACGTGCCGTCGTCGTTGGCGGCCTTCGACCACGGGACGTTCACGGCGGTCGGGATGTGACCGCGCTGCAGGGCCGCCTCCTGGATCAGATGGGCCGGGGCGCTGAGCCTGCCCGAGAACTCCTCCGGCGAGCGTACGTCGACCAGGTTGTGGGAGCCGATGGCGCAGAGCACCTCGTCGCGCATCGCCCGCAGCGACGGGTCGGGGGCCGACGCCGTGTACGTGGTGGCGGGGCGGGTGACCGTCTCGGCGACCAGCTCACGGCCGTCGAGTTCCCACTTCTTGCGGCCGCCGTCGAGCAGACGCACGTCCTGGTGACCGTAGACCTTGAAGTACCAGTAGGCGAACGCGGCGAACCAGTTGTTGTTGCCGCCGTAGAGAACGACAGTGTCGTCGCGTCCGATGCCCTTCTGGGAGAGGAGCTTCTCGAAGGCGGCCTGGTCGACGAAGTCGCGGCGTACCGGATCCTGGAGGTCCTGTCGCCAGTCGATGCGCACGGCCCCGCGGATGTGGTTGGTGTCGTAGGTGGTCGTGTCCTCGTCGACCTCGACGAGAACGACAGCGGGGTCGTCGAGATGTGCCTGGACCCAGTCGGCATTGACGAGTGCGGCGGTTCGGCTCACGGTGTTCTCCCTGCGTGTCACTGCTCCTCTTTTCGCAGGTATAGACGGAGGTTTGCCTGTTGGGCAATTTTTTTGTCTGCCAGGCAATTTCCTTCAGCTGCGTCCGGCGGAGCTGTCGGGTGGGGCGGTTGGCTGGAAGGCGTGACAAGTCGATGCCGCAGTCGATTCAGGCGAAGACTCTGTACAGGCCGGCGGCGTCGAGGCCGTACCGCGCCAGAAGGGCGGGGTATGCGCCGGTGGTGACGTGCTCGTGGGGGAGCCGATCGCGGCTTGGCGAAGCCATGATGAGATCTTGGTCCACCGGCTCGGCAGACGGCGCGGCCGCCAAGTCGAGGTCGATGCCCTCGAGGCGAAGCTGATCGACCGCTCGTATCGCCTCGGTCGTCACGGGACCTCTACTGACGACCGAGGCCTGACTGCCTTCTCGTGTCAACCGCCCTTTGCGGATGACGAACGGCTCCCGGTTGAACTGTTGAGGAATGAGGGGGGCCGCCGATTCGTGTAGACCGGTCCCGTGTGGCCGAGCATCGCATCGACCGCTGCGCTGATCTCGCCCGGATCCTGCGGAGAAAGGACGACGACTCGCAGCCAGACGTCGGCTCGTGGTCTCAGCGCCTTCACTCCAACCCGGGGGGGCAGCCGCGCAGGCCTTGGACCGCAGCTTCCAGGCGCTTGCCGAAGTCTCCGTCGGCCTGACGGAAGTTGCCGATCGCGCGTTCGGCGATGTCCTCGCGCGAGACCTTGGCGATGAAGCCCGCGAGGTTCTCGATCAGGCGCTCCTTCTCGCCTTCCGACATCAGGCGGTAGAGGTTGCCCGCCTGCGTGAAGTCGTCGTCCCCGGTGTGGACCGGGGCCTCGTGGTTGCCGGTGCCGGCCGTGAAGTTCGCAGTCGACTGCCACAGCGGGCGGTCCGTCTGGAAGGGGCCGCCGCAAGGACGGCCGCTGGTCAGGGGCGCGGGCACATCGCACCGACAGCCTGGGAGACGATCTCCGTGAGGGCTTGCACGGGTCCTGGCCGGCGAGTTCCGTCAGTGCCCCGAGAGCGCTCAGCCGCGGGCCGGGGGCGTGTAGAAGTCACCGACGGACGTCCAGACGCCGTTCTTCACGACCACCCGCTGCACGCTGCGGGTGCCGAGATGGTCGCTCGCGCTGAACTTCATCACCGGTGACACCCCGGGGTCGACCGCCGAGGCCTTCTCGTACGCCGTGATGACGGACTGGGACGTGACGGGCCCCTTGATGGTCTTCGCGATCTCGGCGAACACCTTCGCGTTGCTCCAGCCCCACAGGGCGAGGAATCCGGCGGTCTGACCGGGTTCGTACTTGGCCATCGCGGTCCGGAACTCCTTCACCGCGGGGTCGGGGTCCGAGGGAGCCCTCACCAGTTGTACGGCCTTCAGCCCCTCGGCGGCGTCCTTGGCCAGTGAGACCGTCGACTCGGCTGCCACGGGAGCGTAGGCATAGGTGGGCAGGGAGAGTCCCTGGAGCTTGGCTTCCTTGAGGAAGGCGGCCGCCTCGGGGGACGTCAGGATCAGGATCACCGCCTGGGGTTTGTCGGCCTTCACCTTGCTGATCACGGGTGTGTAGTCGGTGGTCTGGAACTTGACCGCCAGCCGGTTCACCTCGACCGAGGGATCGACCTGCTTCGCGACGGGCTCGACCTGCTTGGCCACGTTCACGAACGCGGCCGGGTCACTGTGCACGACGAGGATCTTCTTGGCGCCGTCCTGCACCGCCCAGGCGGCGATCGCCGCTGCCTGGTCCTCGTAGAGGGTCTGGGTGCCGAACAGGCCGGTGCGCGGAGGCTTGTACCAGGATTCGGCGCCTCCCTGCTCGTTGAGGATCGGCACCTTGGACTGAGTGAGGACGAACGGGAAGGCGGCCTCCGCCTGGGAGGTGCCGTTCGCGTTGACGATCGCCACGACCTTGTCCTGGCCGACGAGTTCGCGTGCGATCTGCACGGTCTGCTGCGGGTCGAACGCGTTGTCCTTGACGGTCCACCGGACCTTGCGGCCGTTGATGCCGCCCTTGGCGTTGAGCATCTTGAAGTACGCGTCGGCGCCCGCCTTCTGGGGCACGCCGTACGCGGCGACGGCGCCGCTGAGGGGCAGCCACGCTCCGATGTGTATCTCGGACGAGCTGCCGGCGGCTCCTGCGGAGTCCTGTCCGCCGCACGCGTTGGCGGTCAGCGCCACCACGGCGAGGACGGCTGTCGTTGCCGCGGCTCGGCGGAATCTTCTGATGATCCGGTACACGGTCCACCTCGTTCACAAGGGATGTCAGTTGACTTGGGGCGTCCGGGCGGAAGCCGCCGCGGTCGGGGCGGCTTCGAGGCCGCCGCTGAAGTACGCCGCTTCCGCCAGGGCCGCGAACGCCGGGTCGCCAGGCCGCCCGTGGGCGGCGATGACGCCCTCGTGCAGCACGGCCACCTCGTGGCTGACGGACAGGGCACGGCTGAGGAGCTGCTCCAGCAGGACGACCGTCAGGCCGTCGTGGGCGAGCCTGGCCAGCCGGTCGTAGACCTCGTCGACCAGCGCGGGGGCCAGCCCGAGCGCCGGTTCGTCCACGATCAGGACGTCCGGGCCGACGATCAGAGCCCGGGCGATGGCGAGCATCTGCTGCTCTCCGCCGGACAGTCCGCCGGCGGAGGCGGACATCCGGTCGCGCAGCCGCGCCGGCAGCCACTGGACGGTCTCCTCCAGTCGTTCGCGCAGCGGGGCACCGGTGATGCCCGCCGCGTACGCCGCGACCTCGAGGTTCTCGCGCACGGACAGCGTCTTGAACAGGGCCCGGCCCTCGGGCGCCAGGCTGGTGCGGACCACTCCGCCCGTCTCCCGGTCGCCGCGGGCGGGCTGGAGCGAGCCGTGCAGGATGCCGGCCAGCGTGCTCTTGCCCGCTCCGTTGGCGCCGGCGATGCCCAGGACGACGCCCTGGCGGACGTCGAGGCCGACGTCCCGCAGCGCGACCACACCGCCGTACGTGTGGCCGACGCCGTTCAGGCGGATCATGCTCCGCTCACCCACGTGCTCGGGCGGCCGGGTCCTGCCGTCGACCGATCCCAGGTACGACGACCGCACCTTCGGGTCTTGGAGAACGGTGTCCGGGGCGCCCTCGCCGATCGTGCGGCCGAAGTCGAAGGCGAGCACCCGGTGGGCGACGGAGAAGAGGTCGTCGAGGACGTGGTCGATGACCACCACGGCGGTGCCGTCGGCATGCAGCCGCCTGATGTGCCGTGCGAGCAGCGCCCGTTCACCCGCGTCGAGGCCGCCGAACGGCTCGTCCAGGATCAGCAGCTTCGGCTCCCCGGCCATCGCACGCGCCAGGTCGAGGCGCTTCTGCAGGCCGAACGGCAGCTCGCCGGGGCGACGGTCGGCCACGTCTGCGAGACCGACGGACTCCAGCAGCCGCGCGACATCCGCCCGGGCCCGGTCGGTGATCCAGCGGCGGGTGCACAACACGTTCTCGGCGACGGTGAGTTCGGAGAAGACCTCCGCGTGCTGGAACGTACGGCCGACGCCCAGCCGCCGGCGTGCGGTCGCCCTGGCCTTGAGCAGCGGCCGGCCGGCGAAGTCGGCGGTCCCGTTCACCCGGCCGTTGCCGGTCAGCCCCGACAGGGCGTTCAACAGGGTTGTCTTTCCTGCCCCGTTGGGCCCGATGACCGCCAGGATCTCGTTCTGCCGCAGGGAGAGCGAGGCGTCCTCCAGGGCCTTGAGTCCGCCGTACGAGACCGACAGGTGCTCCAGGTGCAGCAGGACGGGCCCGTAGCCCGTGGCCTCGGACGGCGGCGGCGTTGCCGAGAGATGCGCCGACGCCTCGGCGGGCAACGGGACTTCGGTGTCCGGCCGTCGCAGCACCCGCCGTACGAGCCTCGCGAGGAACGGCACGGCTCCACCGGGCAGGAAGAGGAGCACGGCGATCAGTACGAGGCCCTGCACGACCGGCTGGGGCAGCCCGACGGCGGACGACAGCGAGGGGTTCCAGGTGAGATAGACCCCGCCGGCCACCGCGCCGAGGACGGTGCCGACCCCGCCGAGCACACACGCCGCGATCAGTGAGATCCCGAAGGTCAGCGAGAAGGGATCCGGGCTGACGAACCCGGTGAGCAGGCCGAGCAGCACACCCGCGAAGCATGTGCACGCCCCGCTCGCCGCGAACGACAGCGACGACTGCGCCTCCGGCGCGATGCCGATCGTACGGGCGGCCAGAGGGTGGGACTTGGCGGCCACCAGCCGCATCCGCAGTCCCGAGGCGGCGGCCGGAACCGCCAGCGCGAGCACCACGGAGGCGGCCCCGACCGCGAGGTACTGGGCGTCGGCACCGCCGCCCGCGAGGGTGCCCAGGCCGAGGGCGCTGCGCAGCTCGATCACCGGCACTCCCTGGTCGCCGCCGGTCACGGTGCTCCAGCGGTTGACCAGTTCCAGGGTCACCGTGGTGAACGCGAGGGTCAGCAGGGCGATGTAGAGCACCGAGAACCTGGCGCCCGCGTATCCCAGGAAGGCGCCCAGGGTGGCCCCGGTGGCGACGGCGCCGAGGACCACCGCTTCCAGGGGCCAGTCGTGTCCGCTGCCGTACGCGGCGAAGTAGGCGCCGATGGCGAAGAACGCGGGGTGGCCCACCGACCAGATGCCGGACCAGCCGGCGAGCAGCCCCACCGACAGCACGACGATCGTGTACACGGCCGCGAGCCCCACCGAGTACATCTGGTACGCCGGGATCGCGCCGGAAGCCATGAACGCCATGAGTACCGCACCGGCGGCCGGGACCAGAGCGGCCCTCGCCAGGAGGGAACGGTTGAAGACCATGGATGCGACCCCTCAGACCCGTTGGAAGGTGCGGGTGCCGAACATGCCCTGGGGACGGATCAGCAGGACCAGCACGGTGAACGAGAACACGAACGTGTCCCGGAAGCTCGCGGAGACGTAGTTCGCCGCCAGGTTGTCCAGGACACCGATGGTCAGTCCGCCGAGGACGGCGCCGTACATACTGGTCAGGCCGCCCAGGAAGATTCCCGCGAAGGCCCGGAACAGGGGCGCGACGAGCGCGGTGGGCACCAGGCCGGACCGCGGCGCGTACAGACAGGCGGCGAGCGCGGCGAGACCCAGGCCGAGCGCCCAGGAGATCCTGGCCAGGCGCTGCGCGCTCAGCCCGACCACACGGGCGGTGTCCGCGGACTCGGCAACGGCGCGCATGGCCGAGCCGAGCGTGGTGCGGGCGAACAGATAGCCGACCAGTGCCATCGCCACGGCTGCGACGGCGATCGTCACCAGACTCTGGACCGGCACCGCGGCGCCCGACCAGCGCACCGTCCCGTCGACCAGGCTGGGGAAGGCTTTGGGCTGGTCGCCCCAGATCGATCCGGCCGTGCTCTCCGCGATCAGGGACACGCCCATCGTCACGACGAGCGCGGAGAACAACTGGCCCTGACCCAGCGGCCGGATCACCGTCTCCCGCACCAGCAGGCCCGCCGCGACGGTGATCGCGATGGCGGCGAGGAGGCCGAGCACCGTGGCAACACCGCGGTCATGGAGCGAGACCGCCACATACAGGCCCAGGGTCGCGAGCGACGCCATCGCGAAGTTCACGACGTCGGTGGCCCGGTAGATGATGACCAGCCCGAGCCCCATGAGGCCGTACACGGCTCCGCTGGCCACGCCGCTGACCAGGACAAGCAGGAACTGACTCACAGTCCCTCCCTCGAGGAAGGGCGCGTTCGCGCCACGCATGCGAGCAGCATGATCACCTCACGAACACGCAGAGTTAAAGTGAACTCAATTCAGTACGCTAGGCATTCCGGTGCCGGGAGGGCAAGCCTCGTGCACGGGATTTGCGCCGACCGGCCGGGCTCAGCGGGTGAGGGCCGTCGGCGACTCGGTGAGCGCGGTCCGTGCCGCCGCGAGGCCGAAGACCAGGGCGGGGGCGAGTCCGCCGGCGTAGGCGCGCCGGTAGAGTCCGCCCGCGTCCGCGCCGGCGGCGAGCAGGCCGGGTACCGGAGTGCGTCCCTCAGAGTTCGCGGACAGGGTGTGCGCGCCGGCGTCGATCAGCAGGCCGCCGAAGGTGAACGTGATCGCCGGAGCCGCCTCGACGACATGGAACGGCGGTTCGTCGAGTGGCTGCCGGTCGAGGCGGCGGCCGGGCGTCGTGGCGCCGTTCTTGCTTGTGGCGGCGTTGAACTCCTTGATGCGGTCGCGGATCGTGGTGCCCGGATAGCCCCACTCCTCGGGCATCGCCGCGAAGTCCTCCAGGCTGTCCGCCACCGCGCTTCGGGCACCCGCGCGATGGCACAGCTGGAACTTGTCCACGCCGGGGATCCCCTCCACGTACGAGGCGCTGATCCACTCGCGGTGCACCCGCGCGTCGGCGACCAGCAGACCGCGGGCCTGTGGCCGTTCGAGCAGCGCCATGGTGGTCAGATGGTCCCCGAGCGTCTCGTCGACGAAGCGCTCGCCCGTCGTGTCGAACAGCAGGGCGTGCTCGCTGTAGTAGAGCGCGAGGTCGACGAAGCGCGCGGGGTCGGCCAGCGAGACGCCGGCCGGCATCAGGTGCCCGTAGAACCCCGCGTCCTTCTTGCCGAACGCCGCGCCCGCGGAACTCCCGAGGGTGAGACCGTCGCCCCGGCTGTGCGGGTTGGCTCGCAGTCCGATGTCCGCGGCGCTGGGGTGGATGTGCTCGGCGCGCAGGCCCGGATCCCCCTGGAAGCCGCCAGTCGCGAGCAGGGTCCAGGCGGCCTCGATCCGGCGTACGGATCCGTCCGGCGCGACACATTCCGCCCCTTTGACCACGCCGTTCTCCGTCACGAGGGAGCGGGTCCAAGTAGTGGTGAGCACTTCCTGGCCGCGGTCGCGGATCAGCCGCTCGCAGGAATCGAGGTAGTGGTTCGTGTCGACCTGGTGCCCGCGGCCGAAGCCGAGCACGGGCACCGGCGGCCGGCACTCCACGCCGAGCGACCGGATCCACGCCACGCCGTCGGCGAACCCGTCCACCAGGGCGGTGGCCAGCTCCGGGTCGCCGTCCGGGTTGATCCGGCGCATCTCCTCGACGGTCGGGGTCGTCCATACGAAACCGGCGAAGCGTGCGGAGCCGCCGGTGCGCTCCGCCTTCTCCGCCAGAACCACCGAGCCGCCCTCGGCGGCCACCTGGGCGGCGGCCGTCAGACCGGCCATACCGCCGCCTATCACCAGCAGATCCACAGTCTCCGCATCCATAGCGGGTCCCACCGCCTTCGCGTAGCCGAGTGAGACAAGACGCTAATTGAACTCACTTCTGGAGTCGAGAGGATGGTCGGCATGTGGTGCTGCAGTGCGTTTTCAGCCGGGTCGACCGTCAGTCGGGTAGGAGCACCGCGCGTCCCCGTACCTCGTCGGAGCGGAGCCTCGCGATGGCCTCCGGTGCGCTCGACAGCGGGAATCGCTCGACTTCCACCGTCAGGAGACCCTTGTGGGCCAGGGAGACGACAGCTTCAAGTTCGGGAAGCGTCCCCCAGAAGGGCAACGAGATCCGTGCTCCGGGAGGGAGCGCCCCGGGCTTGCGGACCGCCAGTTCCCCGCCACCGCTGCCCACCACGGCCAGTTCTCCGCCCGTCCGCAGCACGTCCACCGCCAATTCCAGACTGGAACGGCTGCCGACGAAGTCGAGCACGGCCACCGCTCCCACTCCGCCCGTCAGGCGCCGCAGGGTCGCCGCGGTGTCGGGCTGCAGGAGCGTGCCGAAGTGCGCTCCGCACTCCTCTGCCAGGGCGAGGGCCGCCTCCCGTACGTCCACGGCCAGCACCTGCGCGTTCGTCGTGGCACGCAGGATCTGGACGGCCAGGTGCCCCAGACCGCCGACGCCGAGCACTATCACGCTCGCCGCTGGGTCGTCGCCGAGCGCCCGCCGAACCGTGGCCACGGCGTGGTAGGCCGTGAGCCCGGCGTCCGACAGGGGTGCAGCCTGGACGGCGGCCAGGTCGCCCACCGGGACCAGCAGTCGCCCCGATGGCACGAGGAGCAGGTCGGCCATCCCGCCGTCGCGCCCCAGGCCCGCCCCCGTGCCGGCGCGGTCCGCGTCCAGGGCCGCGCGTCGGTCGCAGTAGTTCTCCGCCCCGACCGCACAGCGGGCGCAACTCCCGCAGCCCCAGGGGCCGTAGACGACCACACGCTCGCCGGTCGCCGGCCCCACGGCCAGCGGGCCGCGCCGCACCACCCGGCCCGCGACCTCGTGCCCGAGGGTGAACGGAATCCGGTAGGGGAGATCGCCCGGCCGTGCGTCGATGACATGGAGGTCCGAACGGCAGAGGCCGACCGCCTCCACCTGGATCAGGACCTCTTCGGCTGTGGGGGTGGGCCGTGGCGCCTCGGTGAGGATCGGTGGGCCGCCCCAGCGGGTCAGCTGGACCGCTCTCGTCCTGCCTGTTGACATACGTGCGACAGTAACAAAAATGAAGTCAGTTCAGTAGATGACGTGGGGTGGTGGCCGCACATGGGCGGTGAAGGCACGGAGCGCTTCGACGGACGGATCGCGCTCGTCACCGGCGCAGGGTCCGGGATCGGCGCGGCGGTCGCCCGCCGACTCGCCGCGCAGGGCGCCGAGGTCTACGCCGCGGACATCGACGGTCCGGTGGCGGAGGCCGTCGCGAAGGAGCTGCCGCGAGCGCACTCCCTGACCGTCGACGTGGCCGAATCGGCGCAGGTCGACGGGGCCTTCGAGGAGGTCGTGCGGCGGCACGGGCGGCTCGACGTCGTGGTGCACGCGGCCGGAGTCGACGACCCCACGGCCAAGGAGTGGATCGCCGAGGCCCTGGTCGAGGACCGGCCGCCGGAGGTGACGGGCCGGCTCGGCGACGACGCCTGGCGGCGGGTCATGCGCGTCAACCTGGACGGCGCCTTCCACGTCCTGCGCGCCGCCCTGCGGGTCATGGCGCCTCAGCGGTCCGGAGCCGTCGTGACGGTCGGCTCCTCATCGGCCTTCGACGCCCAGGCCGGCTACCCGCACTACGCGGCCTCGAAGGCCGGGGTGCACGCGCTGAGCCAGTCCGTCGCCAAGGAGGCGATCGCGTTCGGGGTCCGCGTCAACACCGTGGCGCCGGGGCCGACCGAGACGGGCATGGCGGCCAGGACCCCCGCGGCGCTGCGCCGCGGTTTCGCCGATCCGCGGGTACGCCCGTACGCAACGCCGGAGGAGATCGCCGACATCGCCCTGTTTCTGGCGAGCGACGAGGCCGCGAACCTCGTCGGCGCGATCCTGCTCGCCAACGGCGGCCGCTTCACGGTCTAGGGAGGCTTGGATGTTCCGGCTCGACGCCGATCCGGCAATGCTGTTGGAGAGCGACGAACGGCGCCAACTGCGCGCGGTGATGCGGGACCTGCTCGCCGAGGCATGCGGACCCGAGGCGGTCCGCGAACAGACGCAGAGCCCGCGCGGGCACGACCGGGCGCTGTGGGAGCGGCTCGCGGGCGACATCGGCGTGCACGGGCTCGCTGTGCCCGAGGAGTACGGCGGCGCCGGCTGCACCTTCGCCGAACTCGCCGTGGCACTGGAGGAGACCGGGCGTGTGGTGTGCCCCGCCCCGCTGCTGAGCACCGTCGTCCTCGCCGGAACCGCCCTGCTGGACAGCGCCGACGGGCGGGCCTGCGCCCGCTGGCTGCCGGGCATCGCCGCCGGTGCGCTCACCGCGACGGTCGCCGGATTCCTTCACCTCGCCGAGGTGACGGCCGAGCGTGGCCCCGACGGCTGGGTGCTGCGCGGCGAGGCCGACTTCGTGCCCGACGGAGAGGACGCCGACCTGTTGCTGGTCGCGGCCCGGGCGCCGGACGGGGAGCGGCTGTTCGCCTGTGAGCCGGACCGCTCGACCTGCGACCGCACGGCTCGTCGCGTCCTCGACCCCACTCGCCGACAGGCGCTCGTCCGCTTCCGGGGAGCGCCCGCCGAACCGGTCGGCGAGCCCGGACGGGCGGCGGGCGTCGTCGACGCCGTCCTCGACGCAGGGCGGGTGGCGCTGGCGGCCGAGCATGTCGGCGGCAGTGCGCACGCCCTGGACGCCGTACTCGCCCACGTGACCCGGCGAACCCAGTTCGGACGGGCCATCGGCTCGTTCCAGGCGGTCAAGCACCGGCTGGCCGACCTGCTCGTCGAGGTCGAGGGCGCTCGGTCGGCCTCGGCGTACGCGAGCGCCTGCCTCGCCGAACGGGCAGGAGAACTGCCGGTGGCCGCGAGTGCGGCGGCGGTGGCGTGCACCGGCGCCTACCGGCTGGCCACCGCGGAATACGTCCAGCTCCACGGCGGGATCGGCTTCACCTGGGAGCACTCGGCCCACCTCTATGTGCGCCGGGCCCGCGCCGACGAGGCGCTCGTCGGCACCGGCGACGACCACCGCCTGCGCCTGGCCGCCCTGCTCGGCCTCACCGGCCGTTCCGGCTGATCGTTCGCGGGCCGCCGGGAGCGGTCACCGCTTCCGGTCCATTGACAGGGGCATCCGCTGGCCACAGAATCGAACTCAATTCAGTTCAGTTTGGAGGAACTCATGGCAGTCGAGGACGAGATCCAGTTCGAGCGGGACGGTCATGTGGCGCGGGTCTGGTTGAACCGCCCGCACAAGAAGAACTGCGTGACCGTGCCGATCCTCAACCGGCTGGACGAGATCATCACCGAGGTCGACGCGGACCCCGAGCTGCGCGTGCTGGTGCTGCGCGGTCGCGGTAACACCTTCTGCTCCGGGTTCGACCTGGACAGCCTCCAGGCCGACTTCGTCGGCAGCTCCACCGCCATCGAGGTCGCCGTGCTGTCGGCGAAGGTCTGCGACCGGCTCTACTCGATGAAGACACCGTCGATCGCCGTCCTGGAGGGCCACGTCACCGCGGGCGGCTTCGAGCTGATGATCTCCTGCGACTTCGCGATCGCCGCGGACGACGCCCTGATCGGGGACTTCCACATCCGACGCGCGCTGTTCGGCGGCGCCGGCCCGATCTACCGGGTGCCGCGCATGATCGGTGTCCGCAAGACCAAGGAGCTGATGCTCACCGGCAAGCTGCTCACCGGGGTCGAGGCCGCCGAGTTCGGCCTCATCAACTCCTCGGCGCCCGCGGACAAGCTGGAGGCCACGGTCGAGGAGTTCGCCGACCAGCTCATCGACAAGAGCCCGTTCACCATGTGGATCACCAAGATGACCATCGACCGCAGCCTCGACGCCGACATCCAGTCGCTGATGGTCATGGAGCACCTCGCGGTCGGCGTGATGCTCAACTCCGAGGACGCGGCGGAAGGCGTGGCGGCGTTCCTGGAGAAGCGGGAGCCGCAGTGGAAGGGGCGCTGAGCGGCGTGCCGGAGGCCGGGGGCCGGCTGCGCGGCTCCCGGTGCGCCGACTGCGCGGTGGCCGCCTACCCCGCCGACGCCGCGTGTCCGCGCTGCGGGGGACCGGCCGAGCCGGTCGTGCTCTCCGGAACGGGAACGCTGTGGACCTGGACCGTGCAGCGGTACCCGCCCAAGTCGCCTCCGTACGTTCCTCCCGCAGCCGGATTCACACCGTTCACCGTCGGTTACGTCGAACTGACGGAAGGGGTACGGGTGTTGGCCGTAGTCGACATCCGGCCTGAGGACGCGGAGATCGGCATGCCGGTGACGATCACGGCCGGGGACGGCGTGCCCAGGGCCGCGGGAGCCGCCGTATGAGCAGTGCGGACGTGCTCGTCTGCGGCGCCGGGATCACCTCCTTCGCCCGCACGCAGGCGAGCGGCCGGCAACTGGCCGTGCAGGCCGTGCGGGCCGCCCTGGCCGACGCCGGACTGCCGTGGTCCCGGGTGCGGGCCGCGTACGGCGGCAGTGATGCCGCCGGCAACGCCGACACGCTGGTCGCCGAACTCGGGCTGACAGGACTGCCGTTCGTCAACGTGCGCAACGGCTGCGCGACCGGCGGCAGTGCGCTGATCTCGGCTGTGGCCGCGATCCGGTCCGGGGCGGCGGACGTGGCCCTCGCCGTCGGTTTCGACAAGCACCCGCGCGGCGCCTTCGACCCACGCCCCGCGGACTGGGGGCTCGACGAGGCCTACGGCCGCGACGGGCTGATGGTGACCACCCAGTTCTTCGCGATGAAGATCCAGCGGTACATGTACGACCACGGCATCAGCGCCCGCACCCTCGCGCTGGTCGCCGAGAAGGCCTACGCGAACGGCGTGCTCAACCCGTACGCCTGGCGCCGCAAGCCGCTCGACGCCGACGAGATCCTGGCGTCCGGGACGGTCAACGACCCCCTCACCCGGTACATGTTCTGCTCACCCGGCCAGGGCGCGGTCGCCCTGATCCTGTGCACCCGCGCGGTGGCCCGCGAGATCGGCGCGACGCCGGTCAGGCTGCGGGCAGCCGTCGTACGCACCCGCAGGTTCGGCTCCTTCGAGGTGTTCAGCCCATGGGCGCCGCCCGGGACGCCGACGAGCGTGAGCGCGGACGCCGCCCGATGCGCCTTCGAGGAGGCCGGGTTGGGACCCCGCGACATCGACGTCTGTCAGTTGCAGGACACCGAGAGCGGCGCCGAGGTGATGCACATGGCCGAGTGCGGGTTCTGCGAGCACGGCCAGCAGGAGTCGCTCATCCCGTTCGGGGCGACGGGGATCGACGGCCTGCTGCCGGTCAACACCGACGGCGGCTGCATCGCCAACGGCGAGCCCATCGGCGCCTCCGGACTGCGCCAGGTCCACGAGGTCGTGCAGCAGCTGCGCGGCCGGGCCGGCGAACGGCAGGTGCCCGGGGATCCGTCGACCGGCTTCACCCATGTGTACGGGGCGCCGGGTGTCAGCGCCTGCACCGTGCTGACCCGTTGAGAGTGCGCTGAGAGGAGGAGCATGGACGGCATACCCCGCCCGGACGACTTCCGCGCCGAGGCCCGGCGCTGGCTGAAGACCGTGGCGACCGCGCGCGCCGCACATCATGAGTGGGGCCGCGGCGACGACTCGGTGGCTGTCTTCGAGAACTGGACCGAGGCCGAGGAACGCGCCCACACGGACCGGACACGGGACTGGGAACGCACCCGCTACGACCATGGCTGGGGCGCGCTCGCCTGGCCCGCGGAGTACGGCGGCCGCGCATTGCCCCCTCACTACGAGCAGTTGTACCGGTCCGAGGAGGCCGCCTTCGACGTACCGAGGCGCGCCGAGATCTTCCCGGTCACCCAGCAGCTCGTCGCCCCCGCCGTCCGCACCTGGGGGACGGCGTTGCAGAAGCGGCGCTGGCTGCGCCCCATGCTCCGCACCGACGAACTCGCCTGCCAACTGTTCTCGGAGACCGAGGCGGGCTCCGATCTCGCCGCCGTCCGTACCCGGGCCGTACGGGAAGCCGACGGCTGGATTCTGCGCGGCCACAAGATCTGGACCTCCGGCGCCAGGGTCGCCACCTGGGGTGTCGCCGTTTGCCGCACGGACCCGGATGCCCCCAAACACGCGGGCATCACCGTCTTCCTGGTCCGGATGGACGCGCCGGGCGTGACCGTACGGCCCATCCGGCAGATGACCGGTGGCGCCAGCTTCAACGAGGTGTATCTGGACGACGTCTTCGTTCCCGACACCGACCGGCTCGGCCCCGTCGGCGACGGCTGGCGGGTCACCCTCACCGTGCTCGCCGCGGAGCGCCTCGACTCGGGAGGACTCGGCCTGGACAACGCCGACCGCGCCCTCGACCTCGCCCGGCGCCTGCCCCGCCGGCTCACCGACGGGGAACGGCAGCAGGCTGCCGACCTGTTCGTCCGCGCCCTCGTCCAGCGGCTCACCGGGCTGCGCGTGACGTCGGCGTCGGCAGCAGGCCGCACACCGGGCGCCGAGGCCTCGGTCGGCAAGCTCCACGCCACCGCGACCATGCGCGCCACCACCGACCTCGTCCAGCAACTCCTCGGGCCGCGCCTCGCCGCCGACACGGGGGAGTGGGGCACGTTCGCCTGGACCGAGCACCTGCTCGGCGCTCCCGGCTACCGCATCGCCGGCGGCAGCGACGAGATCCAGCGCGACATTCTCGCCGAACGGATCCTGGGACTGCCCAAAGCACCGAGAGGAGACGGGCGTTGAGCACCACGACCGAGCTGACCGATCTCGAGCGAAGGGTCCGCGGGCGGCTTGCCGAGCGCCATCCCGGCGAAGAATGCGGCGACCTGCGCACCCTGCCCGGCGGTCACTCGGGGCTCACCTATTCCATCACGGCGGGACCGGTCTCGTACGTCGTGAAGGCGGTGCCACCGGGCCGGCGGGCCGTCGGCCGCAACGACGTGCTGCGCCAGGCCCGGGTCCTGCGCACGCTGGCCGCATCACCGGTGCCCGTGCCGGAGGTCATCGCCGTCGACGAAGACGAACCGGCCTGGTTCGCCATGGAGTTCGTGGACGGTGAGGCCGTCGAGCCGGTCCTCGACGAGCACCGGCTCGACCCGGGATTGTGCCGCAGGCGGATGCTGGCCCTGGCCGGCGTACTGCGGGATCTGCACGGCACGACGAGGACGGAGACGGTCGAACCGCTGGACCCGGCGGGGGAATTGGAACGGTGGAGCCGCACCATGCGCGCGGTGCCGCCCGGACTCCGCCCCGGGGGCGAGGACGTCTTGGCCGCCCTGGCCGCACACATCCCCGACGGCATTCCCCCCACCCTCACCCATGGCGACTTCCGCCTCGGCAACGTCCTGTGCCAGGGCGAGCGACCGGCCGCCGTCGTCGACTGGGAGATCTGGGGATACGGCGATCCGCGCATCGACCTCGGGTGGTTCCTCCTCTTCACCGACCACCACGACTTCCCCCGGCTCGGACGCGCCGTTCCCGGCCTGCCCACCGAGGAAGAGCTGCTCACCGCCTACCTCGACGGACAGCCCGAACCGCCTGCCCTCGACTGGTTCCGTGCCCTGGCCCGCACCAAGATGGCCGCGATCATGGGCCACAACCTGCGCCGGCACCGCGAGGGCAGGCACCACGACCCCGACCAGGAACGGCTGCCGCCGACCATCGCGGCGATGATCCGCACGGCCCGCGACATCCTCGCCCGACGGTCCTGAAGGAGCGCCACCATGGATTTCGCACTCTCCCCGAGGGCCGACGAACTCCGCACGCGGATGGCCGCGTTCATGGAGGAGTACGTCCTGCCCGCCGAACCCGTCTACGACCGGCAACTCGCCGAGGCCGAAGACCCCCACGAACTGCCCACGATCATGCACGAGCTGAAGGAGAAGGCGTACGCCGAGGGCCTGTGGAACCTCTTCCTCTCGCACGGCGACTGGGGCGCCGGCCTCACCAACCTCGAATACGCGCCGCTCGCCGAGCTGGCCGGACGGTCGGTGATCGGCCCCGAGGTGTTCAACTGCTCAGCCCCGGACACCGGCAACATGGAGCTGCTCGCCCTCTTCGGCACCGCCGAGCAGCAGGACCGCTGGCTGCGGCCCCTGCTGGCCGCCGAGATCCGGTCGTGTTTCGCCATGACCGAGCCCGAGGTGGCGAGCTCCGACGCGCGCAACATCCGCACCCGGATCACCCGTGACGGCGACGAGTACGTCGTCAACGGGCACAAGTGGTACACGTCCGGGATCCTCGATCCGGACTGCCGGCTGATCATCCTCATGGGGGTCACCGACCCGGACGCGCCGGCCTACCGGCAGCAGAGCATGCTGCTGATCCCGCGTGACACCCCCGGGATCACCGTGCTGCGCGATCTGCCGATGTTCGGCTACACCGACCGCTGCGGGCACGGCGACGTGCTCTTCGAAGACGTCCGGGTACCGGTCTCGGCGCTCCTCGGCGGCGAGGGCGACGGATTCGCCCTGGCTCAGGGGCGCCTGGGGCCGGGCCGGATGCACTACGCCATGCGGGCTGTCGGATTCGCCGAACGCGCACTGGAGTTGATGTGCCGCCGGGCGCTGACCCGCACCGCCTTCGGCGGCCCGCTCGCCGAACGGGGCGTCGTCCGCGAGTGGATCGCCCGCAGTCGGATCGAGATCGAGCAACTGCGGCTGCTGGTCCTCAAGTCGGCCTGGCTGATGGACACATCCGGCAACGCGGCCGCGCGCACCGAAGTCGCCGCGATCAAGGTGGCCGCGCTGGAGGTCGCCCACCGGGTGGTCGACCGGGCGGTCCAGGCGCACGGAGCGGCGGGGGTCAGCGACGACACCGTGCTGGCCCGGCTGTACGCCATCACCCGGGCGCTGCGGATCGCGGACGGGCCCGACGAGGTGCATCTGCGGACGGTCGCCCGGCGCGAACTGGCCAAGTACCCGGAGGAGTCGGCGTGAACGGACAGCGACTGGACGGCCGGGTCGCCGTGATCACCGGCGGCTCCCGGGGCATCGGTCTCGGTATCGCCAAGGCGTACCGGGAGGCGGGAGCCCATGTGGTCATCGCCTCGCGCAAGGCGGACGGACTGGCCGCGGCGCGCGAGGAGTTGCTGCGGGTCAAGGGTGACGGCGAGGTCCACGAGGTGGTCGCCAACGTCGGCGAGCCCGAGGACGCCGAGCGCTGCGTCGAGGAGACCGTGTCCCGCCTCGGCCGTCTCGACGTCCTGGTCAACAACGCGGCCACCAACCCCTACATGGGCGATCTCGTCGACCTCGACCTGCCGCGCGCGGAGAAGACCGTACGGGTCAACCAGTACGGCATGGTCGCCTGGACGCGGTGTGCCTGGCGGGCGTGGATGAGCGAGCACGGGGGAGCGGTCGTCAACATCGCCTCCGTCGGCGGACTGGTCGTCGACCCCCACATCGGCTGGTACAACGCCACCAAGGCGGCCATGCTGCACATGACCAGGCAACTCGCCTACGAACTCGGGCCGATGGCGCGCGTGAACGCGATCGCGCCCGGGCTGATCAAGACCGAGCTGGCCCGGGCGGTGTGGGAGCCGAGGGAGCCGATCCTGACCGCGAAGCTGCCGCTGCGGAGACTCGGAACAGTGGAGGACGTGGCGCACGCGGCCGTCTTCCTGGCCTCCGAGGCCTCTTCCTGGATGACGGGGCAGACGCTGGTCCTGGACGGCGGGGCGACCGTGCTGCCGATCGGGGTGGATGCATGACACCCGTCGCGGACCCGATGGCGGAGCTGTTCTCGCTGCGGGGGCGGACCGCCGTGGTCACCGGGGCGTCGTCCGGGCTGGGGGCCCGGTTCGCCAGGGTTCTCGCGGCGGCCGGCGCCACCGTCCTCGCCGCCGCCCGGCGGCTGGAGAAGCTCAAGGAACTCGCCGACGACGACCCGCGCATCCACCCCGTCGTCTGCGATGTCTCGCGGGAGGAGGACCGTACGCGGCTGATGGGGACGGCGCTCGACGAGACCGGCCGGATCGACGTCCTCGTCAACAACGCCGGCGCGCCGGGCGCCGTACGCGCCGAGGACGAGAGCGCCGACGACTTCGCCGCCGTACTGGACGTGAACCTGGTGGCGCCCTTCCACCTCGCGCGGCTGCTGGCCGAGGCGCCGACGTCCGGGAGCACGCGGACGGTTTGTACCCGATCGGTGGTGAACGTCTCGTCCGTGCTGGGCCTGGTCTCCGGCGCCCCACTCGGCGGTGCGGCCTACGCCGCGTCCAAGGCCGGGCTCCTGGGGCTGACCCGGGAACTGGCGGGACAGTGGGGAAGGTCGGGGGTGCGGGTCAACGCGCTCGCGCCGGGCTGGTTCCGCTCGGAGATGACCGACGGGCTGTTCTCCGACGAGCGCTCCCGACGGTGGGTCGATCGCGGCACGATGCTGGGGCGCGGCGGTGAGCGAGGGGAACTGGACGGGGCACTGCTCTACCTCGCCTCGGACGCGTCCTCCTACTGCACCGGGCACGTGCTCACCGTGGACGGCGGGTGGACGGCGCGATGAGGGTCACGGTCGAGGTCGACGGCGAGGGGCTGGCACGGGTCGAGATGTGCCGCGGGGCGGGCAACGCGATCGACCTGGCGACGGCCCGGGCGCTGTTGGACGCCGCCCGGGAGTGCGAGCAGGCGCGGGCCCGGGCGGTGCTGCTCACCGGGCGGGGACGGTCCTTCTGCGTCGGCGGCGATCTGAAGGAGTTCGCCGCGCTGACCGGAGAACACCTGACGGAGCACCTCACCGAAGTGACCGACGCGCTCCACGGGGCGCTGCGGATCCTCGCCGGGCTGGACGCTCCGCTGGTGGTCGCCGTGCAGGGGGCCGTCGCGGGCGCCGGTCTCGGGCTCGTGACGGCGGCGGACGTGAGTCTCGCGGCGACCGACGCCGGCTTCACGGCGGCGTACACCGCGATCGGGTACACACCGGACGCCGGGGTCAGCTGGTCGCTGCCCCGGCTGGTCGGGCCGCGGCGGGCTGTGGACCTGCTGCTGACCAATCGGCGCGTCACGGCTGCGCAGGCACTGCAGATGGGGTTGGTGAGCCGGGTCGTCGCGCCGGAACGGCTGACCGAGGAGGCCGTACAGGCGGCGGGCGCGCTGGCACGCGGCGCCACGGCGGCGTACGGGGCGACGCGGCGGTTGGTAGGGCGGGCGCTCTCCGCCGGCCTCGACGAGCACCTCGACGCGGAGGCCCGTCACCTGGCCGCCGCCGCGGCGTCCGCGGAGGGCCGGGAAGGCGTGGCGGCGTTCCTCGCCGGCCGCAGACCGGACTTCGCAAGGACCGAGGCGGCGCGGTCCGCAGCCGCGCCCCCGATCTCCCACGGCCCGAGTGCGCGGGAGCCTGGCCCCACGTGGCCCGCGACGCACGAGTGACCCGGCCGATCCCGATTCGTAGCCGACTTGAATTTGGGTCTACTCTCGGACGACCGGACGGTGATCGGTACCGGCCGTGGAGGAGAGGGGGAGACGATGGCAAGGGCGCGGATCGTGGATCCGGAGGAGGGGCCCAGGTCGAAGCGCGGTGCGATTCTCGTGGCTGCCGTGGAGCGGTTCGGGGAGGACGGCTACGAGAACACCAAGTGGTCGGAGGTGGCCGACCGGGTCGGCATCGGGCAGACCGCCCTGTACCACTACTTCGAGTCGAAGGCCCACTGCCTGCTGACCATCATGCGCCTGGAACTCCAGCGCTCCCACGACCAGTTCGTCGAGGCCACGACCGACGAGACGGATCCGGTGGAGGAACTGCGCGCGGCGGTCAGGTCCGCGTTCGCGGTCACCGAGCAGGAGATCCGCCAGATGCGGATCCTGCAGGCCAACATGTCCCTGCTAGCCACCCCGCGGAAGTCCAAGCGCGAGGAGACCGAGCGCGTCGCGGCCCGCCAACTGGTCCAGATGGTCGAGCGGGACTGGACGAGCCTGTTGATGCGTGGCATGGCGAAGGGCGCCTTCCCGGTCCGGGACGCGCACACCCTCGGCCTCGCCGTTCTCGGCATGATCGTCAGTGTGTGGCGGTGGTACCGCCCGACCGGAGCGATTCCCCTGCCGGAGATCAGCGAGATGATCGAGGGATGCGTGGTGCGCATGGTCGCGGAGTAGCCCCAAGGCCCGCTGACGACCGCCCCGTCGGGTCAGGCCCCGCCTCTTGTCCGCGGCGGGGCGGCTGCCTTACAGTCAAACTGAACTGAACTCAGGTTGTCTAATGGCGCTGAGGGAGAGCGATCTGCGATGGTGCTTCGCGAATACATGGCCAGAATGGACGGCCAGGACCCGGAGAAGGCCCTGGAACTCCTGGAACCCGGCTTCCGGTTCCTCATCGCCCTCCCCGGCGGTCAACGGACCGGCACCTCCCGTGAGGACTTCGCCGACTACATCGCCGGGCGCGACGCCGTGCACCGTCGGCACGAGATCGTGCGGTACGCCGTCGACGGCGACGTGGAGACGGCGTACGGCTTCGTGGTCGACCAGGGCGTGACCACGGGGGCCTTTCTGTCCGCCGTGCAGGTCTCACCCGCCGGGCTGATGGCCGGCTACCAGTCCTTCTTCACCCCCGACTTCGACCTCGTGGACCGGCCGTGAGCGCGCCGTCCACGTCCGCCGCCCCGTTTCTGACCACCTGGTTCGGGATCCTGGACAGCGACGACGCCGACCGGATCCTCGACCTGATCGGCGACGGCTTCTCCTTCTCCATCCTGTTCTCCACCGGGGGCGACGCCGGCACCGACTTCCACGGCGGGCGGGCCGAGATGGAGGGCTACCTCGCCCAGCGCGAGGTGGGCGTCCGCACCCACCACCTGCTCACCGCCTCCACCGTCGGCCGGGACGAGCTGTACCTCGGCGAGGTACGCAGATCGGGCGTACCGGAGGCGACTTTCGTGGCCTCGGCCCGCCTGGACGACGAGGGCCGGGTACGGCGCCTGCTGATCGGGCGCTCGCCCGCGGTCCTGTTCACCTGAGGAGCCTGAGGAGGCGCGATGTACAACCTCGTCCTGCTGGCCGCCCGGCCGCCCGAGTGGACCCACGAACGTTTCATCGACTGGTGGCGCGACGAACACGCCGAACTCACCCAGCACCTGCCCGGGCTCAGGGCCTGGCGGCACACCGACATCGACGCGGCCCTCGAACCGCGCTCGGAGGGCTGGGACGGCGTCTCCGTCCTGACCTTCGACACCGCCGAGGACCTGCGCAAGGCACTGAAGAGCCCGGAGTGGGCAGCGGCCGTCGCCCAGGTCGGCGACATGCGCGGACGCCGGATCGCCGTCATGGGCGGCGAGATGGAGATGTACGGCGGCTGAGCACGCCGGGACGCGGACCCGGGCCGACCCGGCCCCCCTGCGCACAGTGGGCCCTTCGCGCAGTGGGCCCTTCGCACAGAGGCGAGGAAGCGGATGCGACAGACAGTGCAGGAGTTCTACGACCGTTCCGAACAGGCCGACTTCACAGCCGTCGTCGACGACCACGGACGTCACGGCGCCCGCGACCTCCTGCGGCATGCGACCGAGCTGGCCGAGGCGATGACCCCCGACGGGACGCCCGGCGGCACCGTGCTCCTCCAGGCCGACAACTCCTGGCGCACCGTCGCGGCGACGCTCGCCGTGGGACTGACCGGCGGGGTCCTGGCCCTGGTCAACCGGCACACGACCGGTGCCGAGTTCGACGCCGCCATGGAGGACATCCGTCCGGACGTCCTCATCGCCGCACCCTCCGCGATCGGGGAGTGGGGCGGCGGCTCGGCCCCGTCGGACGCGCTGACGGCCGAGGCCCTGGACGGCTGGTCGGTCCGCGCAGGCCGCGGCCCGCGCGATGTCTCCCGTTGGTCCGGCGGCGCCCTCATCGGCCTCACTTCCGGCTCCACCGGGCGGCCAAAGGGTGTAGTCCAGTCCGAGAGCGCCCTGCGGTACGCGTGCTCCTGCACCATCGACGTCAACGGCCTGCGCGACGGGGACGCGGTGGCCGCCGTCGTCCCGCTCTCCTCGACCGCCGCCTACTGCTTCGGAGTCTGCCTCGCCCTCATGCTGGGAGGACCGCTCGTCCTGTCCGGCCGTTGGGACCGCGAGGAGGCGCTCGCCCGGATGGCCGCCCATGACGTCCGGTGGACCATGTGCGTGCCGACCATGGCTCTCCAGATGGGCTCGGCCGCCGCAGGCTCGAAGGTCCTCGACGGGGTCCGCTCGATCACCGTCGGCGGCGGCCCCATGGACCGTGGCGCCCTCGCCCGTGCCGAACGCTCCCTGGGGACGAGGATCCTGCGCGTCTTCGGCATGTCCGAGTGCCTCGGACACACCTCGCCCCGGCCCGACGACCCCGAGGAGATCCGCCTCGGCCGTGACGGACGGCCCTTCCCCGGCACGGACCTCAGGGCCGTCGCCGCCGACGGCACCCTCCTGGCGCCCGGCGTGACCGGCCGCGCCCAGGTACGCGGCCCGTCCCTCTTCCTCGGCTACGCCCGCGACGGCAAGGTCGAGCCGCCGGCCCTGACCCCGGACGGCTATTTCCCCACCGGCGACCTGCTGGTGAGCGGCGAGGACGGCACGGTCACCGTCATGGGCCGCGAGAAGGACGTCATCATCCGGGGCGGACGCAACCTAGACATCACCGAGATCGAGCGCGCCGTAGCGACCCATCCGGCAGTGGCTCGCGTCTGTGTGACCCCCGTACCGGACCCGCTCCTCGGCGAACGCGCCGCCGTGCTCCTCGTGGTCGAGGACGGTAGTGGCGAACTCGGCCTCGACGAGATCACCGCACACCTCGCCCGCACCGGCCTGTCCAAGGCCAAGTGGCCCGAATTCGCCTTCAACGTCGGCGAGTTGCCGCAGACGACCGTCGGCAAGCTCGACCGGTCGGGAGCCCGCAGGCTCGCCCACGACCTGCACGCGGGTCTCGCCGCACACCCCCAGCAGCACCGGCAAGGAGATGCATGACGACCCCCACGACCCGCACCCCCCGTTTCGACCGCGGCCGATGGGCGCAGGCCGGACCCGAGACCGTACACCCCGGCGTCCACCGCATCCCGCTCCCGCTGCCGGACGACGGGCTGCGGGCCGTCAACGTCTACGCGCTGGAAGGGCTGACGGAGGGACTGGTCCTGATCGACGGGGGCTGGTCCATCCCCGAGTCCCGCAAGGCACTCGAGGACGCCCTGACCCAACTCGGCCACGATCTCGGCGAGATCAGTCACGTCCTGGTGACCCACATCCACCGCGACCACTACACCCAGGCCGTCGAACTGCGCAGGCTGCTGGGCTCCCGCGTCTACCTCGGCGCGGGCGAGCGGCGGGGCCTGGAGGCCCTGGGGGAGCTGCGAACGGACGAGCCGGTCGGCTCGCTGGTGAACCTGCGTCGGGCCGGGGCCCACGACCTGGCCGAGCGGGTCGCGGCGATGTACGACGACGACTTCGACCCCACCGTCTGGGAGGCGCCGGACCGCTGGCTGCACGCCGAGGAACTCCACTTCGGGGACGCGCGGTTGACGGTCGTCCCGACGCCCGGACACACCCAGGGGCATGTCGTATACCACGACCGGGCGCGGGGGCTGCTGTTCTCCGGGGACCACGTCCTGCCGCACATCACCCCGTCCATCGGCTTCGAACTCGGAGAGCCCTCCCTGCCGTTGGGTGACTACCTCGAATCACTGCACCTGATGACCACGCTCGCCGACGCCCGACTGCTGCCCGCCCACGGTCCGGTCGGCGACAGCGTGCACGCACGGGCCGGAGAGCTCCTGGCCCACCACGACGACCGGCTCGCCGAGACGCTGGCCACCCTCGGCGAGGGTGTGCGCACCGCGCACGAGGTGGCGGGGGAACTGGGGTGGACCCGGCGCAAGGTGCCCTTCGCGGACCTCGGAGTCTTCGACCAGATGCTCGCCGTCAACGAGACGGCGGCGCATCTGGACGTGCTGGTGGTTCGCGGCCGGGCCCGTCGCACACAGACCGACGGAGTCAACTGGTACGTGGTCCCGACCGCTTAGAGCCCCAGCACGTCAGAGCCCCAGCATGTCAGAGCCCCAGCACGTCAGAGCTCCAGCACAAGGCCCGGCACGGCGTGATCAACGCGCCGTCCAGCCTCCGTCGACGTAGAGCTCTGACCCGGTCATGAAGCTTGCGTCGTCGGAGGCGAGGAAGGCCACGGCGGCCGCCACCTCCTCGGGCGTGCCGAGCCGGCCGAGTGGCGTGCCCTCGACCATCGCGGTCAACCGGGGGGTGTCGCGCCACAGTTCACGTGACCGGGGCGTCTCGATGAACCCGGGGTGCAGGGAGTTCACCCGGACGCCCCGCTTCGACCAGTGCAGCGCGGCGTTCTTCGTCATCAGGCGTACGGCGCCCTTGGCGGCGTGGTACGAGAACTGGGCGCCGAAGCCACCGACCGTTCCGAAGATCGACGAGACGTTGACTATGGAGCCGCCGCCGGAGCGCTCGATGGACGGGCCGCCATACTTCATGCCGAGCCAGACACCGGTCTGGGTCACGCCGAGGACCTGCTCCCAGGACTCCATGGTCTCGGTCTCGACCGAGTGCATCGTGGCGATCCCCGCGTTGTTGACCAGTACCGACAGATCGCCGAGTGCGGCGGTCACCGTGGCGACGACCTCACGCCACGCCGACTCGTCCGAGACGTCCAGGGCCAGCCCCAGAGCTCCCCCTGCGACCTCCTCGGCGAGCTTCTCGCAGCGATCGCCGTCGAGATCGGTCACCACGACCGCCGCTCCCTCGGCCGCGAGGCGTCGTACGACGGCGTCGCCGATGCCTCCCGTGGCACCGGTCACCAGCGCGGTCTTCCCGGCCAGCCTCGATTGCATCGTGTCCCCTCACTTCTCGGTTGTGCGGTGGTCTTCAATTCCGTACGCCGATCCACGCGAGGGCACCACCGTCGGTCACGTACGACGATCCCGTGATGCACGCGGCGTCGTCAGAGGCCCGCTCGCGCGGTGGGGAAGCCGGTGAGGCCGGAGACGGAGGCGGTGTTGACTGCGGCGGGCCCAATCGGTGAGCGGCGCGGACACGGTGCGGCGAACTCGGTCGTCGACCACACCGCCTTCAGGTTGACCTCGTAGATCAGAACGCGGAGCGCGGCCGGCGTGGGGCAGGGCATCGGCTCCAGGGATCCCAGCATCAGGCTGCTCCTCGAGGTGCGTCGCGGGACCTGAAATGAACTGGATTCACTTCTGTTGAGTCTAGGTTCCGAGGGCGGGGTCGACAAGCCTCGACAGGGACAACCGGGGTCTTTCCCTGAGCGGTTGCGCGGCGAGGTGAATTCACCTGTGGTCCGGAGCTGAAGCAGGCCGAGTTCATCGCCGAGACAGGGCTTGAACGTGTCCGTTGTCCGCGACGGCAGCAGTGTCGAGGTACGTCCGCGGTGGAGGGACCTCAACTGACGGACGCCGTCAGGCCTGGAGGGCTTCATCGCGGGAGAGGGCCCGCTTGAGCAGACCCTCCAGCGCGTCCTGTTCGTCCTGGGTCAGGCCGGCGAACAGGGGTTCCTCGGCCAGGGCCTTCAGCAGCCGTTCCTGCAGCTCGGTGCCCTCCGGGGTCAGGACGAGCTGCTTGGCCCGGCGGTCGGTGGGGTGAGGGCGGCGCTCTATCAGCCGCAGGGTCTCCAGCTTGTCGATCACGACGGTGGCATTGGACGGTTCGCAGCTCATCCGCCCGGCCAGTTCGCGCATGGTCATCGGACCGGTCATCTCGCGCAGGGCCGAGGCCTGCGCGACGGTCAGACCGAGCCCGGCCACCCATTCACGCGTGCGCGCATTGCTCTGCATGTCCAGGTCGTGCACCAGCTTGCCCAGCTCCCACTGCGCTTCCGCCTGCTCCTGTGTCATCGCCATGGCTCCAGACTAGCAAACTGCTTCAACCCATGATAGGTATGATTTGAAGCATTCAAGCCATATGTATTGGAGGGGGCCTCATGAACCTCAACCTCACCGGCAAGACCGCCGTCGTCACCGGTGCCAGCCGCGGCATCGGACTGGCCACCGTCCAGACCCTGGTCGACGAAGGCGTCCGCGTCGTGGGCGCCGCGCGCACCATCACGCCCGAGCTGAAGGAGACCGGCGTCCATGCCGTGTCGGCGGACCTGAGCACCGCGGAAGGCGTCGCCGCCCTCATCGACGGCGCACTGACGGAACTGGGCGGCATCGACCTGCTGGTGAACAACGTGGGCGGCGGGGACGAGGCCGTCATGGGCTTCCTCGACGCCGACGACACCCAGTGGACCCGCATGTTCGACATCAACGTGCTCGCCACCGTCCGCGCCACACGCGCGGCCCTGCCCAGCCTGATCGAGCGCCGGGGCGCGGTCGTCAACATCTCCTCCACCGTCGCCCGGATGCCCGCAGGCGTCCCGGCCAGCTACAGCGCCGTCAAGGCCGCGGTCACCGCGCTCGGCAAGTCCCTGGCCGAGGAGTTCGGTCCCCAGGGGGTGCGCGTGAACACCGTCTCTCCCGGCCTGGTCCGCACCACCGTCTACGAGGACCCCAACGGCCCGGTCGCCCAGCTGGCCGCGGCAGCAGGTGTCAGCCTCGCCGACTTCGTCCAGCAGATCGCGAAGTCCCAGAACATCACCACCGGCCGCATGAGCGAAACCGATGAGGTCGCGGCCCTGGTCGCATTCCTGCTGTCCGACGTGGCCGGCAACATCGCCGGCGCCGACTACGTCATCGACGGCGGCACCATCAAGACGGTCTGAACCGAGTGTCAAGCCCGCCGCGGCGGCGGGCGCAATCCAGCACTTCAACCCACGAACATGGAGGTCAGACTCATGGCTCATGTCGTCGTCGCGTCCGCCGAGCGCACCATTGACGCTCCTGCGGACGAGGTCTACCGGTACCTGACAGACATGCAGCTTCACTCTCGGTTCCTGCCGACCCCCTTCTACGACTTCCACGTCGAGGAGGGCGGCGTGGGCGCGGGCAGCGTCGTCCGATTCAAGATCGACTTTGCTGGAGGTGTTCGGGAACTCCGGATGCAGGTCACCGAGCCGGAGCCGGGCCGAACCCTGGTTCAGACCGACACCAACGGCTCCGGCTTCGTCAAGACGTTCACCGTGACCCCGCAGGCCGAGCAGGCGCTGGTGAACATCACCTCCAGTTTCGACGGCGAGAGCGGCGTCGCCGGCTTCGTCGAGGGGATCATCGCGCCGCGCAGGTTGCACCGCGTCTACGACAAGGAACTGGCCCGCCTCGACGCCCATGCCCGCGAGCAGCGCGCGGTTTAGCAGCGGCACGTCGGCTGGAACGGGGCCTGGGGCCTCACGGCTTGCAGAACGGTCTGCACCGGTTGTCAGTGACCAAGGAACAGGAGTTCCACCATGAAGATGCTCACCTTCAAGGCCACGACCCACCAGGCGAAGCCTGCCCGTATCGGCGCGCCGATCAGCGCGGCGGCCATGGAGGCAGTGCTCGACGAGCCAGGGCCGGTCGAGGTCAAGACCATCGGCGCGGACTGGGAGGCCCCGATCGCGGGTCTGCTCAACATCAAGCACCCGAAGGCCGTTGCGGCGGGGATCACCGACCACAAGGAGCCGATCAAGATCTACGCCCACGTCGTGCGGCACCCCACGCAGGGTTTCTTCCTGGTGGACACGGGCGTTTCACGGCGGCTGGTGGAGGACCCCGAAGGCGTGGGGGTCGGAATGATGCTGAGGAAATACGGGGGCATCGAGAAGATGCGCCCTCAGCAGAGCACCGCGGAGATCATCGAGGCGGAGGGAGTTTCCCTGAACGGGGTCTTCATGACCCATCTCCACCTCGATCACGTCTCCGGGCTCCCGGATGTTCCCAAGGACGTCCCCATCTACACCGGCGCCAATGAGGCGGAGGCGTCGCTCTTCCTGAACCTGTTCGCCCAGGGGACGAACAACCACCTCCTTGCCGGACGGCCGCCGCTTCAGGAACTGCAGTTCATGAAGGACCCGGGCGGAAGGCTCGAAGGCGTCAACGACGTGTTCGGCGACGGCTCGTTCTTCGCGATCCTGACTCCGGGGCACACCACCGGACACGTCTCCTACCTCGCCCGCACCGCGGCGGGTCCGGTGCTCATGACCGGTGACGTCAGCCACACGCGCTGGGGTTGGCACAACGGCGTCGAGCCCGGAACGTACATGCAGGAGCGCGAACCCAGCATCAAGAGCCTGCTCGCCCTGAAGGCGCTCAGCGAGCGCCACCCGAACATGATCGTGAGGCTGGGTCATCAGGAGTAGGCGGCCACGCGGGCCGGACGCCGCCCTGACGATCTGGACCCTCGTCGAAGCCGTCGCCACCTGATGCCAGCGCGGGCCGACACCTTGCAGCTGCTCACGCTCACGTGCCGATGAGCGGCACCTGCCACGCGCTGAGGTCCCCGCGCAGCCCTGTGCATGCCATGGCAAAAGCCTGATCGTGTCAGCGCGCCACGTTGTTGTGTTCCGGCACCGGTTCAACCGGAACTTGGCAGGCCGGAGAGCAGGGCCGCAGCAGCTCTGTCGAAAGGGTCGATGCTACTTGCAGCGCGACACAGGATGTGGGCGCCTTCGAGTGTGACAATCATGAGGGTGGCCAGATCAGCGGCCTGGGACGCGCTCATTCCGGCGTGGGTGAGTTTTCCGGCGAGCTCGCCGCCCCATCCGGTGAATGCTTCGGCCGCGACAGTGCGCAGGCTGCCCTGGTCGGCAATGGCCGCACCGCCGTCGACGGTGACCGCCGCGATTGCGCAGCCGCCGCCCCCGGCGGACGCCTGCACCACGGGGCGGACGCTGCCGAGAAACGCCTCCACGACTTCGCGTGGCGTGCGGTCCGGCAGTTCGTGCAGGTGGCTGCGGACGTCTTCTGCGTTGCGGCGGGCGGCTTCGAGGGCGAGTTGCTGTTTGCCGCCCGGGAAATGGTGATAGATCGCTCCGCGCGCGGCACCACTCTCGGCCAGGACGTCGGTGAAGGACATCGCGGCCAGGCCGTGGCGCTGCAGCAGTCCGATTGCTGCGCTGATCATGCGGGACTTCGTGTCCGCGGCCATCGCGACCTCCTTGACTAGTACGGCCATCCTAGTCCATGCTCCCCCCACTAGGACGCACGTACTAGTGGCGTGGGCTGGACAGCCCCCTAAACCGGAGGTTCGTGATGGGCAAGACGTTTCTCTACACCGAGATCCAGGCAGCGGTACCGTTCGACCAGTTCGACTGGCACCAGATCAATGCGGCGCTGAAGACCGCGCCGGGCCTGATCCGCAAGACGTGGCTGTCCGGCATCGGAACCCACACCGTCGGTGGCTTCTACGAGTTCGACAGCGCCGAGAACGCCCTGGCCTTCGCTCAGGGCCCCTTCGCCGAAGAAGCCCGCCGGGCCGGAGCCCCGGCAACGACACGACTGTTCGACGGCGACATCGTCAAAGACGCCAGCATCGACCTGAACTCGCCCTACTACACCTGACACCGCAGGCTGCCGCCAAGTCGGCTCTGAACACGCCTCGCTCCACCGCCGGGGCGAGGCGGCCTCAACGGAAAGTCATCTCGATGAACATCACGCGGCACCCCGAGAACACCGTGAGCTGGATCGACCTCGGCACCCCCGATATGGGGACGACGACGGCGTTCTACACCGCGCTGTTCGGCTGGACCGTCGCCCAACCGGACTCCAACGGCTACCGGCTCTGTACGCTGCGCGGACAACTCGTCGCCGCCCTGGGGCCGGCCGAGGACGCCGGCGCACCCTATTGGACGACCAACGTCACCGTGTCGGACATCCAAGCCACCGCCACCCGCTTCACGAACCTGGGCGCCCAGATCATCGTGGCACCCACCCAAGTCGGGACGCTCGGCCACGCCGCCGTCACGATCGACCCCGTCGGCGCACCACTGTCACTCTGGCAGCCCGGAACCCATGACGGAATGCAGCTCGACCACGAACCTGGAACATTCGCCCGCATCAGCCTTCTCACCGACCACTGCGCGCATGCCGCCGCCTTCTACCGACCAGCACTGCACTGGAACTCCAACCCACAGCACACCGAGTTCCGGTTGCCGGACAACTCGATCGCCGCCACCGGCAGACCGCCAGGGAAACCAACGGCGCAGCGATCGCTCTGGCTCGTCAGTTTCGCCAGCAACAGACCCACCGCCGACGTCAAACGGGCCCGACGGCTCGGTGCGACCGAAGTTCGCCAGGACTCCAACGGAGATGTGGTCATGCGCGATCCCACCGGCGCTCTGTTCGGCCTTACCCAGCACGTCCGATAGTCCCGCTCCGCCCGAACGCGTTGCCCAGGCAATCGCGCACCACGTTGTCAGCTGTCGGTGCATGAGGGCCAGTGGTCTCCCGCCCACTCCGGCCAAACCGGCCAGCCCGCCGGCGGGGTGGGGATCTCGCCCCCGGCGAGTTCGGCGGCGTCAGGCACCTGGAACTGCTCCCGCCATTGGTCTACGTCGGTCTCGCTCATGGGAAACGTCTGATGCGGTGTCGTCGCCTGGCGGTGCGCGATGCGGGCGAGCTGGACGTCCTTGTCCACGGGCACGTTGGTCTGGGGTCAGCCGCAGTGCCCGGTGCCTTGCGGCGAGCTCTTCGGCCCGGGTGGTTTTCCCGGCTCCGGGGAGCCCGACCATCAGGAACAGGGTGGCGACAGGCGGATCCTGCGCGACGGCGGGGCTGGCTCCATGGGGGCACGGGGATGGGGTTTCGTGCTGTGAATCGAAGCGCTGCGACTGGGACATGACTCCCCTGATCAGGCAGGACGGCCCGGCAGCACAGCAATGAGCGAGTGGCTGCCGGCAGGACACTGATCCGGCGATACGTCGTGGCACTGACCCCGGCCGGGGTCAGCTACGAGGCCGCGGTTATGCTCCACCGTGTTCCATCCCGTGCGACCCGCCGCGCCACCGAACGGTGCAGGTCAGTGGTGCCTGCGGGCGCGTGCTTGACGGTACATCGCCACCCGAACGGCGGTGAGGCACTTCTCGGCCATCGCGCTCCGCTCCAGCGGCTCATACGCGAACCAGTCGAAGAGCAGGTCAGAGCGAGTTCAAGTCGGCGGAGGCTCAGTGTGGGTCGGCTCGCGTGCGTGGGGATGTGCCCGCGGGGTGGGTGCCCGGGCGGGGAGGGGTAGGGGCGGTGCCGGGTCGGCTGAGGCCTCCGTTGAGCCAGGCGGCGGCGAGTTCTGCCCGGGAGCGGGAGCCGGTGCGCTGGAACAGTCGTGTCAGGCGCTGTTCCACGGTCTTGTGACTGCAGGCGAGTTCTGTGGCGATCTGCCGGTTGGTCGCGCCGTCACTGACCATGCGCACGAGTCTGATGTCGAGTTCGGTCAGCTTCGCGTGGCCTTGGCGGAGTCTCGGTACGGGGATGTCGCGTCGCTGTGCGGCACGGGTGACGGCGGTGCGGAAGGAGCGCCCCAGGCCGAGGGTGTGGGCGTTGTGCATGGCCTCGGTCAGCCGGCGCCGGGGGTCGTCGGCGATGTGTGTCAGGCAGAGGCCGGAGATGACGCTCAGGTGGACGTCGCCTCGGCGCTGGATCGACCGGTGGGCGATCAGTGCGCTGTCGGCGTCCTCGTGGGCGATGCCGCGTGCGAGGAGGAGGACCTCGTGGGTCATGGGTGTGACTGCCTCCTCGTGCAGGGTTTCCAGTTCTTCCATGGCCTGCTGGACTGTCTGCGGCCGGTCGTGAAGGGCGGCGAGCGACAGGATGCGCAGCAGCAGCCGTTCGACACCGGCCAGCCGGCCGCTCTTTCGTGCCTGCTGCGCGTCGTGCCAGGCCTCCTCGAGCGCCTCCTCCGTTCGGCCCGACCAGTACCGGACGGCCAGCCGCGCCCGCGCGACCAGGGGATGAGTGAGGGTGTCGGGGACCAGGCCCAGCCACTCTGTGGCGTGTGCGATCTCCCCGCGTGTGCAGTGGATCTCTGCGGCCAGCGCTCGCGGCAGGTGCGGGACGCCAGCCGTGCCGTGGGTGCGGCTGCGTACTTCGATGCGGCGGGCGGCTGCCAGCGCGGCGCCCCAGTTCCCCGCCAGGTAGTCGCGCACCATGCCCCCGTACTGGACGGCGATGCCGTCGGGCGCCGCGGTGTACCGGTCGCCGAGGACGGCGGCGAGCGCGCCGGCCAGGTCTGCGTAGGCGGCGGCGTGGCGCAGTCGGTCCAGTGCCTGGTCGGCGATGGCGTCGGGGGACAGGTTCTGTCGTGCTCGGCTCAGTTCGGTGTGGCTGCCCACGGCGGCGGCCACCAAGTGCAGTTCACCGGGTGAGGGCAACGGTGCGGGCCGGTGCCCGGGATCGGTGTCCGGGGTCAGGCGGATCACCCTTGTCGGCCGTGACATCAGCGGGCCGATGCCGTAGAGGCCACCGAGGGCCATCAGCCCGGCCGCGGCAGGAAACCGGTCGGCCACCTCGCCGGAGCGGGGGTGGATGTCATCGGTGCCGGGGGCTCGGTGTTCGTGAAGTGCCGCCCACGCCCATGCGGCGGCAACGTTCTGCAGACCGGCTGGTTTCTCGGCCTCGTCGGCGTCGTCGGCCTCCTCGGCCTCGTCGGCGTATGCGGTGTATGCGGTGTATGCGGTGTATGCGGTGAATTCGGGGTGCTGCGTGTCCTGGAGGGCAAGCAGTGGTTCGCCGAGTGCCAGGAGCCCGTCGTGGTCGCCGTGCCGCAGACTCAGGCTGCTCGCCTCGTGGAGCACACCAGGGGTGCGCGGGTCCTGTGGCGGGAGCCGGTGAAGCGCGGCCGCGTAGGCGCGGGCCGACCGGGGCCAGTTGGTCCTGGCATCCTCGCGGGCCGCGGCCAGCAGCAGCGGCACCGCGAGATCGTCCTCCAGGCGCGCGCCGGAGGCTGCGACGCGGTCGGCCAGCCTCGGGTAGCCCCTGCCGGTGGCCTCGGCGCCGAGCTTGTCCGCCAGCTGCGCGACATAGCGCGCGGAGTTGCCCTGAACATCGCGCCGGATGGGCAGGGTCCGTAAGGACGCCGCGAGCGCCGGGACGGCGAACGACAGGCGGCCCTGTGGGTCCGCAGTCAGGATCCGGTCCGTGATCAGACGGTCCAGGGTGTGTTCGAGGGCTCGGGCGCCGGCCGATGGCGTCATCCTGAACGCGTCGTCGACGTGCACGTCCGCATGGTCCAGCACACAGGCGGTGACGATCGCCGCCTCGACGAGCGCGGGGTACGGGGGCGCGTGGGGCCTGCCGAACCCGAGGAGGAACGCTTCCTCGACGGTCAGTCGCAGATGTTTCTCGGCGCGCATGAGGCACATCAGGCCGTCGAGTTCCAGCAGGTCTTGTGGGTCCAGGGCGTCGAGGACCGACACCACGGCCCGCGGGTTGCCTGCCAGCGTGCCCAAGGCCCGCGACACAGCGTTCGTCAGAGCAGGTTCGGCCGGACGGCCGAACCGCCGGGCGACGTGGCTGTCGACGAGGGCGGCGACGTCGTCCGGCCGCAGGGGCGGCAGTACGAGGACACGGTCGGCCGCGGCCGTCAGCTGGGCGCGACCGGGGTCCGTCGCGGGCTGCGGGCGGCCGGCCATCACCACGGGGACGCCGTGCGGGCGCAAGATCCGCAGGAGCGGACTCAACGCCTCGGCGATGTGCCGCGGCATGCGCTCGACACCGTCGACGACCAGCGCGAACGGCAGCCGGCGGGCCGCCGTGGCCAGTGCGTTGGAGAACGCGGCCAGTCCACTCACCCCGCCCTCCCGCGCCGCGGCGCCCAAGCGTGTCCGCTGCGCGGTGGGCAGACGAAGCAGACAGTTGTCGGGGTCGGCGAGGACCAGGCCGCATCCGGCGGCTATGACGAGCGCATCGGCGGTGTCCTCGGCGCCGTCGCCTTCCCAGCCGAGCCGCACCACTGCGGCGCCGGCCCGGGCCGCCGCACGCCGCGCCTGCTCCACCACAGCGGTCTTGCCCATCCCGGCCCCCGCGGTGACCAGCAGGACACGCGCCGCCGCATCGGTCGCGCACAGGGCATCGGCCACCTCGCGGACGACGCTGTCTCTGCCGATGACCGCTCCACGCTGTTGCCGCACGGTGCCACCTCGCTCGCTCTCCTCAGCCCCGATGTGAGACAACACCCGGCGCCTTTCCGTTCCCTTTACATGTACGGACAAGAACGACGCCTCCGTTCACCGGGACATCGTGCGCAGGGGCCCTGGCGGGTCACGCGGGCGGCGCCGCTCATAATGGCCAGCGCACGGGCGAAGTCCCAGCCGTCGGCGCACAGTTGGAAACGGCAGTGTTCACCGCGGACCGGCGCATATCTCCAGAGAAAGGGATGTACTGCACAGTGGCTGCGCGGTCGGTAACCAATGATCTGGCCCGCTGGGGTACACCCGCCCGCATGGAGCGCACCGACCGCCGCCTGCTCGGCCGCGCGCGCGAGTCGGAACAGATGCACGACCTGCTGAACGACCCCGGCGGCCCGCGCCTGCTCCTCGTACGAGGCGAACACGGCGTGGGACGAAGTGCGTTCCTGCACGCGGTCGGTGAGCGGCTGCGAGCCCACGGAGCTGCCGTGCATGCTGTGGACTGTGTCCCTGGTGACGGCGGGCGGCCGTTGCTGCTCGCGCTGCGGCTGGTCATGGCGCTGGAGGAGTCCTGGTCCGCCGAAGAACGGCAGGGGCCGTCCGCAGGGCCGGTTTCCCGGGCGCTGCTGGCCGTCGACCGGCGTGACCAAACGGCAATGGAGGCACTCCTGCGCGCCGCTGTCACCCGCAGCGCACCGGCGGCCGTCCTGGTCGACGATGCCCAGCATGCCGACCCCGAGTCCCTGGCCGCACTCAGCCGGATCGAATGGCCCCGGGGTCCGGGCGTCCGGCTGGTGGTGTCGGCCGTACGGCACGTCGCACCGAGCGCGGGCGGCGCGACAACCGAAGGGGACCGGGCACCACGTGGTGAGGGGGCGGCCGGGATCATGGACCGGTTGGCAGGCGTCGCGGGGGCCCACATCGTGGTCCTGACCCGGCTGGGAGCAGACGACACCACCACGCTGGTGGCGCGGTGGCTGCAGGCGCGACCCGATGCCGCCCTGGCCGGGCAGACAGCCGAGTTGACGCGGGGCATCCCGGGAGCGGTCGAGGCCCTGCTGACCGGCTGGACCGGTCGGGGCGACATCCGGATCGCCGACGGCCATGCCTTCATCGCCGCGAGAGCCCAGGTACCGGTGCTGCCCGAGGACGACCGGTTCGTGACGGAGCTGGACCGACTTGACGGCCCTTTGCGCGCGGTGGCCGCGGCGCTGAGCATCCTGGGACCCCTCGGCCGGTCGGCACTTCACCTGACCGCGGCGTGGACCGGCCTGTCCGCCGACGCTGTCAGCGACGGTGTCCGCCGCCTGGTGGAGTGGGGCGTCGTCGACGAACTGCGCGGACCGGACGGAACCACGGTGCGAGGCTGGACCTTCCGCCTTCCGCTGACCGCGCACACCGTCCGGGAGCGGCTGAGCCCGGTGGAACGCAGCCGGCTGTCCGCCACGGCGGTCGAGGCGTTCTGGACGGACGCGGACGCGCAGCACGCCGGAGAGGAGATTCCACCGGCATCGGTCCTGCTCGACGAGGCGAGCGAACGGGCCTACCGCGCGGACCGGATCGCAGACGCGGGCTCCTTGGTCGACCGGGAGCGCGCGCTGGCCGAACTGACGGCCGCCGCCCAGGAGATGCGGCCCGGTACCGATGACGAGGCGGTGCTCCGGTGGCTGCGGGCTGCCGGCGACCTGACCGAGCATGCCGCCGCCCGCGATCTTGTCCTGCAGAGGTACGCCACGGCTGCCTACCTGGCGTGCGATTACCGAACAGGCCGCGCTGTCGGGGAGTCTCTGCTGCGCAACCCAGGACCGACACTGACCGATCTCGACCTGCAGGAGGCCGCCTGCCTCGTCGTGGCGGTCACGGCCAATGAACGGGACTGGCAGGCGATGTCCCGACTCGCAACGACCCATTGGTGGGACGGGCTACCGGTACCCGCCCTCGCCAAGGTGACCGGCCAGGCCCTGGCCCTGTGCCACCTGTCGCACTGGCAGGAGGCAGCGGAACTGCTGGAACAGACCGAAACGGTGTGGAACACCAGCCCACGCGCACGTGCGGCGCCCGGCCGGTTCAGCGCCATGGCCGACCTGGCAAGGGGCCGACCCGAACCGTACCGGCGTGAGCTGGCCATGCACGACGCTCCGGAGTTGCCCCCTGGCAAGGTGTACTCGCTGGCCGGAGGCATGTTCGACACCCTGCTCACCGGCTACGACCTCAATGCGGCCAAGACCCTGCTGGAGACCGTCGGCCTGTCCGTGCACATGCTGCCCCCGCTCAGCCGGTTCCTCTTCGATCACCTCACCGGCCGGTGGGACCAGGCGCTGGAATCGGGCCGCAGGCTGCTGGCCGGCAACGAAGTGCAGTCGACCCCGGTGTCGGACAGCTCGCCGCTTCCCGCGCGGACGACGGCCATCCTGCTCGCCCGGGGGCGCATCACCGGCGCGCTCCAGCTCGTGGAGGGCATGCGTGGCGCCGAAGGCAGCCCACCGCAGTGCGCGCTGCACGCATCGGAAGCAGAAGTGCTCATGGTCCTCGGCGACCCGGACGGCGCCGACAGGACCCTGCGCAGCGCACTGGCCTCGGCACAGGCACACGACCAGATCTACGGCACGGACGAGCTGTGGGCCCTGCTGGCGGAGGTGGCGGCCGAGGCGGGGCACACCGGCGAGGCGATGGCCTGCCTGCAACACCTGGGGCGCATCGCCCCTCGGACGGGCACCGACCGGTCCCGCCTGCTGCACCTGCTGGCCTCGGCCCGCGTTCTGCGGCAGGAAACGCCCGACGCCGCCCGCCACAACCTGCGCGAGGCCGTCGACCTCGCCCGCACCCGCGGCCTGCCCTTCGAGACGGCGACCACCCTGGTAGCCGCCGCCACCGCGGGCGCGGTCCCGGCCACCCTGCTGCACGAGGCGTACGACCTGTTCGGCACGACCGGCGCCACCCTGTGGCGCTTCCACACCAGGACCGCCCTGCGAGAGGCCGGACTCACCGTCCCCGGCCGCACGCAGGCCACCGCCGAGAACGACCAGCTGCTCGCCACCCTCCTCGCCGAACAGCTCACCACCCGCCAGATCGCCACCGTCCTACGGCTCACCGAGGACGCGGTCACCCGACGCCTGTCCCGGCTGTTCGCGCGCACCGGAAAACGCTCCCGCACCGAACTCGTCACCGCTGTTCTCACCGACTCCCTCTGACGCCGCACGGCCCGCGGACGCTTCGCGTCCGGTTTCCCTGTACTTAGCCGCTCACCGGCCGCGAGGGCGGAAACAGCCGCTCACACCTGACACGATTCAACGCAGCGGCACAGGAAGTGAGTTCGGAAACGGAGAAACGTGAACATGGTTGACACGCGGGACGGGACGCAGGGCAGGCGGGCGACACACAGGCCCCCACCCGGACCTCGGTCCTGAGGCGTTTCGCGCGTCACGGATCGCAAGCGGGCGCTCTCGCTCGTGGCTGTCCCTGGGGTTTCGTTCATCAACGCCGCTTCCGCGTCCACTCGAACGGCCGCAGCCGCACCCCGGCTACCCGCGAGGGCGCGGGTCGCTCGTGATGTCCGAAGGACGGCGACTGCGGCGAGCTGCAGTCTGCTCTCGTCACCGCTGCCGGGCGCGGCAGAAATGATCACGATCTTGAGCCCGGAGTCACCGTCGGCCGGTCCGAGAGCGGGGATCCTTCCGGTCGAGAAATCGCGCTGAACCGCGGGGAACCGCCGCGCCGACCGCGGTATCCCGGCGATTGACCCGTACGACGCTGTTCGGGTCACGTCAGGCAGCGACAAGGCGGCCATCCACCATCAGCCGGGCGACCAGCACCACTCGCACGCCCTGGAGAAACAGCAGGCGTTCCCGATGCCCCGCACCGGCATCAGGGTGGGAGCGCCGCGGATCTGGTGACGACGGACCGGCTGCGCCCGGACACTGCGCGGCCTCGGACCTCGTCGCCCGGCGCCGGCCCGACCGTGATCTCACGTTCGGTCTCCTCCGGCAGCCCGCACGGTCCGCATGCCCACCCCAACACCACCCCACCACCGGGCGTGCTGACACACCCCTGCCTGGGTGCGCCCTGTCGCGTTGCGACCCGGCCTCTCCTCGCACATCGGAAAGTTGGAACCTCATGAATGTTCTGGTCGCCACGTTATTGATCGTGGCGGCGGCACAGCTGGCCGCCATCCTCACGCTGTCGCTGCATCCACAACCCACTGCGTGGGAACAGCGTTCCCCCGTCACGATCCACGTCCTCTGCTTCGGCGCGGCTCTGCTGGTGAGCGTGGCCTTCGGGGGCTCCCTGAAGTGGGGCTCGGTTACCGCGCTCTGCGTGACGGCGCTCAGCTTCGTGGCCCGCCGACGGCTGTCCGCGTTCCGGCCCGTCGGCATCCTATTCGTCGTGACCTGCGCGTTTTTGAGTGTCCTGCCGGTGGTGTGGCTGGTGCCGTTCGCGACGAAAGCGGTCAACTCGGGGGTGAGCACGATGACCGTCGTGTTCGTCACGATCAGCTCCGTACTGACCATCGTGTGCCTCCCCTCCGACCTGCTCGACGAGATCACGGGCGCCGAAGTGCTCCTGCGCTCCCGGTGGCGCAGGGCCGGGGCGACGGCGCGCCCTCGTCCGGTCGGATTCGCGCCGATGGTCTCCGTGCAGCTCCCGATCCACGCCGAGCCGCCCGAGGTGGTCATAGACACGCTCGACGCGCTGAGCCGGCTCGACTACCCCGACTACGAAGTGATCGTCATCGACAACAACACCATGGACGAAAGCCTCTGGCGGCCAGTGGAAGAGCATTGCGCCCGGTTGGGACCGCGGTTCCGGTTCCTGCACGTGGAGGGGATCACCGGCGCGAAGGCCGGCGCGCTGAACTGGGCACGGCCCCACATCGACCCTCGCGCGGAAGTGGTGGGCGTGGTCGACGCCGACTACATCGTCGAACCGAACTGGCTGGCGAACACCGTGGGGTACTTCGAAGACCCCGAGACGGGCTTCGTGCAGTGCCCTCACGCCTACCGCGACTACGAGTCGTCGGCCTTCACCAGGATCGCCAACGCGGAGTACGCCCTTTTCTTCGCCGCACACATGGTCGCGCTCGACGAGAACGGGGCAGGCCTCACCGTCGGCACGATGTCCGCCATCCGTCTGGCCGCCCTCGACAAGGCCGGCGGGTGGGCGGAATGGTGCCTGACCGAGGACTCCGAGCTCGCCATCCGCATCCACGCGAGTGGGTACAAGTCGGTCTACCTCAAGCACCCGCACGGCCGGGGGCTCGTGCCGGAGACCTGGAACGGATACAAGAAGCAGCGGTTCCGCTGGACCTACGGTCCGGTGCAGGAGATCCGCGCTCATGCGCACATGTTCCGCCCCGGGGCGGGGCGGACCTCCTCGCACCTGAATGCCGCGCAGCGGATATACCACGCCAACCACGGTCTGATAAACGCCCTCCGCGGCATCCGGTTCGCCGGGCTGGCGGTGCCCCCGGCCATGCTGCTGTCCATGATCGCGAACGATGACGTGTGGCCGGTGCCGGTGACCTGGTACGTGCCGTTCCTCTTTGTGATGGCGGGCAGGCGGCTGCTGCAGTGGACGGTGTACCGCAAGGTCATGGGCTTCACCGCACGCGACTTCGCCGGAGCCGTCCTGGCCCAGCGCGCTCTCTTCTACGTGATCGGGAAAGCGGCGCTGATCGCGATGTTCAACCGGCCGGCCAGGTGGAACAGGACCGACAAGTTCCGCCGACTGCAATCCAGGATCCAGGTGTTCAACAGCGCCGGTGCGGAGACCGTCCTCGCCGTGCTCTTCCTCGGCTTCGCCGTCCTGTCGGTCACCGCGCTGCCCTTCGGCGTCGTCTCCGTGGCCATGACGCTCACCCTCCTGTACCAGGCGATCAGCTTCAGCGCGGCACCTGCGCTGTCGTACCTGGCGGAGCGCGAGATACGCAAGGACCAGGCGCCCACCCGCGTCCCCGAGCCGGTGTGACCTGACGGAACGGGCGAGCCCCCGGCCGCAGGGCGGTTTCCGGGGGCTCGCGCGGACACGTCGTAGCCGCTACCGCTTCACGATCCGCGCCGCCGTCGACCGCGTCGAAAAGCTGCACGGACGGCTCGACGGCGCCTTCAACAACGGCGCGGTGCCCCAGCAGCAGTTCGGCCCGGTCGACACCACCAGCCACGAGGACATCGACGAGCAGTTCGCCGTCAACTTCCGCGCGCACTGGACCGCCATGACCGCCGAGGCCGCCCTCGTGCGGCAGGGCAGCGGCGGAGCGATCGTCAACACCTCCAGCATCGGCAGCCGCCGCGCGAACCCCGCCCTGCCCGCATACGGCGCCATGAAGCGCGCGCTCAACAGCCTCACCGAGACCGCCGCGGTGAACTGGGCCGGTGACCGATCCGGGTCAACGGCATCACCCCCGGCGGCACTTCAACGGAGATGATCGACACCTGGGAGGCGGCGACTCCCGGCATCGTCGAGCAGATGACCGCAACGATCCCGCTCCATCGGATGGCCGAGCCCCGTCAGATCGCCGAGGCGGCCGCGTGGCTGCTCAGCGACCGGGCTTCGTACGTGACCGGCGCGATCCTGCCGGTCGACGGCGGCGCCGGCGCCTGACAGGAACGCCGGCCTTCGCTCCGATGTTCTTCCGTGCCTGTTGGTGAACTGGGGTCCACGGATGTGCTGAGGGGGCGGTGTGTTTCGTTCTCACGGCGTCGGGCTGCTCTGCGGCCTTGCGGTGGGTGCGGCGCGGCCGTAGCGGGCGGCGAGGTCGGCGAATGCCGCGGCGAGTTGGGGTGGGCCGATGACTTCGATGTCGGCGTCGAAGCGGCCGAGGGCGGCGGCCAGTCCCGTCCATGACCAGGAGCCGAGGGTGAGCCGGCAGTGCTGGGGGCCGAGTTCCTCGACGGTTGCGCCCTGGGCGAAGGGCGCGACGTCGGCGGCCGAGAGGTGCAGGACGACTTCGCCTCGGCAGGGCCAGTCGATGGTGGTGCCGTCGTTGCCGCGGAATCGGCTGGTGACGAAAGTGGACACGCTGCCGCCGGGGAGTTCGCGCGGGGTGAAACGGGGGCCGGTGGGTGTGCGGGGCCGGATGCGGTCGACGCGGAAGGTGCGCCAGTCCTCGCGGTCGAGGTCGAAGGCCACGAGATACCAGCAGTGCCGCCACGTGACCAGGTGGTGGGGCTGTACGCGGCGGACCTCATCAGCTGAGGCGCTGGGATCGGGCGTGTAGTCGAAGCGAAGTTCCTCGCGGGCGTGAATGGCGCGGCTCAGCTCCAGCAGGACCTGAGCGTCGACTTCAAGGGTGTCGCGGGCCGTGGGCGGTTGGACCGCGGTGATGTGCAGCAGGTCGATGCGGTGACGCAGGCGCGGTGGCATGACCTGTCGGAGGGTCGCCAGGGCGCGGGCGGCGTCTTCGGCGACGGTGGCGCCGGCGGCCGCGGTCTGCAGCGCGACGGCCAGGGCGACGGCCTGGCCGTCGTCGAACAGCATGGGCGGCAGCCGAGCGCCGGCCTCCAGGCAGTAGCCGCCGCCCGGCCCTTTGACCGTCCTGATCAGGTAGCCGAGTTCGCGCAGGCGGTCGATGTCACGGCGCACGGTGCGCGAGGTGACTGCGAGACGCCCGGCGAGATCGTCGCCGGACCAGTCACGGTGCGTCTGAAGCAGCGAGAGCAGCGAGAGCAGCCGGGAGGACGTTTTCTGCATGAGATCCATCTTCACCGAAGTACAGGACCCACCCTGTCCGCTACCTCCGCCATCGTGGCCTTCGAGCCGCTCGGGAGCGCATCGCTCCTGGTCACGGCCGCCGCATCGCGCCTGGACGGCCGACGGCGCATTCACCACTCGATCGAGGCAAGGAGCAGTCATGTCCGTCACCACCACCACTCACCTGAACTTCCGAGGCGCCGCGCGGGAGGCGCTGGACTTCTACCAGTCCGTCTTCGGCGGACGTACCGTCGCCGTCACCTACAAGGACGCGGGCGCCGTGCAGAACGAGAGCGAGGCGGACTGGGTGATGTGGGGCGAGGTGGCCGGCGACAACGGCTTCCACGTCATGGCCTACGACGTCCCCTCGCAACTGCCCTGGAACCAGGGCGAGAACCCGTTCTTCGTCTCCGTACGCGGTGACGACGCCGCGGAGATCAGCGCCCTGTGGGGCAAGCTCGCCGACGACTCCACCATCGTCCGTCCGCTGGAGCGCGCGCAGTGGGCGCCGCTGTACGGCATGCTCACCGACCGCTTCGGCGTGACCTGGGTCCTGGACGTCACCACCCCGTACGACAGCTGAGTCCGTTGGCCGCGGTCCACAGATGATGGATCGCGGCCAGCACTTGCAACAGCACCGCTCCGTTCGGTCCCCGGTCTGGATACTGGTGGCATGGGCCAGACATCGGCGACCGGGTTCGAGCGCCACCGGGCCGGACAAGGACGGCGTAGCTGGGGTTATCGGAGTCACTGACGGGCTGCGGACAGGCGGCCGTCGAATCATGCCGATGCTTCGCTCTGACGACGCCGTCGTCCCTGACCCAGCGGAGTATCAGAAATTGCCGCAGTCACATGCAATGCGTAGTTTTGCACCGTTATGCGCCGCATGTAACGACATGCGGCGCCCCCTCCTCACCCTTTGGGGCCCACATGACGATGCTGCTGATCCAGGGGTCGTTCCATGCTCTCCACGCCCAGCCGGACGGGGACTCCCTCCACTTCACCCCGGACGACCCGACCGAGTGGGGCCTCCTCCACGGCACCCACCCGGTCCAGCACAACCACCTGGGCAGCAACCAACTACGGCTCGACGCCGTCGACGCCCTGGAAACCCACTACGGCACCGCGCCGCGGGTGCACCAGCCCCTGGAGTTCGCGCACGCCGCAGCAGCAGAACTGCTCAAGTGGCTCGGCTTCAAGAACGTGCAGCGCGACCCGGACGAGACCGTCACCGCGGCGACACCCGACCAGGTACCCGGTTTCATCCTCACCAGGGGCGCCGACCTCTACGGCCGTTGCATCGCCCTGGTCGGCAAGGGCAAGGCCCCCAAGGCCAGCGGATCGTGGATCAACGTCGACGTGGCACTGCTGCGGAAAACGGCCAACCACCACCTGCTGGCCACCGGCCTGGCCTACCCCACCTACTACCGCAACCTCTACCCCGACCTGCGCGACGAACTGACCGACGTGGCCCACAAGGCGCAGAAGGGCGGCAAGGGGCTGTGGCCGCAGGACGTGACCACCAAGGGCGCGAAGGTCACCGGAATGCCGTCGGTCACCGACCAGGTGGTGATCCTGCCCAAGCTGTTCCGCCGCCTCGTCGACTACCTGCGCCTCGGCGACCCGTCGCTGACCGGGTTCCCCGCCTTCCTCGCCCAGAAGCAGGACCGCTTCTTCATCCTGTCCACCGGCCACGCCACCACCGGCCTGGACTACATCGTCAAGATCACCAACGGGCACACCGTCCGGATGACGCACCCCGCCGAAGACCTCGTCTTCGACGAGGGATGACGAAGGAGGAGGCCGCCACCAGGTCGCCAAGAACCCCTACGACCGCGAGCGCGAGCAAGACGCCGCCGGACGGCCGGGTGCAACGTTCCCGTGGATTTCGGCGTGTGAGGGCTGCGGCGGGGCACACCGGTGCGACCCTCCCCGCCATGGAACCCGGTTGGCCCTCCCGGAATCGCGGGTCCGTGTGCAGCAGGAGCAGGATGCGAGCCCGAGATTCCGGCCGACCGGATTCACCCGTTCGAGGCGGGTGAAGGGCCGGGACGGTGATGGGCGGGACGTCAGCACGGAGACCGTGTTCAACGGCAGTCGAGGCGTCAGTTCGTCCGCCTGCGGACAGCGAGCAGCGCGACGTCATCCTCGGGAACGCCGTTCGCCAGCCCGTCCAGAAGGGCGTCGAGCAGGTCCTCCAATGGGCCGTCCGCCGCAGACTCTGATCAGCGAGCGCCTGCAGCGAGACGTCGATGTCAGTGCCGCGCTGCTCCACCAGACCGTCGGTGTAGAGCAGCAGCACATCACCAGGTTCGATCCGGACAGTGATCGATTCGTAGTCTCCGAGTTCGGTACCGATAGGAGGGCCGGCCGGAGCCCACAGCATCTGGGGAACGCCCCCGGGCTGAATGACGAGGGGCAGCAGGTGGCCGGCGCCGGACACTGTGCAGGTACCCGCCTGTGGATCCATGAGCGCGAGAAGACACGTGGAGACGCGGTCCAGACCGATGTGCGCGCCCCGGTCAGCAGGCGCATGCGCACGCTCGTGGTCACCGAGGCCGGTAGGCGGTGGCCAGCACGGAGACGGTGACCTGATCGGGCAGGAGGCCGTCATCTTTGAGGTCTGCACGGCTTACGTGGCGGGCGCTCGGCGTCATCGCTACCAGGTCCAGGGCATCCGGCCTGGCCAGGGTCGCGGGGTACTCCACCTGTTCGGTGACGGCTGCCTCGAAGTAGGGATCCAGCGCCCGGTGCAGGCGCTGTTCCTTGGCCGGGTCGACCGTGACCATCGCAGACACCCGGCCGCGCAGCTCGGCCAAATGCCGCCCGGTGGGACGGACCACGATCAACCGGCCGGTCGGGCGCAGCACACGGTGGAACTCCGCCGGGTTGCGCGGGGCGAACACGTTCAGCACGACATCGGCCACCCCGTCGGCCAGCGGGAAGGGACGGAAGACGTCCCAGGCCACCGCGGCGGCCCGGTCGTGGGCGCGGGCTGCCGAGCGCAAGGCGCGTACCGATGTGTCCAGGCCCAGACCACGGGCGCCGGGCAGCTGGTCGAGTACGCCGGCCAGGTAGTAGCCCGTGCCGCATCCCACGTCCACCACCGTGGCCTGTTCAGCCATGACGCCGGCCGCCAGGCGGGCCCCGACTTGCCGGATGGGCGTGTAGGCGCCGGTGGACAGGAATCGGTCCCGGGCCTGGACCATGGCCGCGTCGTCGCCGCTGGTGGCGCGGCTGCCCGTCAGCAGGCCGGCGTAGCCGTGGCGGGCGATGTCGAAGGTGTGGCCGCCCGGGCAGCGCAGTGCGCCGCGGTCGGGGTGCAGATGGGGCGTGCGGCACGTCGGGCAGCACAGCAGGTCGAGGGAGAGTTCGAGGGCAGGGGGAAGCGACACGGGCACGAGGCACTCCTGGCAGGGGTGAAGGGAAGAGACCGTGCCTGCACGCCGCTCAGAGCGTCACTGCCTCAGGAAGGAACGGGCAGCGTAGGGAATGAGGTTCACGCAGCAGGCACACCAAGGAGGGCGACGCCGCCCGGCATCGCCCTCAACGCCTTCCGATCACAGAAAGCAGCAGTGCGGGGTGCTCATGAATGCCATGTCATGAGTTTACGAGCATGGGCGAAGCCCGTCCCAAAGGGCCATCTCCATCGGTCGGCCCCCGCAGCGGGCCTGACGGAGTAGTCATCAGCGGCGATCTCTACCGCCGGCCGGCATGGCTTGGCCAACCGCACCCCATGGGTTCTGAACTCGCCGTGGCGCGGGTACTTCCGCCGGGCCGGGGCCGCCGTCTCCGGCCCCAGCCGCCCCACCGTCACCCCACCCGCGCTCCCTCGGACTCGACTCCCCGACCTGGCGCCGTCCGACCCTGCCGCTGCGCCGGTGTCAGGGCGCCGGCGAGGCCCTTCTGCTCGTCCGGACGCAGGCACTCGATCAGGTAGTGGCCGGTGTCGGGGGCACGGGTCACGCCGTGCGTCTCGCTGCCGAAGCCTGGGAAACGGCGGTCGAAGGACTCCAGGGCGCTGAGGTAGCGCAGGAGCGGGCCCTCTTCCTCCCCGACGCTCTCGCCCGGCATGAGGACCGGGATGCCGGGCGGCGTCACCGTGACCATCGCCGCGGCGACGCGGCCCGATGCGTCCCTCAGGCGGATCCGTTCCGTGCCGCCACGGATCAGGCTCTGATAGCACGCCTGGGGCGGGGCGACCGGCTGCGGGAGTTGCTGGAAGGCCGTGTCGAGCAGTTCGACCAGGCGGGCCTCGCGCAAGTGATCGTGCATCTGCTGGCACAGGTCGCGCAGCGTCAGTCCGGCGTAGCGCCGCGGGTGCTCGGCGAGCAGCGTGGGCAGCACCCGATCCAGCGGGGCATCGCCGTCGTAGAGATCCTTGAAGTCCATCAGGGCGTCCAGCAGCGTGCCCCACTTGCCCTTGGTGATGCCCATGGAGAACAGCACCAGCGCGGTGTAGCTGTCGGTCTTCTCCACGACGATGCCGCGCGTCGTCAGATAGGCGGTGAGCACCCGCGCCGGGACGCCCCAGTCGGACATCACACCGGTCGCGCCGAGCCCCGGGCAGGTCAGGGTGACCTTGATCGGGTCGAGCATGCAGTAGCCGTCGGTCAGACCGGGGAAGCCGTGCCAGTCCGCGTCGGGTGCGAGGTGCCAGCAGGACGGCTCGGTCCGCAGCAGGTCCGCCGGAGCCTCGTCGAACGGCAGCCTCGCCCCGCTCGCCGGGTCAGTCACCTCGCCCGGCTGCCACACCCCGAAGAACCAGGGCGGCCGGTCCCCGGCGGCCTCGATCCGCCGCCCGATCCGCACCATCTCCTGGCGGAACCGGACCGCCTCCGACACCGCCTCGTCGACCAGCCACCGCCCCTGCGGACCGTCCATCATCGCCGTGGCCACGTCCAACGAGGCGATCATCGGATACAGCGGCGACGTCGTGCCGTGCATCATCAGCGCCTCGTTGAACCGCTCATGCTCCACCGGCGCCCGCGGCGCGGACCGGACGTGCACCATGGCGCCCTGGGACAACGCCGCCAGCAGCTTGTGCGTGGACTGGGTCGCGAAGACCGTCGGCCGGTCGGGGCCGGGGAAGGCCTCCTCGTCCACCGACATTCCGTAGCGCCCCGCGTAGAGCGGATGGAAGCGGGCGTATGCGAACCACGCCTCGTCGAAGTGCAGCCGGGGTGCGCCGGCCGCGAAGGCCCGGGCCGCCGTCGCCGCGTCGTAACACAGCCCGTCGTACGTGGAGTTGGTGAACACCGCGTATTGGGCACGCGAGGACACCGCGTCCTGCGTGAGGGGGCTCTCCGCGATCCGCGCCGCCACCGAGTCCGCCGCGATCTCGGCCGGCGGCAGCGGTCCGGCGAGGCCGTAGCCGTTGCGGGTGGGCACCAGGTACACCGGCCGGGCGCCGGAGACGACCAAGCCGTGCAGAACCGACTTGTGGCAGTTGCGGTCCACCAGGGCGATCTCGTCGCGGGTCACGCTGAAGTGGCCGACCAGACGGTTGCAGGTGGAGTCGCCGTGCAGGACGAAGTACGTGCGGTCGGAGCCGAAGACCCGCGCGGCGTTGCGCTCCGCCTCGCCGATCGGGCCGGTGTGCTCGAACAGGGAGCCGAGCTCCTCCACCGAGATCGACAGGTCGCTGCGCAGCAGCCGCTCCCCGAAGTAGTCGTGGAACGCCCGGCCCACGGGCGACTTGAGGAAGGCGACACCGCCGGAGTGCGCCGGAGTATGCCATGAGTACTCGTGCGCGTCCTCGAAGCGCCGCAGCGCCTTGAAGAACGGCGGCAGCAGGGCGTCCTGATAGGCGCGCGCGGCGGTGGTGATGCGCCCCGCGATGAACGCCGGCGTGTCCTCCAGCGGCCACACATAGCCCACCACCGACTGCGACACCCACAATGGCAGCTCACGCAGCCCCTCGTCCGCCATGACCAGGAACACCGGCAGGTTTTGGAACCGGTGCCCGATCCGGCGCAGCACCGTCGCGCCGCCCGGCCCGTCCTCGGCTCGGGGCGGAAGGTCCCAGGCGACCACCGCCGCGGCCAGACCGGCCTCCGTCCTGAGCACCGCCTCGGCGTCACCGGCGCTCACCACCCAGCGGACCGGTAAGCCGCGCGCCCGGATCCCCTCGGCGACGCGCGCCAACTGCTCAGCGGCGGCGCCCCCGTCCTCCGGATGCTCCGCCACCGCCACCAGAACCGTGCCCTCGGTCATACCGTCCCCTTCCCCGGTGGCCCGCGCCACCCCCCGACCAGTGTTCGCCGACTCCGCACGCACGATCGGCCGACAGCCGGCCAAACCACCCCATCGGCGCACAGCCCGGACTGCTCGTTGACGTGACAACACCCGCTCCTCGTGCATCCCGCCGGAGCACCCGATGAACAAACCTGCAGATCATTCACCCTTTCCAAGACCGTGCCGATCTTCCGACGTGTCGCTACTGAGCTTCTGCCTTGGCTTCGGGCGGCGTCGGGAGTGATCCCTGCGGTACGCCGGTGTCATGCGGTATGTGGTAGGCGGGGGGAGGGGTTCGCAGGGGAGGGGGAGAGCTGGCCAAAGGTCCGGCCGCTGCGGGACCGGGACCGCTGAACCGGCCGATCCGGGGCCGTGTGCGTCGGGCACGGGAAGAGCCCGCGTGCGGCGTACGTCCGCATACCACGCCGTCGGCCGATGAAGATCTCCCGGCGCTGCGGCTCGGCAATCGCGTTGAAGACGTCCGACGTCGTCGCTGCTCACGTATCCCGGAGACGGCACGCGCGACGGCGGTGGGCAGAGAGGGCGACGGGCGAGAGCTCCGGCATCGAGGTCTCGAGACCGGGAGGCCGAGTCCGTGCCGCGGCCGGGACGGAGGACGTACCGCTCGCGCGCGGGGCTGCCGGGGCCGGCGCGCCGGAAGCGACATCGCGCAGATGTACAGCCGTGATTCGCGCCAACCTGATCGCCCGCATCGCCGAAGCCGAACGCGAAGGCTGGCTCGGCGAGGTCGATGGACTGCATGTCAGCCCTGCCGGCGCAGAGGACGGACTGGCCCGGATTGGCCGACGCTGTGACCATCGGACCGTCGTCGACCTAGGGATCCCGACTCCGCAGCGGGCCTCTCGGAATCTCCGTCCCGGACATGACCCTCACCCTCACCATGACCAGGAGTAAGAGGGAGGGACTGAGCTGCGACAATCAGAATATGACCAGCCATGAGTTCCGCTTCGCGCGCCGACGCCACGCTGATCGTGGCGTGCTCGAAGTCGTCCCGTGCATCGACGCGATCCCACTCACCTTCTCGATCGACCAGTTCGATGACGCCGTGAAGGCCCTGAGCTCCGCAGTCAGCTGCGACGACACGGGAGCACAACCCATCGGCTCGGCACGGGAAGGAAGCAGTCGTGTTTGACCACATGAGCGGAGTACGTCCCGAGCAAGCCGCACGCTGGGCCGCGCTGGTCGAGGAGTCCCGGCCAGTCCTTGAGAGCGATGGAATGGAGGCTGTCCAAGCCCTCCTGGTCGAGCGCGGCATGAGCATCATTCAGGCGATCGTCATCACCCGGGCACTACTCGGGAATGCGGAGACACCCCTCCAAGTCGCCATCGAAGTCGTGGCCACGAGCAAGGCGCGGCAGTAGTTTGCGAGTTCGGCATCCAGGTCTTCCACTGCCGTCCCGACATCGAGGGGGCTCACGAGAAAGGCGGGGCGGCAGACGCTGCACACACGGCTGCAGCCACCATGCCCGTACCACGCACGGCGTGAGGCGTATACGTATCGGCGTGGTAGGAGGCGGGTTGGCGGTCGGGCCCATGCCTCTTTGACAGAGTAATTGTCAAGACTTGTGGATCAGTTGAGGTGGATCACGCTGCGAGGGTCTTGTCTCGTTCGACGAGGAGGCCGTTCTCGAAGCGGGCGCCAGCTCGGACGAGGGCGACGAGGTGGGGTGCGGTGACCGCTCGCCAGCGGGCCTGGGCGGACTCAACGAGTTTGAAGACCATCGCGAGGGCCGCGGCCGGGCTGCCGGCGCCGCGGGTGGCCTTGGTCCGAAGCTTCACGGTGGAGAAGGTCGACTCGATCGGATTCGTCGTCCTGAGATGGACCCAGTGCTCGGCGGGGAAGTCGTAGAACGCC